>JAEUNU010000173.1 GCA_016789125.1 Zoogloea sp. | reverse complement strand
GATACCCTCAACCTCACGGTGCACCGCCAGCAGGAGCAGATCGACGCCCTCCAGCGACAGATCCGCCTGCTCTACCAGCAGATGCAGGCGGCTTCACCGAGCGCCGAGGCGCGCGACCTGCGGGACGAGATCCCGCCGCATTACTGACGGCTGTGGCGTCGTCCGCGGAAACACCTCGAACGGGTGGCGCGCTTTGTGGGTGCGGCTTCAGTCGCACTCAGCCGGTAAAACCAAGGTAGCCCCCAGTTTGTTCTTTGTGTGCGGCTGAAGCCGCACCTACAGCTCATGCCCTCAGTGCAGCGTCTCCGGCCGGGCGATGGGCTGCACGTCCACCCATACGTCGCCGTCTTCCTCGCGCAGCTGCAGGCCGAAGGTGGCGAAGGCGTTGTGGATGTCGCGGCGCAGGGGCACGTCGGCGAGCTCGCCCGGCTCGATGTCGTGCCCGGCGGCGAGGTGCTGGGCGGTGGTGAGCCAGATCGGCGACAGGAAGGAGCCGGCGACGAGCTCGTGCATCTCGCCGCTCACCGCTGCGAGGGGTTGGCCCATGCCGTCGAGGTAGCCTTGCACATGGGCGACGGCCTGCATCAGGTGGGCAATGCGGCCGAGGCTCTTGGCGAACAGGCCGTCGAGGTCCTGGTCGGCGAAATACAGGGTGATCTCTTCCTGCATGCCGCCAGGCAGGGCCTGCAGCAGGGCAGCCAGGTGGTTGAGGAGCAGGTCGGAATCGGGCGGCAGCGACCAGGCGCTGCGCCGGTTGATGCGGTATTCCTGCCACATCGCGGCGACGATCGGAGCCAGGGCGCGGGCCAGCGGCGTGTCGGCTGCGGCGGCCTGGGGCGCGCGGGCGTCGTGGAGGCGCCAGCATTCCTTGTGCAGGTGGTGGATCAGGCGGGCGATCTCGGCGCCGTCGCCTTCGAGGATCTGCCACAGGCGGGCACCGTCGAAGAGCAGGGCGAGCTGGCCGCCCGCGCCGTCGGCGACGATGCGCGACAGGTGCTCGCCGGCCACGGGCGTGGCACCGAGCTGCTGCTCGGTGGCGGCGAGCTGGTCGGTGACGATGATGCGGGCGAGAAGCGACAGGTCGAGCCTGGTGTCGCGGGCCTGAATGCGCGACAACAGGGCCTCGAGGACCTGGGACAGGGTGGCTGCGTTGGCCTTGGAGACGGGGCCGTCGAATTCGATCTTCATGGGCGGAAAGCCGGAAATACGGTGCTGGAAAAACAAAAGGCCCGGCGGCGGGCCGGGCCTGACGCGCTGGCGGCTTACTCTTCCACGTGGCGCAGGGAGAGATCGACGGCGTGCACGTCCTTGGTGAGGCTGCCGATGGAGATGCGGTCTACGCCGGTCTCGGCAATCGCCCGCACGCGCTCGAGGTTCACGCCGCCGGAGGCTTCGAGCTCGGCACGACCCTTGTTGATGGCGACGGCTTCGCGCATCTGGTCGAGGCTCATGTTGTCGAGCAGGATCATCCTGGCGCCGGCGGCGAGGGCTTCCTCGAGCTGGCCGAGGTTCTCGACCTCGACTTCGATGAACACGTTCGACGGGGCGATGGCGCGGGCGTTTTCGATCACAGCCTTGATGCTGCCGGCGGCGATGATGTGGTTTTCCTTGATCAGGATGCCGTCGTAGAGGCCGATGCGGTGGTTGGTGCCGCCGCCGACGCGCACCGCGTATTTCTGCGCCAGGCGCAGGCCAGGCAGGGTCTTGCGGGTGTCGACGATCTTGGCGCCAGTGCCGGCCACGGCCTGCACATAGGTGGCGGTCATGGTGGCGGTGCCCGACAGCAGCTGGACGAAGTTGAGGCCGGTGCGCTCGGCGGTGAGCAGGGCGCGGGCCGAGGCGTCGATTTCACAGAGCAGCTGGCCGGGCTTGATGCGCTCGCCGTCACGGGCGTGCCAGATCACCGAGGCGTCGGGCTCGAGGGCCATGAAGGCGGCGTCGAACCAGGCGGTGCCGCACAGGATGGCGTCTTCGCGGGTGATCACGCGGCCGCGGGCCATGCGGTTGGCCTGCACGAGGCGGGCGGTGAGGTCGCCGGTGCCGATGTCTTCGGCCAGGGAGGCTGCCACGGAGCGCTGGACTTCAACGCGAAGCTGTTCTGTAAATTCCATCGGGAGTCACCTCAGAAGTACCGGGCCAAAATTCTACCACCGGGGCGACGGGGGCGCGCGCACCGGGCTTCGCCCGCGCCGCAGCGCCGCATGCCGGCCCGGTTCGCGGGGTGCGTCATGGTGCAGCGCGCTGTCATCGAATCCGGGCAGGGCAGGCGGTTGCCGTCTCGTGACAAATCGGACGGCTTATGTCCATGGAAATAATGGAGGCAAATGGGATCATTGCCGGCAGCCCGATTTTCTGGCGCCTGGCGCGATTGCGTGGATCAGGCCCGTGTAATAAGTTACGTCCGCCGTATTTGCGGGTGGGTGACGCCCCACAATAGGCCTCTGCAAGTCCGGCTGTGCGTGACTTAGTTCCTTGAATTCGGATGCTTATTTGAAATCGAATTGAAGTGCGTGAAAAAACGTGTCAGACGATTTTACATTTCCCATTTTGGGTCTTTGGATATTATTTTCAAGTAACTGAAATGTATTGATTTTTTCTTTTGGCATGGGATTTGCAAACGAAATGTCTGCAAATTAAACAATGAGGTTATCCCATGATCAAAAGATTCATCGCCCTTGCTGCCCTGTCTTTAGCCTTGCCTGTGTCGGCCCAGGTCGTGGAGGTCGAAAACAATGGTTCCGTCCCCAATGCGCAGGCGCTCGGCCTGACGGGGGCGGGGGCTCTATCTATTCTGGGTGATATCACGGTGAACCCGGTCGATGGCAATGCGGATTACGACTTCTTCAAGCTCGGCCGATTTGCTGCGGGTGGAAACATCAAGGTCCGCACGGTCGGGGACACGTCTCCCCTCGGCTCCCTCGATACCGTTGCCGCCCTTTACAACTCCCAGGGCGTGCTGATGACCTACAACGACGACGAGAATCTCTCGCTGTACGGCACGCGGTCCTACTTCGACTTTAACGTCGCTGTGGACGACGACTATTTCCTGGCTGTTCTCGGCTACCAATGGACGGCTTTCAACAACGCGCTGTCCTGGAACCCCCTCAGCCTGACGCCGGGCAACAAGACGGGTTCCCAGGGGGCCTATACGGCCTCCATCGAATACACCGGAGCGCTGGCGCCGCTGCCGCCCGCACCGCCGGCCGGTGGCACGGTGCCGGAGCCGTCTGCACTGGCGCTGTCGGCGTTGGGCCTGATGGGTTTGCTGCAGATGCGCCGCAAGCGCGCCGGGGCGTGACGAACGCCCCGGGCTGAGGCCCGGGAGATGGCATTGCCGCGATGCGGAGGGCTGATCCGGCCCTCCGCATTTTTTATCGGCCGGGCTTCAGCCCAGCGCGGCTTCAACCAGGGCGCGGACCCGCGCCTCGGCGTCCGCGGCGAGGCTGTCCACCTCGGCCAGCTCCGGCCAGTTGTCGCGGAAGTTGCGTTGCCAGGTGAGCTGACGCTTGGCGAGCTGGCGGGTGGCGAAGATGCCCTTGTCGCGGAAGGTGGCGAGGCTGACCTCTCCGTCGAGGTATTCCAGCGCCTGGCGGTAGCCCACGCAGCGCATCGACGGCAGATCGGGTGTGAGGTGGTACTTCTCGCGCAGCGCCGCGACTTCATCCACAAAGCCTGCCAGCAGCATCGCATCGAAGCGCCGGGCGATGCGCGCGTGGAGCACCGCGCGGTCGGCGGGCGCCAGGGCGATGGGCAGGTAGCGGTGGGTGTCGGCGGCAGCGTCGCGGCGGGCGTAGCTGGCGGCCAGCGGCTGGCCGGTGAGCCGCACGATCTCCAGCGCCCGCTGGATGCGCTGGGCGTCGCGGGGCTGCAGGCGGGCAGCAGCGTCGGGGTCGAGGCGGGCCAGCTCGGCGTGGAGAGCCGGCCAGCCGTCGCGGGCGGCGGCGTCCTCGATCTCGCGGCGCAGGATCGGGTCGGCCTCGGGGAGTTCCGACAGCCCTTCGCGCAGCGCCTTGTAATACAGCATGGTGCCGCCCACCAGCAGCGGGATGCGGCCGCGGGCGGTGATCTCGCCCATCAGCCGGCGCGCGTCGGCACAGAAGAGGGCGGCGGAATATGCTTCTTCGGGCGTGACGATGTCGATCAGGTGGTGGGGGCAGGCGGCCAGCTCGTCGCGGCTGGGCTTGGCGGTGCCGATGTTCATGTCGCGATAGACCAGCGCGGAATCCACGCTGACGATCTCGACCGGCAGCGCCCGGGCGAGGGCCAGCGCGCAGGCGGTCTTGCCGCTGGCGGTGGGGCCCATCAGCAGGATGGCGGGCGGGAGGACGGTGGTTTGGGGCATGATGCGGGTCTTTCGTGGTCGCGCATTGTAGCGGGTGGTGGCAAGTTGGGGATCAGGGTCTTGCGTATGGGGAGCCGCGCGCTGCTGTCGCTGGCGTTGGCGCTGTGGGCCGGGCTGGCGGCGGCCGGCGGGCCGCTGTTCCTGTGGGAACTCCAGGATGCCCGGGGCGTGCTGCGCGGCTGGCTCTACGGCACCATCCATGTCTGCGATGCGGCCTGCTTTCCGCTGCCGGCGCCGGTTCGCGAGGCCCTGGCCGCCGCCGACAGCCTGGCCCTCGAGCTCGATCCCGCCGACCCGGCCCTCGGGCCAGCGCTGGCCCGGGCCGGCATGCTGCCACCCGAGCGTCGGCTGGATGAACACCTGCCGCCAGCGCTCCGCCCCCGTCTGGTCGCGGCGCTGGCGGCGGTCGGCGTGGCGGACGCGTCGGCGCAGCGCATGCAGCCCTGGCTACTCGGCACCCTGATGACGCTGCAGGCCGCCCGGCTGGCCGGCTTCCACACCGAGCAGGGCGTCGACCTGTGGCTCGCCACCCAGGCCCGGGCGCGCGGCCTGCCTTTGTGGTCCCTCGAAACCGTCGAGCGCCAGATCGCCGCGCTGTCGGCGGGGGGCGATGCGGCGCAGCTGGCGAGCCTCGTCGAGGTCATCGAGCTCATCGAGCAGCAGTCCGGCAGCCGTTACTTCGGCGCAATGCTGGACGCCTGGCGCCAGGGTGACCCGGCTGCCCTCGACCGGCTGATGCGCGAGGAGATGGCCGGCCCCGGCACGGAGCCACTGCTCGCCGACCTCCTCGACCAGCGCAATGCCGAGATGGCCGAGGTGATCTCCGCGCGCCTGCAGCATGGCCCGCGCCCCTTCATCGCGGTGGGCGCCGGCCACTTCGGCGGACCGGCGGGCCTGCTCGAACGGCTCGCGCAGCGGGGCTGGCGGCCGGTGCAGGTGGTGGAGGGCGGCGAGTGAGGCCGTTGCGGCAGGGGGCGCTGGCGTGGGCACTCGGTGCCCTGGCGGCAACGGGCGCCCAGGCGGCGACGGTGGCGGTGGATGTCGGCCACTTCCTGGCCAAGCCCGGCGCTACCAGCGCCTACGGCGTGCCGGAGTTCGAATACAACCATTCCCTCGCCGCGGTGATCGCTGCGCGTCTGGCTGCCGACGGCGTGGCGGTGCGCCTGATCGGCCACCGCGGCGAGCTGGCCGACCTGCATGCCCGTCCGCGAGAGGCGGAGGAGGGCGGCGCCACCTTTTTGCTGTCGGTGCATCACGACTCGGTGAAGGCCCACCTGCTTGAGCCCTGGGTGTGGCGTGGCCGCACGCTGGCCCATTCCGAATCGGCGTCGGGCTTTTCGCTCTTCGTGTCGCGGCGCAACCCGCAGCTGACTCAGAGCCTGGCCTGCGCCAGCGCCATCGGCGCGGCCCTGCGTTCGGCTGGTCTGCGGCCCACGCCCCACCATGCCGTGGGCGCCGATGGCGTTGGCCGGCCGTGGGCCGACGAGCGCAACGGTGTGTACTACTACGACAACCTGGTGGTGCTCAAATACACCCGCCTGCCCGGCGTGCTGCTCGAGGCTGGCGTAATCATCAACCGCGACGAGGAGCGCGAGCTGGCCAGCCCCGCCCGCCGCGCCCTCACCGCCGACGCGGTCGCCGCGGGCCTTGCTGCCTGCGGCGTGACCTCCGGCGGCGGATCGGCGAAAATGCGGAGCAATTGAACGGGGAGGCGCTCTGGCGATGGGATGGTGCTTCGCCGGGGCGCTGCAGCAGGTGCCCCCTGTAGGGGCGACTTCAGAGGGTGTCGCGAAACTCCTGCCCGAGCGCTTGGGCTACGATTAGGCGTACAGCGATGAGGTTGAGACAGTGATGGGTCAGGACAGGATCAAACGCCGCGTCACACGGATCAAGGTGGGAACCCAGTTAGGTTTGG
>JAEUNU010000012.1 GCA_016789125.1 Zoogloea sp. | reverse complement strand
TCCCGGTGTGTGAGGACGGTACGCTGATCTTCGAGCGCCAGTTCCGCTACCCCCTGCGGCGGGCCTTCCTGGAGCTGCCCGCCGGCAAGATCGACGCCGGCGAGGACATCCTGGCCTGCGCCCGCCGGGAACTGCAGGAGGAGACCGGCTACGTCGGCACCGCCTGGCGGCACCTAGGGGTGATGCACCCGTGCATCGGCTATTCGGACGAGCGGATCGAGATCTTCCTCGCCACCGGCCTTCACCACGTGGGGCATGCCTGGGACGAGGGGGAGTTTCTGGAGATCATCCGGATGCCGCTTGCCGAGGCGCGGGCGGCGGTGTTCGACGGCCGCATCACCGACGCCAAGACGATCACCGCCCTGTTCTGGGCCGAGCGGGAGCTGGCGGGCTGAGGCTTCTTCAGCCGGTCGCCGCCGGCCGGGCGGCGAGCAGCCCGCGCATGCAGCAATACAGCATTGCCGCGTTGATGAGGTGCCAGCCCAGGTGGGTGCCGGCCGGCCAGGCCTCGCACAGGGGCTGGTCGATGGCGCGGCAGACAAGGCTCACCATGAACAGCCCGGCCGCCCGCTTGAGCCAGCGGGCCGCCACCGGCCAGCGCGGCGCAGCCTGCCGGGCGCACACCAGGAGCAGCAGGAAGGGCGCCAGGTAGCTTTCGGAGTCGTTCTGGCTGAGGGTCGGCAGCTGCTTGGTGGCCAGCACGAACAGCCCGGCCAGCACCACGAAGACACCCACGCCCAAGTTGGCGGCGCCGTTGCTGCGCCCCAGTGCATGCACCTGGAAGCGCTGATGGAAGTACAGCACGAAGACGGCGATGAAGCCGATGTCGAGCAGCGCCGCCCAGCGTGTCGCGATGGTGTGGAAGGCGATGCTGCCCAGGCCGACTGCGGCGATCAGCAGCGTCAGCGCCCGCACGTCCCGCCCGGCGCCGCGCCCGGCCTGCCGCCACAGCAGCACGGCGGCGGCGAGGAAGGCCAGGTTGGTGACCGCGTTGAGGGGCTCAGACCACAGGCTCGGGTCGGTGCGCTCGCAGTACATGTCGATGGATTCGGACCACCTCATGGCCGCGCCTCCGCGCGGGGGTGAAAGCGCAGCCACCACAGTCCGCAGCACACCAGGCTGAGCGTCAGGCTGGCGGCCGAGCCGAGGGCCAGTTGGCGCACCGAGCCCCACAGCGCCGGCGCGGCGAGGCCGGCGCACAGCGAGCTGACCAGCATCTGCAGGAAGCTCTGGCAGCTCGAGGCCAGCCCGCGGTGCTCGGGGAAGTAGTCCAGCGCCAGCAGCGTGAGGCAGGGCAGCCCGATCGCCATGCCGAAGGTGTGCAGCATGATCGGCAGCACCGACTGGGGCAGGCCGGGCGAGAGCAGGGCGGACACCGCCAGGTTGCAGGCCGCCGCCGCGAGCATCGTCGCCACGGAGACGCCCACCGTGCGCGCCGGCGACAGCCGCCCGGCGAGCCGCGCCGACACCGCCGAGCCGGCCATCATCGCCAGCACCGTGGGGATGAAGAACCAGCCGAAGCCGGTCTCCGCCAGGCCGAGGTGCTGGATCAGGAACACCGGCGCCGACAGCACGTAAATGAAATAGGCGTTGAAGCCGAAGCCGCCGGCCAGGGTCAGCAGCAGGAAGCCCGGCGTCGACAGCACCCGGCCGTAGCGCCGGGCCAGGAGCACCGGGTGCAGCGGCTGGCGGGCTGCCGGCGGCAGCGTCTCGTGGAGCTGCCGGGCGGTGACCATGGCCAGGCCCAGCCCGAGCAAAGCCAGGAAGACGAACACGGCCCGCCAGCCGAAGGCCATGAAGATCCAGCCGCCGAGCATCGGCGCGATCGCCGGGCCGAGGGCAAAGGTCATGCTGACATGGCTCATCAGGCGCTGGGCGGCCGGCCCTTCGTGCAGATCGCGCACCACCGCACGACCCACCACCATGCCCGCCCCGGCGCTGATGCCTTGCAGCGCGCGGCCGACGAGCAGCGTCTCGATGCTGCCGGCGAACACGCACACCAGCGAGGCCAGCGCGAAGAGCAGCATCGACACCACGATCACGCGCTTGCGCCCCCAGGCGTCGGACAGCGCGCCGTGCCACAGCACCATCGCCGCCATCGGCAGCATGTAGGCGGTGAGGGTCTGCTGGACCTGGAGCTGGCTGGCACCCAGATCGCTGCCGATCGCGTGCAGCGCTGGCAGGTAGGTGTCGATCGAGAAGGGGCCGACCGTGGCCAGCGCCGCGAGCAGCAGCGCCAGTTGGATGTAGGGCATGGATCTTGGGGAGTGGGAGGTGGGCAGTGGGAAATGGGGAGAGGGGGCTCGGGCTTTTTCCCGTTGCCTGGTGCCGTGTGCGTGGTGCTTTGCGGGGAGTGGGGGGCGGGGCGGGCGGAGCGCCTGTCCACTCCCCATTTCCCACGACCCATTCCCCAGCAGCCCCTTATTCGACGACGTGCACCTTGTCGACGTAATAGCCCGTCTCGCCGAAGCAGGTGGACGGGATGCCCAGGTGCTGCTGGTAGGCGAGGGACACCCGCTTGCCCATCACCGCGTTGATCTCGGCGGCCACCTTGTCGTCACGTACGGTGAAGGGAAAGATCTCGGGCAGGCTGCCGGGGATCGCGACGATGGCCAGCTCGCCTTCCCAGGTCTTGCACAGCCAGCCCTTCTGCGAAAATTTCTGAACGTAGCCGGCCCGTTCGCCGGAGGAGTAGCTCCAGCTGAGCACCAGCCAGGTGTAGCCGATGAAGAGCGCTAAGCCCAGTACGGTGAAGCCGATGAACCACAAGAACCAGTTCTTGCCCTGGCGGGCGCCGGTGGATGGGGTGGATGCCACGTGAAACTCCTGCTTGAATGATGGGGTAGGGCGTGAGGCACGCTGGGCGGGCGCCTCAAGCGAGGCCGCGACGGCTCTGGATGGCTTCGGCCACGTGGGTTGCGCCGATGGCCGGGGATTCGCTCATGTCCGCGATTGTACGCGCGACCTTCAGGATGCGATGGTAGCCGCGGGCCGACAGGCCGAGGCGCTCGATGGCGCTTTGCAACAGTTTGCCGCCGGCCGCGTCGGGCTGGCACCAGGCCTCGATCTCGGCACCGGCGAGGCTGGCGTTGGGCTTGCCCTGGCGCGCCAGCTGGAGCGCCCGGCAGCGCGCGACCCGCTCCCGCACCGCCGCCGAGGCCTCGCCGGCGGGCGCCGCCTGGAGGTCGGCCACCGACAGCATCGGCACTTCGAGGAGCAGGTCGATGCGGTCGAGGAGCGGGCCGGAGAGCTTGCCCCGGTAGCGGGCGATCTGCTCGGGCGTGCATCGGCAGCGCCCGTCCGGGTGGCCATGGAAGCCGCAGGGGCAGGGGTTCATTGCCGCGACGAGCTGGAAGCGGGCTGGGAATTCGGCCCGCCGCGCCGCGCGGGAGATCGTGATGTGGCCGCTCTCGAGGGGCTCGCGCAGGGCTTCGAGGACGCGCCGGTCGAACTCGGGCAGCTCGTCGAGGAACAGCACGCCGTTGTGGGCGAGGCTGATCTCACCGGGCCGCGGCGTGCTGCCACCGCCCACCAGGGCCGCGGTGGAGGCCGAGTGATGCGGCGCACGGATCGGGCGCTGGCGCCAGCGTTCGGGGCGGAAGCTGCCTTCCACCGAATGGATCGCCGCGGTCTCGAGGGCTTCGGCGTCGCTCAGCGGCGGTAGCAGGCCCGGCAGGCGCTGGGCGAGCATCGACTTGCCAGTGCCCGGCGGGCCGTAGAAGAGCAGCGAATGCTGGCCGCTGGCGGCGACCTCCAGGGCGCGCCGGGCCTGGATCTGGCCTTTGACGTCGGCGAGGTCGGGGTAGCTGGGCGGCGGGGCGAGGGGGGCGCCGGTGTAGGGTTCGAGCGGCGTGTGCCGGCACAGGTGGGCGACGACGGCGAGCAGGTTGGGCGCCGGCAGGATGGTGACGCCATTCACCAGCGCGGCCTCGGCGGCGTTGGTCGACGGCAGGACGAGGGTGCGCCCGCTCTCGGCGGCCTGGCGGGCCAGGGCCAGGCTGCCCCGCACCGGGCGCAGCTCGCCCGACAGCGAGAGCTCGCCGGAGAACTCGTACTGGGCGAGGGCGTCGGCGGGGATCTGCCCGGAGGCGGCCAGGATGCCCAGGGCGATCGCGAGGTCGAAGCAGCCGCCCTCTTTGGGCAGGTCGGCGGGGGCGAGGTTGACGGTGATGCGCCGCTGGGGAAACTCGAACTGGCTGGTCTGCAGCGCGGCGCGCACCCGGTCGCGGGCCTCGCGCACCTCGATGTCGGGCAGCCCGACCAGCGCGAAGGCGGGCAGGCCGTTGGCAAGGTGGACTTCGACGCTGACCTCGGGGGCGGCCAGGCCGACGAGGGCGCGACTGGTCAGGACGGCCAGGCTCATGATGAGATCCGCATAAAGCCTGGAGTTTAGCCGGTTCCGGGACGGGCTGCAGCCTTATGGCAGGGCACCGACGGCGAGGCGCTCGGGGCCGGGCCGGCCTCCGGGCGCGCAGCTTCTCAGAACAGGCGTTCGGGCGTCAGGCGCAGACCGATGGATATCCAGCGGCTGCTCGCCGGCCCGCTCAGCTGCTGGCCGATCGTGGTGTCCACCTGGACGAGGTTGGGGCGGATCGCATAACGCCCGCCGACCTGCAGGTAAGGCTGGTTGCGGTGGTCGCCGAAGGTCTCGGCGATCAGCAGAAGCTGGGGCGTTGCCTGGAATTCGCCGCCGACGCCCCAGGTCATGTTGTTCTCGCCGCTGGCGCGGTCGCGCAGGAGGCCGACGTTTGTATGCACGACCAGCTTGTCGTCGTTGAACGAGAACGAGACCGGCACGTAGGCGTAGGTGTTGCCCAGAAGGTTAGGGCCGGGGTTGATCTTCGGGTGGCGGACGGTGCCGAGCCCCAGGCCCCAGCCCCAGCCGTTGGTTTCGAGCGCCCGGAACAGCGTCTTGAGTTGCAGGACGTAGTCTTCTGTGGTGCGGCGTGCGTCGTTGGTGGCGATGCCGCCGCCAGCGGTGAATTCGAGATTGCCGGTCGGGTTGCAGGCAGGCAAGGCCCACAGCTCGCGGCTGTGTTCGTAAAAGCGGGCCCAGGCTTCGAGCTGGCAGCTGCCGGCGTTCGTCAGGCGGGCATCGTCGGTGACGAAGGGGCGCGCGGCAAGCGCAGCGGGAGCGGCCGACAGCAGCAGGCTCGCGATGAGGACTTTCTTCATTCTGCAATTTTCCTCGGGGCGTGTGACGAAAGTGTTACGCCGCCCGGCCCGGCGCCACGTGTCGGGCGCAGCGCCCTGAGCCATCCGCCGGGCTGTGCCGTGGCGGGAGGCCGCTGGTGGGCCACAAACGGAAGAGGGCGCCGCAGCGCCCTCGTGGCTTGGTGCCGTGGCGGCTTATTCGTCGGCCGGCGAGCGGGCGGCCAGCTCGGCCTCGAGGCGGGCGACCCGGTGTTCCAGGTCGGCGAGCTTCTCGCGGGTGTGGGCCAGCACTTCGCGCTGCACCTCGAACTCTTCGCGGGTCACCAGATCGAGCTGGGAGAAGCCGCTGGCGAGCAGGGCGCGGGCGTTCTTTTCCAGGTCTTTGGCGGGGCTGTTGGCGAGGAGCTCGGAGACTTTCGAACCGATTTCGTCGAGGATCTTGGGGTTGGCCATGGACGTGTTCCTCATGGTTGATTGGAAAAGAGGGCTTGCCTGAAGTTTAGCATCGCCCCCGGGCGCCGGCCCCATCGGGCGATGCACCAAATCGGCGCCCTCAAATGGTGCGCGAATCCAAACTGGTGCGCACGGCTTGCTTCTTGCGCTGCAGCAGAAGCCGTTGAGCATGCCTAATTTAATGAAATAAAAAGGTTTTTAAAACTGGCACATGGGTTGCTAAGGACAAGCCATAGTTTTGAAACCCCCGATTAGACACTTTGGAGATTTCCATCATGCGCAAGACCGTCATCGCCTCCGCCCTGATCGCCGCCTCCGTGCTGCCCAGCCTCGCCTCTGCCCAGGCCGCGGCACCCGCGCCGGAGCACACCTTCTCCACCAACCTGACGCTGGCCTCCGAGTACATCTACCGCGGTATCGGCCAGACCAACCGCAAGCCGGCCGTGCAGGGTGGTTTCGACTACGCCCACTCGAGCGGCATCTACCTGGGCACCTGGGCCTCCAACGTGTCCTGGCTGAGCGACGGTAGCTCGACCGTGAGCAACAGCATCGAGATGGACTTCTACGGCGGCTACAAGAACACCGTCGGTGACTTCGGCTACGACGTGGGCCTGCTGCAGTACTTCTACCCGGGCTCCGGCTACGGCAACAACCCGAACACCCTGGAAGGCTACGTGGCCGGCAGCTGGACCTTCCTGACCCTGAAGTATTCCCACTCCTTCAGCGACCTGTTCGGCTGGATCGGCAGCAAGAACTCCGGCTACCTCGACCTGACCGCCAACTACGAGCTCGTTCCCACCGTCAACCTGGTCGCCCACATCGGCCGCCAGAAGGTGAATGGCTCCACGTCCGGCGATGCGTCCTACACCGACTGGAAGCTGGGCGTGACCAAGGACTTCAGCGGCACGGTGCTGGGCCTGAGCTACATCGGTACCAACGCCAGCAACGAGTACGTGAGCCTGCTGAACAAGGACCTCGGCAAGGACCGCGTCCTGTTCTCCATCACCCGCACGTTCTAATTCCAGCCATCCCATGGCGGCCTCCGGGCCGTCATGCCTGAGGATACGACCATGAAACTCGTTACCGCCATCATCAAACCCTTCAAGCTCGACGAAGTGCGCGAGGCGCTGTCGGCCATCGGCGTGCAGGGCATCACCGTCACCGAGGTGAAGGGTTTCGGCCGCCAGAAGGGGCACACCGAGCTCTACCGCGGCGCCGAATACGTCGTGGACTTCCTGCCCAAGGTCAAGATCGAGGCTGCCGTCAAGACCGAGATCCTCGACCAGGTCATCGAAGCCATCGAAAAGTCCGCCAGCACCGGCAAGATCGGTGACGGCAAGATCTTCGTGTTCGACCTCGAACAAGCCATCCGCATCCGCACCGGCGAGTCCGGCGCCGAAGCCCTGTAATAAGGAGCCTGCCATCATGAGAAAGCTATTCGCTGCCCTGCTGGCCTCCGTGGCCCTGGGCCTTGCGGGGGGCGCCCTCGCCGAGGACAAGCCGGAAGCGCCGGCCGCAGCCCCGGCCGTCACCGCGCCGGCCGACGCCAAGGCCGAGGCCCCGCTTGCTCCGCCCACCGCCGTTGCCGCCGAAGCCAAGCCGGCCGAAGCTGCCGCCGCGCCTGCCGAAGCCGCTCCGGCGCCGGTCCCCAACAAGGGTGACAACGCCTGGCTGATGGTGGCCACGGCCTTCGTCATCCTGATGTGCATCCCCGGCCTGGCGCTGTTCTACGGCGGCCTCGTGCGCGCCAAGAACATGCTGTCGGTGCTGCTGCAGGTCTTTGCGGTGTTCTCGCTGATCAGCGTGCTGTGGGTGCTGTACGGCTACTCGATCGCCTTCACCGAGGGCAGCGCCTTCTTCGGCGGCCTCGACAAGGCCTTCCTGAAGGGCATCACGCCGGACTCCGTCGCCGCCACCTTCTCGAAGGGCGTGGTGATCACCGAGTACATCTACGTGGCCTTCCAGGGCGCCTTCGCCGCCATCACCGTGGCCCTGATCCTCGGCGCCTTCGCCGAGCGCATCAAGTTCTCGGCGGTGCTGCTGTTCTCGGTGCTCTGGTTCACCTTCAGCTACCTGCCGGTGGCGCACATGGTGTGGTACTGGGCGGGCCCGGATGCCTACGTCTCCGCCGAAGCCGCCGAGGCGGCCAACGCGACGGCGGGCTTCCTGTTCCAGCATGGCGCCCTCGACTTCGCCGGCGGCACCGTGGTGCACATCAACGCCGCCGTGGCCGGCCTGGTCGGTGCCTTCCTGGTGGGCAAGCGGATCGGCTTCGGTCGCGAATCCTTCGCCCCGCACAGCCTCACCCTGACCATCGTCGGTGCCGCCCTGCTGTGGGTGGGCTGGTTCGGCTTCAACGCCGGCTCCGCCCTCGAAGCCAACGGCTCCGCTGCCCTGGCCTTCGTGAATACCTGGGTGGCCACCGCTGCCGCGGCCTTCTCCTGGCTGCTGGTCGAATGGCTGGTCAAGGGCAAGCCGTCCGGCCTGGGTGCCGCGTCGGGCGCCGTCGCCGGCCTGGTGGCGATCACCCCGGCGGCCGGCTTCGTCGGCCCGGTGGGCGCGATCGTGATGGGCCTGCTGGCCGGTGCGATCTGCCTGTGGGGTGTGAATGGCCTCAAGCGCATGCTTGGTGCCGATGACTCCCTCGACGTGTTCGGCGTGCATGGCGTCGGTGGCATCCTCGGTGCGATCCTCACCGGCGTGTTTGCGGCCCCGTCGCTCGGCGGCACCGGCATCTGGGATTACGTTGCCAACAAGGCTGCGGACACCTACTCGATCGCCGACCAGGTCATCGTCCAGGCCACCGCCGTCGGCATCACCGTGGTGTGGTCGGCCGTCGTCGCCTTCATCGCCTACAAGCTGGTCGACATGTTCGTCGGCCTGCGGGTGGCGGAAGACGAGGAGCGCGAAGGCCTCGACATCACCTCCCACGGCGAGAGCGCCTACCACCAGTAAGCCGCTTCTCCCCTGCAGCAAACGGAACGGGTGCCTTCTGGCGCCCGTTCTTGTTCTGGGGGCGGCGCGGTGATGCCCGGCGTGGCGGCAATCTGCTAGTCTCCGGCGGTTTTCTCCTCACCCCGCACACCATGGACAAGTACGAACAGTTCAAGATCGAGCAGGACTCCCTGCTCAAGGCCCTGGCCGAGAACGGCCCCAGCGAAAACCTGATGCACCGCATGCAGGCCCTCTACAAGGACGCCTGCCTGGTCATCGCCCTCGGCCCGAACACCGCCCTCGAGCGCGACCCCGCCGACGCCGGCCGCGAATACGCCGACGAGCAGGACTTCGCCGCCTACGTCGAAACCTACGTGCTCGCCGTGCAGGGCGGCGAGCTGGCCCGCTTGTTCGAGATGCAGCCGTGGGGCGCGGTCGCCTACGAATACGAGACGGTCGATGTGGACGGCAAGGTCTGCCCCGGCGTGCGGGTGAGCTGGGCCAACAAGATCGCCTTCCTGGCCGGTGGCAAGGACGGCGCCTTCGACGCCCGCCTCGAAGCGATGGCCAAGGCCCTGGCAGAGCTGATGTCGGCCAAGTGGTATCGCTGGCAGGTCCGGCTGATCTGAGCTTTCCTGCCCGGAGAGGGGGCGGCACGGCCGCCTGCCGCCGCACGGCACGGGTTTCCCCGTGGCTCACCGACAGGCGTATATTCCGGGCCTCATCCCCCCTTTGATCGGTTCGGCCGTGGGCCGGGCCGTGCGCGACATGCCCCTGCCCAGTTTCGACCCCGCCGACTACCCGCAACAGCTGGCCGACAAGGTGGCCCGCTACAAGGCCGACTTCGCCGCCTTCGACCTGCCCGAGCCGGAGGTCTTCACCTCCGAGCCCCAGGCCTACCGCCTGCGCGCCGAGTTCCGCATGTGGCACACCGGCGAGCGCGTCGACTACGCGATGTTCGACCCGGCCGACCCGAAGAAGGTCGTCGTGCTCGACGCCTTCCCGCCCGCCGCTGCCCCCATCGCCGCCGCGATGCCGCGCCTGCGGGACGCGTTGATGGCCAGCGAGCCGCTCAAGCGCAAGATCTTCCAGGTTGACTTCCAGGCCACGCTCTCCGGCGAGCTGATGATCACCCTCGTTTACCACCGCCCGCTCGACGAGGCCTGGCAGGCCGCCGCGGCCGGGCTGGCGGCCGAGCTCGGCGTGCAGCTCATCGGGCGCAGCCGCAAGCAGAAGATCGTCCTCGGCCGCGACTGGCAGCTGGAGGCCTTCGAGCTCGACGGCCGGCAGCTCCGCTACCAGCAGCTCGAGGGCAGCTTCACCCAGCCCAACGGCGGCGTTAACCGCAAGATGCTCGGCTGGGCGCGGGCCCGCGCGGCGGGCATCGGCGGCGACCTGCTGGAGCTCTACTGCGGCAACGGCAACTTCACGGTGGCGCTGGCGCCGCTGTTCGGCCGCGTGCTGGCCACCGAGATGAGCAAGCCCTCGGTGCGCGCCGCCGACTACAACCTCGAGGCCAACGGCGTCGCCAACGTGAAGATGGTGCGCATGGCCAGCGACGAGATCAGCGACGCCCTGGCCGGCGGCCGCGAATACCGGCGAATGAAGGACGTGGACCTCGCCGCCTACGACTTCACCACGCTCTTCGTCGACCCGCCGCGTGCCGGCCTCGACGCGCCCACCGTCGAGCTTGCCCGCGGCTTCGACAACATCCTCTACATCTCCTGCAACCCGCAGACCCTGCGCGACAACGTGGCGGCGCTGCAGACCACCCACCGCATCGCGGCGGCGGCGGCCTTCGACCAGTTCCCCTACACCCACCACCTGGAGTGCGGCCTGCTGCTGGTGCGGCGGGCCGGCTGAACGGGCGGAGCGCGGGCGATGGGCTTCCTGGACTGGCTGCTCGGCAAGGGCGGTGAAGTCTGCGACGGCGACCCGCGCCTCGCCGGGGCCGTGGCGCGGGTGATCGACGCCACCGACCCGCGCCTCAGGCTGCTCGACGGCGTGCGGGAGCGCCTGTGCCCGGCCGTCACCCGCGCCCTCGACTACGCCGACCAGGTGGCCGCCGCGCTGCCGCCCTGCATCGACACCACCCCCGACAACTGGTCGGCGAGCCCGGTGCTGCGGGCATTTTTCGTGCGGCCCGCCGACGTGGCGGCGGCGCTCCGCGACAGCCACGACCTGCAGGATTTCCTGGCCTCACCGGCCGGCAGCGCGCTCGACCGGGTGTGCTGCGTCGTCGCCGCCACGCGCAGCGAGCAGACGGTGCTCGGCACCGCCCTCGACGGCGACATCGTGCGCCACGACGTCGAGCAGAAGACCGTGAGCTTCCGCCACTTCCGCCTGTTCGGCTTTGCCGCCACCGAGGAGGCGCTGCGCCAGCGCATCGCCGACACCGTGCTCGAAGGCCTGGTGATCGCCGCGCTGCGCGAGATCAACAGCCGCCAGCAACAGGGCGACCGGCTGGCCTTCGCCCAGCGACTCCTGAGTGGCCGCCTCGAGCTGATGGAGAAAAGCCGCGCCGGCCTGGATGCGCTGGAGTGCGGCTCGTGGAAAGGGCGCGACATCGAGCGCCTGCGCGATAGCCTGGCCGCCAATGCGGCCGAGCTCGCCGCCCATCATTCGGCCGGCAGCGGGCTGGATGCCACGCTGGAGGGGGTCATCCGCACCCTCGAGGCGGCCGACGCGGTGATCCGCGCCGAGAAGCTGTCGCTGTCCCTCGACGCGATGAACATCGTCGTGCCAGAGGGCCGGCCCGATGCCGCCATCGTGCCGCTGCTCGAGTTTTCCACCGCCACCCCGGGCAGCTCGCGCCGCGTTGCCTTCCTGGCCTCGGTGCCACGCCACGCGGTGGCCGAGCGCAAGCTCGATCTGGCGGCGGGCATGCTCCTGCTCTAGTCCGGCGCCCTGCACAAAGCAAAAAACCGGCAGAAGCCGGTTTTGCCGCACCCAGCGGTCGGTGCTCAGCGGCGCTTGCGACGGCTCAGGCCGAGGCCGGCAAGGCCCAGGCCCAGCAGGGCAAAGCTGGTGGGCTCGGGGACGGCGGAGCTAACCGGCTCGTTGCTGATCAGCAGGTTGTCCATGTTGAAGCCGCTGTTGCTGATGCTGATGTCGGACTGGAACTGGAAGCGGATGCTGACGGTGGATCCGGATAGCGCGGAGAGGTCAAATTCGGCCTTTCCGGTCGGGTTGAGGCTCGAGTCGAAATGGACGGGGCCCAGGCTCGACAGGTTGTATCCCACGCTGTATTGCATGCCGGAGCTGGCGGTCGGGCTGACCACGCCCTCGGGCGGGTTCAGCGGGTCCGTGCCGACCACCACGTTGAAGCCGTCCCAGTACGGTTCGATATACGCGGAGTAATCGAAGCTCAGCAGGATCTTCGTGCCGGTGAGGGCCACGTTGTCGATCTGGTAGTAGGAGTATTCGTAGTTTCCGTAGCCGCCCGGGTGGCCCATCGTCGCGCTGCCGTTGATGGTGTTGCCTGCGGTGCCGAGCGCGAAAGCGCCGTAGCTCGATTCGTTGGCGCCCAGCCCGCTGTCGAAATCCTGGAAGAACAGGGGGGCGCCGTGGGAGGGCAGGGATGCGAGCCCGAGCAAGGCGCTGAGTATGGCGGTAAGTGTGATTTTATTGGCGTTCATTTCTTGCTTTCTCGAATAGGAAAGATTTTCTGGAAGAGCCCTGCGAGGCAGGATTTCTTCTCTCCATCCGGATTTGCAATTAGTGTGCCTTTTTGTTTCGGGTTGTATTTTTGTCTTTTTATTCAGTGGTCTGCATTTCAATAAAGGCTATTCCAATGAAATGATGGGTAGATTCTGTAAAGGCTACCGATTTGAGCGGCCGGAATTGGCGTTCGTGACGCCTTTCACGATTTGCTCGATCGGCGTGGGTGCGCCGGCATTTCCTTTATGGCGGCTGCCGGCTTTTTCCATTCCCGGGGAGCGGTCGCGGAGCAAGTGTTTATTGCCGTGCCCTGCGGGGTATTTCGCGGTGGGGGGAATGTTTTCTTCGCGTCCCGGGTCCGGGCTGCCTCGGCGGGCCTGCCCGGCCGTTTGCCGCCGGGAGCGCCCGGCGGCTCGGGGGTGTGCACAAGTCGGGTATTTTTACAGCCCGGACGGGCGTAAAAAAGCCGGCCCCTCGGAGCCGGCTGCAGGGGTGGAAGGCCCGCGACGGATCAGCGGAACACCACCGTCTTGTTGCCATGCACCAGCACCCGGTCTTCGAGGTGGTAGCGCAGGCCGCGGGCGAGCACGGCCTTCTCGATGTCCTTACCGTAGCGGACCATATCCTCCACGGAGTCGGAGTGGTCGATGCGGATCACGTCCTGCTCGATGATCGGGCCCTGGTCGAGCTCGCTGGTGACGTAGTGGCAGGTGGCGCCGATCAGCTTGACCCCGCGGTGATAGGCCTGGTGGTAGGGCTTGGCGCCGACGAAGCTGGGCAGGAAGCTGTGGTGGATGTTGATGATCTTGCCCGGGTTGGCCGCACACAGCTCGGGTGACAGGATCTGCATGTAGCGGGCCAGCACCATCGTGTCGCCGCCCACCTCGTCGAAGATGCGCTGGACTTCGGCGTAGGCGCGGGCCTTGTTATCGGGCGTCACCGGCACGTGGTGGAAGGGGATGCCGTGCCATTCCACAAAACCGCGGAAGGTGTCGTGGTTGGAGATGACGCAGGGGATCTCGATGTCGAGCTCCTTCGACTGCCAGCGGGCGAGCAGGTCGTAGAGGCAGTGCTCCTGCTTCGAGACCAGCACGACGACGCGTTTCTTGACCGCCGAATCGGTGATCTTCCAGTCCATCTGCAGTTCTTCGGCGATCGGCGCGAAGCGCTCGCGGAACTCGGTGAGCATGAAGGGCAGCGAGTCGGCGCGGATCTCGACGCGCATGAAGTAGCGGCCGCGGTGCTCGGCGTCTTCGGCAGGCTCGGCGTGGAGCGCGGTTTCGAGGATCCAGCCCTTGTGCTCGGCGATGAAGCCGGAGACCTTGGCGACGATGCCGGTGCGGTCGGGGCAGGAGGCGGAGAGAGTGTAGAAGCGTTGGCGGTGCATGGCGGGGGCCGCCGGCCGTGGGGCCGGGCCGGCCTGAAGGAAAGGGTCAGATGCGGGCGGATGCGGCGCGGATCTGGGCCATCAGGCCGCTGTATTCGCGTTCGACCGGGAACTGGGGGAATTCGGCGATGACGTTGTCCGGGGCGCGGAACAGGATGCCGGCGTGGGCTTCCTTGAGCATCGCGGTGTCGTTGTAGGAGTCGCCGGCGGCGATGACCTTGAAGTTGATTTCCTTGAAGCGCTGGACGGCTTCCTTCTTCTGGTTGGCCATGCGCAGGTGGTAGTTCACCAGGAAGCCTTCGGCGTTGGCCTCG
>JAEUNU010000051.1 GCA_016789125.1 Zoogloea sp. | reverse complement strand
AGCGCGACAGGCCCGTCATCGTGCCGGAACTGCCGCAGCCGAAGACGATGGCATCCAGCTGGCCATCCATCTGGCGCAGGATCTCCGGCCCGGTGCCGAATTCGTGCGCCGCGGGGTTGTCCGGATTGCCGAACTGGTTGATGAAATACGCGCCCGGCGTTTCGCGCGCGATGCGCTCGGCCAGGTCCTGGTAATACTCCGGATGTCCCTTGGCCACGTCGGACCGGGTGAGGATGACTTCGGCGCCCATGGCCTTCAGGTTGAAGATCTTCTCCCGGCTCATCTTGTCCGGGACGACCAGCATCAGCTTGTAGCCCTTCTGCTGGGCCACCAGGGCCAGACCGATGCCGGTATTGCCGGCCGTGCCTTCCACCAGGGTCGCGCCGGGCTTGAGGTCGCCGCGCTTCTCGGCCGCCTCGATCATCGACATCCCGATGCGGTCCTTGATGGACCCGCCGGGGTTGGCGCTCTCGAGCTTGAGGTAAAGGGTGCAGAGCCCGGTGTCGAGGCGCTTGGCCTGGACGATCGGCGTGTCGCCGATCAGCTCGAGTACGGAAGAGTGGATCGCCATGCGGCCGTGCATCCGGTGCGGTACAGGCCCGGATTATCGCACTTGGGTGACGCGGACGGCGACGGCCGACGAGGAGGCCGCCGCCGCCCGCGACGAGAAAGCTCAGGGGAGGGTCAGTGGGGCTTGGCGTCGTAGATCCGGAGCAATCGCTCCTTGGCGTACAGCTTCTCGCGCTTCATCTGGCCGAGCAGGGTGTCGTCGATGGGCAGCACGCCGAGTTCGGCGTCGGTGACCTTCTTGTCGAGCTCGCGGTGGCGCTGGTACAGCTGCTTGAACTCCGGATCGGCCTTGATGAGTGCATCGATGTCGGACTGCGGTTGACCTTCGAACATGATCATTACCTCCTTCAGCGGAAATACGAACGCCCCGGCCTTCACAGGCACGGGGCGTTGGCTTGGGAGCGGAGCATCGGGCCTGTGACGCGTGAACTTCCCACCGGAATGCCCGCTGCTGCCTGCTTGCCGGCGGCGGTCTCCTGCGGGATGGGGACGGGCGTCATCGGGTCGATTCTCCGGTGAGCCAAGCGACGGGAGCCGCTTGGGTATACGACCCTACTCCTCGATTTCCGGCCCGGCAAGGGTCGACCCAAGTCATTGATTTCTTGGACAAACCCCGCAAAGGCGGGCATTCAGGCTACCCACTGCAAAGCCACCGGAGTTCGTTCAACCGGCTGATTTACAAGACGAAATCAGTGCGTGACGATGACTTCCAGCGCGCGCGCCTTGCTGCCGGCCCCTTTCGCGGCGCTCTGCAGCCGCGACCTGGGGATGCCTGCGGCCACCAGGGCGTCGCGGAGCGCATCCGCACGGCGCTGGCCAGGCGTCTGGCTGTCGCCATACCCCTCGACCCGGGCACGGGCCTTGGGATTGGCCTGCAGGTAGGCCGCCAGAGCCTTCGCGCTGGTGCTGCCGCCGGCGGACAACGTGGCCGACCCGGCACCGAAGGCGTCGGCCCCCAGCGTGAAGACCTCGCCACGCGCCTCGAACTTGGAGGCAGGCAGTTTGGCGCCGGAGACGAGTTCGGCCTCTTCGCGGGCCAGCTTAAGCTCGCGCTGGCGCGCCGCACTGAGGCGGTTCGCCTGCTGGCCGGCGACCGTGTCCAGCGTGGTCTCCGCTTCCTGGCGCGCCAGGGCTTCGGCCTCCGCCGCCAGGCGAAGGCGCTCGGTTTCCTCGGCCTGGATCTGCGCCTGCACGCGCAGGCGCTCAGCCTCGCGACGGGCCCGCTCGGCTTCCCGGCGACTGGCTTCCACCAGCAGTTCGCTGCGGGTCCGGTCCAGCCGGTCCGCATCGCGGCGGGCGGCCTGCGCGCGGGCGGCGGTTTCGGCGATCTCGACGCGACGCTCCGCGATGTACTGCGCCGTTTCACGCTGGCTGCGACGCGCCTTGTCGAAGGCAGTGATGGCGTTCTGCGCCTGCAGCTTCTCGTAGGCCGCCAGCTCGGCGAGTGCCGGATCGGCCTGCAGGGCACCCAGTCGCTGGTTCAGCTGTACGACCACGGGATTGTCGGCCGCCACCGCAGCCGATGCCGTGAGGACCAAGGCCAGGCCCAGTGCCATCGGGCGGATCTTCCTGAGGGGCGCGCTCATCGCTTGCCCTCCG
>JAEUNU010000033.1 GCA_016789125.1 Zoogloea sp. | reverse complement strand
CCCGGCCAGCGGCAGAACTTCCGACAAAGCATGAAGCGGACTCGATAGCATTGAGTCCGAGGTTAACAGGCTTGTTTATTGTTTACAACAACTTAGTAAAAAATGAAAATGCCGTTCAGTGCTAACTGAACGGCATTACCGGTACGACCGGCGTTTTTTTGGCCCTCCCATGCCTGTCTGGCTTTCGAGGGCTGCGCACATAAAAAAAGCCAACCCGTGGGTTGGCTTTTTCGACGCAGGAAGAATTACTTCTTCTCGGCGGTCGCGGCAGCAGCGGCAGCGTTTTCAGCGGTGTTGCCAGCGGCCGGGGCAGCGGCTTCAGCGGGCTTGGCATCGGCGGCCGGAGCGGCAGCTTCAGCGGGCTTGGCATCAGCAGCCGGGGCAGCCGGAGCGGCGGCCGGAGCTTCAGCGGCGGGGGCAGCAGCCGGAGCGGCCGGGGCTGCGGCGGGAGCCGGAGCTTCAACGGGCTTCGGCTCTTCCTTCTTGCCGCAAGCGGTAACAGCGAGTGCAACGAGAGCAGCAACCAGGAGAGATTGTTTCATTGTTGGTTTCCCTTATCGATAAATGAATTACAGCAATCAATATTCAGCAGCAATCAGGTGGGGAACCCGATTCGCGCAACATCGTATCACGGACGAAGTGCTTGAATAAAGACATTGTTGCGTTGCCGCAACAAGCCGAAATGCAAGGCGAGGGGGTGATCAACACCCGCGTTTATTCCATTAAATCGTCTGATACGTGGGCGAAGCCGCAGCAGTACCAATCGTAGAGCAGTGCGCTACCTTCTTCGGACAGGCCGGCGATGGAGTCGAGGCGGCGGCGGTCGGCGAGTTCCTGCAGGATCGCCTGGTCGCAGGCTTCCACATGGACGGTTTCACCGTTGAGGAAGAACTGCCCCTCGGTAAATAGCAGCAGGCTGCGGGCGTCGAGGGAGATGCCTTCGGTGCAGGCGTCGAGGAAGTCTTCGTGATCCAGCGGTTCGTCCGGTGAGTCGAAGAAGACGTGGGCCTTGGGTTCGGTGAGATAGGCGCCCAGGAAGCTGCGCACGTCGTCACGGTTCCAGGTGATGCGCTTGAGGGACTCGGTGATGCGGTCGACCATGGCGTCGCTGATCTCGGCGGAGTGGGCCTGGAGGCGCAGGTCGGGGTCGGTGTAGATGCCGTCGAGCTGGATGGTGTCCTGCAGGTAGCCCAGGAACTGCTGGGCGAGCTCCTGGTAGGTGGGGGAGCGGAAACCGATGGAGTAGGTGGTGCACTCACCGATGGCGATCCCGTTGTGGGCCCACTGGGGGGGCAGGTAGAGCATGTCGCCGGGGTTCAGCACCCAGTCGTGCACGGGCCGGAAATCCTGGAGGATCTTGAGCGGGGCGTCCTCGATCAGGCTGCGGTCTTCCTGGTTGCTGAGCTGCCAGCGCCGCTGTCCGATGCCTTGCAGCAGGAAGACGTCGTAGTTGTCGAAGTGGGGGCCGACGCCGCCGCCGTCGACGGCGTAGCTCACCATCAGATCGTCAAGGCGCGCCTGGGGGATGAAGTCGAAGCGGTGCAGGAGCGCGTCGCCGTCGGGGCAGAACAGGTTGAGGCCCTGCACCAGGACCGTCCACGGGCGCTTCTTGTTGCGCAGGTCGGAGGCCTTCTGGGGGCCGCGGATGACCTCCCAGTCGTGGTTGTCGTGGGTGACGTAGCGTGACTCGACGTCCGGGTCGCGGGCGAGCTGGAAGAGCTCGTCGCGGGTGACGACGCCGGTGAAGCCGGGAACCGCCTGGCGCACGAGGAGCGGTTTCTTTTGCCAGTATTCGGCGAGGAATTCCTCGGCCGACAGGCCGCCAAGAAGAGTATTTGTCATGGCGGCATTATAGCGCCTCGCCTTGCATTGCCCGGCCCCCTCGCTAAAATGTTGCCCTCCCTTTCTGGACCCAGATCATGCGTGACGCCCCTCCCATCCGCGAAGCCGTCATCGAATCCCTCGACCACGAGGGGCGGGGCGTGAGCCATGTCGACGGCAAGACGATCTTCATCGAGGGGGCGCTGCCGGGCGAGCGGGTGTCCTTTGCGTCCTACAAGGTCAAGCCGAACTACGAGCAGGCTGAGGCCGTGCGCGTGCTCGAGGCGAGCTCCCAGCGTGTTGTGCCGGCCTGCGAGTATTTCGGCGTGTGCGGTGGTTGCAGCATGCAGCACCTCGAGCCGTCGGCCCAGGTGGCGGCCAAGCAGCGGGTGCTCGAGAATGCGCTGTGGCATATCGGGCGGCTCCGGGCGGAGGTGCTTTATCCGGCCATCGTCGGGCCGGCCTGGGGCTATCGCTACCGGGCGCGTCTCAGCGTGCGCCAGGTGCCGAGCAAGGGCGGTATCCTGATCGGCTTCCACGAGCGGCGCAGCAGCTATATTTCGGACATGCGGCGCTGCCCGATCCTGCCGCCCCATGTTTCGGCGCTGCTGCCGGCGCTGCACGATCTGGTGGCTGGTATGTCGATTCCCGATCGCATCCCGCAGATCGAGGTTGCCGTGGGCGAGGGGATCACGGTGCTGGTGTTCCGCCACCTGCTACCACTCACCAAGAAGGATGAGGCGCTGCTGCGCGCCTTTGGCGAAGCTGCCGGCGTGCAGGTTTGGCTGCAATTGACAGGCCCGGACTCCTGTCGGCGCCTGCATCCGGCCGATGCGCCGGGGCTCGCCTACACGCTGCCCGAGTTCGGGGTGGCGATGGCCTTCAGGCCTACCGATTTCACCCAGGTCAATATGGGCATCAATCGCCTACTGATGCGCCGCTCGATGCAGCTCCTCGACCCGCAGCCGGGCGAGCGCATCGCCGACCTGTTCTGCGGCCTGGGCAATTTCAGTTTGCCGATCGCCAAGCTCGGCGCCCAGGTGGTCGGCGTCGAGGGGAGCGATGCGCTGGTCAGGCGGGCGGCCGAGAATGCCGCGGCCAACGGGCTTGCCGCGACCAGCGAGTTCCATGCGGCCAACCTCTTTGAGGCGACGGAGGACAGCATCGCCGCCCTCGGCAGCCTCGACAAGATGCTGATCGACCCGCCGCGGGAGGGGGCCATCGCGGTAGTCAAGGCGCTGGGCCCTGCGGCGCCGCGGCGAATTGTCTATGTGTCGTGCAATCCGGCCACCCTGGCCCGGGATGCCGCGGTGTTGTTCCACGAGAAGGGCTATCGGCTCAAGGGCGCGGGGATCGCCAACATGTTCCCGCAGACCTCGCACGTGGAGTCGATCGCGCTTTTCGAGCGGG
Organism: Zoogloea sp.; assembly: GCA_016789125.1. Classification (GTDB taxonomy): domain Bacteria; phylum Pseudomonadota; class Gammaproteobacteria; order Burkholderiales; family Rhodocyclaceae; genus Zoogloea. Next base: position 2,579 of record JAEUNU010000033.1, on the reverse strand, counting down.
ATTGAGACGGTGCTTCCACGAAAAAGGCGACCCGAAGGTCGCCTTTTTTGATGTTACGGAGATGACTGCTTCAGTCGCGGTCGCCGCCGAAGGCCATGATCAGGTTGAGCAGGCTGACGAAGACGTTATAGACGTCCAGATACACCGCCAGCGTTGCCGACACGTAGTTGGTCTCGCCGCCCTGTACGATGTTGCTGATGTCGTACAGGATGTAGCCCGAGAAGAGCAGCACCACCGCCGCCGAGATCACCAGGTGAAGCACTGGCATCTGCAGGAAGATGTTGGCTACCATCGCCAGCAGCACGACCACCAGGCCGACAGTCAGGAACTTGCCCATATTGGTGAAGTCGCGCTTCGAGACGCTGGCGATGCCGGCCATCGTCACGAAGATTGCGCCGGTGCCGCCGGCTGCCATGGCGATCATCGAGCCGCCGTTGGAGAAGCCGAGAGCCACCTGCAGGATGCGGGACAGCATGAGGCCCATGAAGAAGGTGAAGCCCAGCAGCAAGGCCACCCCGAGCCCGCTGTTCTTGTTGCGCTCGATGCCCCAGAAGAAGGCGAACGAGATGCCCAGGAAGAGCATGAAGGCAATGAACGGGCTGCCTGCGAGGAACGAGAACTGCATCTGCACGCCAAGGAGCGCGCCGGCAACGGTCGGCACCATCGTGAGTGCGAGCAGCATGTAGGTGTTGCGCAGCACGCGGTTTGCGCTTTGCGACAGAACCTGCGTTTGCTGACCGTAAGTGTCGAGTTGCATGAAAAACCTCCGGATTGATATCGAGCAGGGTAGCCTGCGGTGAATGAGAGTAGCGGAGGGGTGGGAAAGTTTCAATCATCCTGCGCGCGTACTTTGCAGAGCTCCGCGGCATGCTAGAATCCGCGCCCTGCGGGAGGTGTGGCAGAGTGGTCGATTGCACCGGTCTTGAAAACCGGCAAGGGGAAACCCTTCGTGAGTTCGAATCTCACCGCCTCCGCCAGGCATTCATCAAAGCGCCCCAGCGGCGCTTTTTTGTTGGGTGTCCCCCGGATGGGCGTCCGGCATCGGGAGGCGTCATCGTCGGGATGGAGGCCCGCTTGCAGCGGTGGTGCGAGTGTGAACAATGGCCGGGACAAAGACGCGGCAGGGATTGACCCGCATCTAGGCTAACGGAATACTTGCGTTTCAAGGGCGTCGGCCCTGATTGTTTCGCCCCTTATCATTTGCCTGTCCCGCGAATCGTGCCCCAGGATCCACCCTTCGTCCGTCGTCTCCCATCGCAAGCTCGTCCTGAAGGTAGTGCAGCCTCGGCGGGCGAGCGCGTCGGTGATCCGCTGGATGCGGAAGCCGCCGCATTGCTGGCGGATATCGAGGCCTTCGACATCGAAGCTGCGCGTCGGCGGGTGCAGGAAATCGATGCGCGCTACAGGGGGCTGAATCGCTCGAACACGGTTTTTCCGGGCGTTGCGGCCGATCCAGGCTTGCCTTTTGTCCCGGATATGCCCGAGGTGGAGCCTGTCTCGAAAGACACGCTGCCCGAGGCGAGCAGAAAAGCCGGGCCGGGTGGGCTTCTCGGGCAGTTGCGCGATGAGGTTGCAAGTCGGCAGCGGCGTGCCACTGAAGCCTCGCAGGAGCAGGGCGCCATGCGCGCCACGCTCGACAGTCGCCTGCGCCTCGTTTTCGACTATCTCCACGATTTGTGCACCCAGCTCAATTACCTGAAGCCTCAGGTCAATCGGGCCTACTTCTTTCTTGATTCCGACGATGCCTTCCGCGAGCTCACCTGGTTCGAGGGCTTCACCGACCTGCGTACCCTGCCCCAGCAGGAAGGCGGCGGGATCGAGCGCGTGACTTTCAGCTACACCCTGAAGGGGCCGGGTGAGCGCACCCTTGAGCGCGCCGGGCCCGGAGTCGAGCGCCTGCGGCACATCCTCTTCGACCTGGGCTTGCGCTTCGAGTGCCGGGAGCTCCGCAACCGGCAGCGCGAACTCGAGCAGGCCTGGTTCACGGTGGCGGACGAGATCAATGTCCAGATGGTGTGGCGGGCCGACCTTGATACAGGCCGGGTTGTGGTCGAGAGCCGCAATCTGGAGCGTCTCGGCCATGCTGTGGTGAGCTTGCTGCCCGAATCCGTCGGCGAGGCCATGCTCGACGAATTCGGGCGCCTCGTGCTGGGGCGCGAGAACAGCTTCCGCTCTTACATCGTCCGCTGACCGGGCCGGTCAGGCCTGCTTGAGCAGGTCGAGGGCGACGGCCTCGGCCACCTTGATGCCGTCGACACCGGCCGACAGAATCCCGCCTGCGTAGCCCGCGCCTTCGCCGGCGGGGTAGAGACCCTTCACGTTCAGGCTCTGGAGATCATCCCCTCGGGTGATCCGCAGCGGGGACGAGGTGCGCGTCTCGACGCCGGTGAGGACCGCATCGTAAAGATTGAAGCCGCGGATCTGGCGGTCGAAGGCGGGGATCGCTTCGCGGATCGCTGCGATCGCGTAATCGGGGAGGGCGGTGGACAGGTCGCCGAGGCGCACGCCCGGTTTGTAGGAGGGCTCGACGCTGCCCAGCTTGGTGGACGGCTGGCCCTGCAGGAAGTCCCCGACCAGCT
>JAEUNU010000290.1 GCA_016789125.1 Zoogloea sp. | reverse complement strand
GTGACGGCCTACATGGACGGCATCTTCCAGTTCGACCTGACCACCGCCTCGATGGATTTCAGCGCTTACGCGGGTGCCAACCCGTCGCGGCTGATCCACTTCTTTGCCGATAACGTGGCCGGCGGCGGGCAGGGTGAATTTGCCGACGGACGCGTGGCGCTGATCCGGCTCTACGACATCGAACTGAGCCGCAGCGACGTGGTGGACATCGGTACCGGCACGCCTCCCGGCAACGGCGGCACGGTGCCGGAGCCGGCCACACTGGCGCTGGCCTCCCTCGGCCTGCTGGGCGCCTTCGGGGTGCGCCGCCGCGGCCGGGCCTGACGCTTCGCGTGACGGAGCGAAGGGGCGCCGAGCAGACTGTGCAAGAACCTTCTGCCGGACCGATTGAACAAAAACGCCTCGCGAAGTTTGCGAGGCGTTTTTGTTCCGGGACCTTGACTGAGCGCGCAGCAAGCGTCAGGCCTGCGTCCGTTCAAGGGTGGTCGTGCTCGCCTTCGGCGTGGTCGTCCATGTCCAGTGGCCACAGCTGGTGGGCGTCCAGCAGCAGCCGGTAGCGCGACTCGCCGGCGTCGAGCCGGGCCAGGCGGGCGGCGAGGCGGGCTTCGTGGGCGAGGCGGCGGGCGTTGAGGGTTTCAGCGAGGCTGCCTTCGCCCAGTTGCCAGGCCCGCTCGCTGAGCTCGGCACTCCGGGTGAGGGCGTCGGCGGCGGCCTGTTGGCCTTGCCAGCCGCTGTAGGCGGCGCGGGCACGGCGATGCAGGGCGGCCGCTTCGGCCTCGACCCGGCGCCGCACGCCGGCCTCCCGGTGGGCGCTCACCTGCACCGCGGCGACGGCCGCGTCGGCGTCGGCGCGACGGCCGGCCCCTGAGAGCGGGATACTCAGGCTGAGGCCGAGGATGCGCTCCTCGCCGTCCCGCTCGCGGCCCAGGTTGACGCCCACGCTGGGGTCGGGCCGTCGTTCGGCGTCGGCGCGGCTGGCGCCGATGCGCGCGCGGGCGCTCTCGGCGCGGGCAACGCCGAGCTCGTGGTTGTGCTCGAGGATCGCCTCGATCCAGCGGGCGGCGTCGGCGTCCACAGGGTCGGGGGCGGTTTCGGGTACGCCGGCCGGAAGGCTTAGGGCGGGGTAGAGGCGGCGCAGGCTCTCGGCGGCCACCTGGCTGCGGCCGAGGGCCTGGGCCAGCTGGGCTTCGGCCTGGGCGAGGGCGGCGTCGGCCTGCAGGGCCTCGAGGCGGGGCGCGTCGCCCAGCTCGACCCGCCGCTTCACCACACTGGCCTGGCGGGCCAGGATGTCGCGCTGGCGGCGCCACTGGTCGGCGGCGGCCTCCTCGCGCAGCCAGTCGAACCAGCCGGCGAGCAGGGCCCGGCTGGCTTCGTGGAGGGCGTCGCCGCGGCTGATCTTCGCACTGGCGATGCCGGCGGCGCCGAGCTGGCGGTCGAGCTCGGCCTTGCCCGGCAGGCGCAGGGCGCGTTCGACGCCCACGTCCCAGTCGTTGTAGCGGGCCCGGGGGGCCGGGCGCAGGCTGCGCTGCTGGTCGGAGAAGCGCAGCATCCATTCGTGGGGGCCGGCCTCGAGGCGGCGGCTGCGGGCTTCTTCTACGTCGATCTGGGCGCCGGCGGCGCGAACCATCGGGCTGCCCGACAGGGCCTCGATGACCTGCGCGCGGGGCGGCAGATCCGGCGCGTCGGCGGGGCCCGCGGCATGGCCGGAGAGGGGCAGCACGGCGAGCAGCAGTGCGGCCAGGCGGGGGTGGATCTTCAGGCGCGCCATGCTCATGCGAGCCTCCCGCTGGCAATCGCCGGGACCATCCAGAAGAACACCCGGCTGGTGGCGAAGCGCTCGCGCAGGAGGGCGAGCAGGGCGTCGGCGTCGCTGCGGGGAACGACCATCTGCACCCGCGAGTAGGCCGCGCGGCCGCGCACGTGTTCGGCGGTGCCGATGAAGCTGACCCGCTGGCCGTGGCCTTCGACCGACTGGGAAGTGAAGCCGGGCGCGAGGTCGGGGTGGTCGAGCAGGGTTTCGAGGACGGCGTCTTCCACGTCCACGGGCATTACCAGGGTCAGGACGACGGCGGTGGATTCGGGGTTCATCGGGTCGATTCCGGGTTGGCGACGGTGGCCGGGGTGAGGCCAAAGCGCCGGTAAAGAAGGGGCAGCAGGAGCAGCGTGAGGGCGGTGGCGCTGACGAGGCCGCCGATCACCACGATGGCCAGCGGGCGCTGGACCTCCGAGCCCGGGCCGCTGGCAAACAGCAGCGGCACCAGGCCGAGGGCGGCGATGCTGGCGGTCATCAGCACCGGGCGCAGGCGGCGCCGGGCGCCTTCGACCACGACTTCGCCGATCGGCATGCCGCGGGCCTGCAGCTGGTTGAAGTAGCTCACCATCACCACCCCGTTGAGCACCGCGATGCCCAAGAGCGCGATGAAGCCCACCGAGGCCGGCACCGACAGGTATTCGCCCGACACGGCCAGCGCAAACACCCCGCCGACCATCGCGAAGGGCACCATCGCCAGCACCAGCAGGGCCTGGCGCACCGAGCCGAAGGTGGAGAAGAGCAGCACGAAGATCAGCCCGAGGGCGATCGGCACCACCACGCCCAGGCGGGCGGCGGCGCGCTGCTGGTTCTCGAACTGCCCGCCCCAGGCGATGCGGTAGCCGGCCGGCAGCGGCACCTGGGTGGCGACCGCGGCGCGGGCTTCCTCGACGAAGCCGACGAGGTCGCGGCCGCGCACGTTGGACTGGATCACCGCGTAACGCTGGGCGTTCTCGCGGTCGACCTTGACCGGGCCGTCCACCCGCTGGATCTTCGCGACGCTGGAGAGCGGCAGGCTGCTGCCGTCCGGCGTGGTGATGCGCAGCGCGGCGAAGGCGGCCGGGTCGCGCTGGAGCTCGGCCGGGCCGCGGATCAGCAGCGGCACGCGGCGGGTGGATTCGATCACGGTGCCTGCCACCTGGCCTTCGAGCAGGCTGCGCAGGGCGTGCTGCACGTCTTCCACGTTCAGCCCGAAGCGCCCGGCGGCCAGGCGGTCCACCTGGATGCGCAGGTATTGCACGCCCTCGTTGCGGATCGTGATGGTGTCCTCGGCGCCCGGCACGGCCTTCACCACCGCCTCGATCTCGCCGGCGAGACGGTTGAGGGTGGGCAGGTCGGGGCCATAGAGCTTGATCGCCAGGTCGCCGCGCACGCCGGTGAGCATCTCGGAGACGCGCATGTCGATGGGCTGGGTGAAGGTGAGCGCGACGCCGGGGAAGTTGTCCATCACCGCGCGCAGCTGGTCGGCCAGCCAGTCCTTGTCGGGCTGGCGCCATTCGTCGCGGGGCTTCAGGACGAGGAAGGTGTCGGTCTGGTTGAGGCCCATCGGGTCGAGGCCGAGCTCGTCGGAGCCGGAGCGGGCGACGATGGTCTTCACCTCGGGCACCGCCTGCATTACCGCCCGCTGCACGGCCAGGTCGGTGGCGATGGTCTGGGCCAGGCTGATCGAGGGCAGCTTCTCGAGCTGCATGATGATGTCACCCTCGTCCATCGTCGGCATGAAGGCCTTGCCCAGCATCAGGTAGGCCCCGGCGGCGGCCACCAGCGAGGCGCCGGCGATGGCCACCATCAGCCGCCCGCGGGCGAGGGCGAAGGCCAGCATCGGCGCGTAGCCGGCCTGCAGCTTGCGCACCAGCCAGGGCTCGTGGGCGACGCCGCGCTTCAGCAGGAAGGAGGCCAGCACTGGCACCACGGTGAGCGACAGCAGCAGCGAGGCCGACAGGGCGAACACGATGGTCAGCGCCACCGGGCCGAACATCTTGCCCTCCAGGCCTTCGAGGGTCAGCAGCGGCAGGAACACGATGACGATGATCAGGATGCCCGAGGCTACCGGCGCGGCCACCTCGCGGGTGGCGCGGAAGACCAGGTGCAGCAGTGGCTGGCGGGCCGCGGCGCCGCCTTCGGCGAGCCGGGTCTCGACGTTCTCGACGACCACCACCGCGGCGTCCACCAGCATGCCGATGGCGATGGCGAGGCCGCCGAGGCTCATCAGGTTGGCCGACAGGCCGACCGCGCCCATCGCGATGAAGGTGGCCAGCGCCGCCAGCGGCAGCATCAGGGCCACCACCAGCGCGGCGCGCAGGTTGCCCAGGAAGGCCAGCAGCAGCACCAGCACCAGCACGATGGCTTCGAGCAGCGCCTTGGAGACGGTATGCACCGCCCGCCCGACCAGCTCGCTGCGGTCGTAGAAGGCTTGCACGGTGACGCCGGGCGGGAGCTGCGGGGCCAGTTCGGCGAGGCGCTGCTTGACGCCTTCGACCACCTTGCCGGCGTTGGCGCCGCGCAGGCCCAGCACCAGGCCTTCGACGGCCTCGGCCTCGCCGTTGCGGGTGACGGCGCCGTAGCGGGTGAGGGCGCCGATGCGCACCTCGGCCACGTCGCCCACCCGCACGATGCCGCCGGGGTTGCCCTTGAGCACGATGGCGCGCACGTCGTCGAGGGTCTGGATGGCGCCCTCGGCGCGCACCAGCAAGGTCTCCTCGCCCTCGCTGAGTCGGCCGGCGCCGTCGTTGCGGTTGTTGGCCTCGAGGGCCGCCTGCAGCGTGCCCAGGTTGAGGCCGCGGGCGGCCAGGGCGGCCGGATCGGGGCTGATCTCGAAGCTGCGTACTTCGCCGCCGAGGCTGTTCACGTCGGCCACGCCGGGCACGGTGCGCAGCTGCGGGCGGATCGTCCAATCCAGCAGGGTGCGCTTCTCCTGCAGCGAGATCGGGCCTTCGATGGTGAACATGAACATCTCGCCCAGCGGCGTGGTGATCGGGGCGAGGCCGCCGCTGGCGCCGGGTGGCAGGTTGCCCATCACGCCGGCCAGGCGCTCGCCGACCTGCTGGCGGGCCCAGTAGATGTCGGTGCCGTCCTCGAAATCCAGCGTGACGTCGGCCAGCGCGTACTTGGAGGTGGAGCGCAGGATGCGCTGGTGCGGGATGCCCAGCATCTCCTGCTCGATCGGCACCGTGATGCGCGACTCGACCTCCTCGGGCGTCATGCCGGGGGCCTTGATGATCAGCTTGACCTGGGTGGTGGAGACGTCGGGGAAGGCGTCGATGGGCAGGTTGTTCCAGGCCCGCAGCCCGGCGCCCACCAGCAGCAGGGTGGCCACCAGCACCAGCAGGCGCTGGGTGAGGGAAAACTCGACGAGGAGTGACAGCATCTCAGCGCCCCATGCCGAGCAGGTTGGCCTTGAGTGCGGCGATGCCGGCGGTGGCGATGGTGGCCTCAGCCGGCAGGCCATTCACCAGGACGCTGTCGCCGACCCGGCCGGCCGGCTGCACCGGGGTCGCCCGGTAGCCGCTGGCCTTGCCTTCGGTGGCGGCGACGAAGACCCACTGCTTGCCCTCGTGGTGGAGAACCGCGCCAGCAGGCACCTGCACCACTGCGCTGGCGGTGGCTTTGCCGATGTCGAGGTCCACGGTGGTGGCCTGGCCCGGGCGCAGGCTGTCGGCGCCGCGGGTGACGAGGCCGCGCACCAGCACGCTCTGGCTGGCCGGGTCGACGGCGCGGCCGACCGCGATCACCTCGCCGCTGGCGCCGGTGGCCGGGATGCGCAGCGTGGAGCCCGCCCGCAGCTGGCTTGCCACCGCCAGCGGGGCCTGGATGTCCACCGACAGCGGGTCGAGGCGGGCGATGCGGTAGAGCGGCGCCGACTGTTCGACCCGCTGCCCCACGCTGACCTGCTGTTCGAGCACGCTGCCGCTGATCGGCGCGACGAGGGACAGGGTCTGGCCGCCGCTGTGCTGGGCGAGGCGGAGCTCCTGGGCCCGCTCGGCGGCCTGGGCGGCGCTCTGGGCGGCGTTGGCGCGGCTGGCCTGCAGGCGCGATTCGGCGATCAGGCCTTCGCGGAAGAGCTGCTCGTCGCGCTTGAGGCTCTGGCGTGCGAGGCCCGCCTGGGCGTCGGCCTGGATGCGGTCGCGCTGCAGCTCCAGCGCCTGGGGGCTGGACAGGCGCACCAGCACCTGGCCCTTGGTGACGGT
>JAEUNU010000268.1 GCA_016789125.1 Zoogloea sp. | reverse complement strand
ACGATGCCATGTCCGCTTACCGCAACTTGAGGGTGGACAGGCCGAACAGCACCAGCATGATGGTGATGATCCAGAAACGGACGACCACCTGGGTCTCCTTCCAGCCACCCAGCTCATAGTGATGATGCAGCGGCGCCATGCGGAAGATGCGTTTGCCGCCGGTGTATTTGAAATACAGCACCTGCACCATCACCGACAGGGCTTCGGCCACGAAGAGGCCGCCCATGATGAAGAGCACGATCTCCTGGCGCACGATCACGGCGATGGTGCCCATCGCGGCGCCAAGGGCCAGCGCGCCCACGTCGCCCATGAAGACCTCCGCCGGGTAGGCGTTGAACCACAGGAAGCCGAGCCCCGCGCCGGCGATCGCGCCGCAGATGACGGCCAGCTCGCCCGCGCCCGGGATGTAGGGCACGCCGAGGTACTTGGAGAAACCCATGTGGCCGGCCACATAGGCGAAGATCGCCAGCGCCGCGCTGACCATCACCGTCGGCATGATCGCCAGGCCATCGAGGCCGTCGGTGAGATTCACCGAGTGGCTGGTGCCGTTGATGACGAAGTAGGTGAGGATGATGAAACCGATCACGCCCAGCGGATAGCTGACCGCTTTGAAGAAGGGCACGATCAGCTCGAGCTGGGCCGGCAGCGTCGCGGTGAGGCCGAGAAAGCTGGCGGCGCCCAGCGCGATGGCCGAGGTCCAGAAGTACTTCCAGCGGCTCGCCAGCCCCTTCGGGTCACGGTGGACCACCTTGCGCCAGTCATCGACCCAGCCCACCGCGCCGAAGCCGAGGGTCACCAGGAGCACCACCCACACGTATTTGTTGCTGAGATCGCCCCACAGCAGGGTCGTGAGGGCAATGGCGATGAGGATCAGCACGCCCCCCATGGTCGGCGTGCCGGCCTTGGTGAGGTGCGACTTGGGGCCGTCATCGCGCACCGCCTGGCCGATTTTTTTGGCGGCGAGCCAGCGGATGACCAGCGGCCCGAAGACCAGCGAGAGCAGTAGCGCGGTGCCCGCAGCGAGCATCGTCCGCAGCGTGATGTAGCCGAAGACGTTGAAAAACCGCGCATCCTTGCCGAGCCACAGGGCCAGTTCAAGCAGCATGACGCCCTCCCGGAAGCGTTGCGCAGGACACCGTGGCGACAGCCGTACAACCAGAACTCATCAAACCTTCTCCGCAATGGCGTCGACGACCCGTTCCATCTTCATGAAACGCGAGCCTTTGACGAGCACCACCGTATCTTCATTGAGCTCCGCCTTCACCGCCGCGACGAGGTCGTCGAGCTTGCTGAAGTGGAAGCCACCTTCTCCGAAGTTGCGCGCCGCAACTTCGCTCATCTCACCCAGCCCGAACAGGAAGTCGACGCCCTCGCTCTTCGCGTAGCCGCCGATCTCGTCGTGGTACTGGAAACTCTGTTCGCCGATCTCGCCCATGTCGCCGATCACGAGGATCTTGCGGCCCGGCGTGGCGGCCAGCACCGCGATGCCGGCGCGCATCGAATCGGGGTTGGCGTTGTAGCTGTCGTCGATCACCACCGCGCCGCCCAGCCCCTTGCGCAGATGCAGGCGGCCCGGCGTGCCGGTGTAGGTGCCGAGACCGGCTGCGACGGCCTCGAGGCTCACCCCGGCGGCCAGGCAGGCGGCCGCCGCAGCGAGGGCATTGCGCACGTTGTGCACGCCCGGCACCTGCAGGCGAAAGCTCGCCTCGCCCTGCGGTGCGCTGAGCACGAGGTCGCTGGCAAAGCCGTGGGAAGTGCAGCCGGCCGTCACGTCGGCGTCGGGCGAGAGGCCGAAGGTGAGCGTCTTGCGCCCGGCGTTGATAGCCTTCCAGTAACCGGCAAAGGCGTCGTCGGCGTTGATCACCGCCACGCCGTCGGCGGCCAGGCCATCGTAGATCGCACCCTTCTCCCGCGCGACCTCATTGACGCTGCCCATGCCCTGAAGGTGCGCTCGCTGGGCGTTGTTGACCAGCGCCACGGTGGGCTGAGCCAGGCGGGTGAGGTAGCCGATTTCGCCCGGGTGGTTCATGCCCATCTCGATGACCGCGGCCCGGTGGTTGCCCGACAGGCGCAGCAGCATCAGCGGCAGGCCGATGTCGTTGTTCAGGTTGCCCCGGGTCGCCAGCACGGCAAGGTCGGGGTCGAGGCCGTCGAGGCGCGCCTGGGCACGCAGGATGACGGCAACCATCTCCTTGACCGAGGTCTTGCCGTTACTGCCGGTCACGCCGATCAGCGGCAGGCTGAAACGACTGCGCCAGTTTGCCGCCAGCCGGCCGAGACCGAGCCGCGTGTCGTCCACCACCAGCAGGGGCAGCGGCACCGGGTTGGCCGCGGCCCAGGCCTTGTCGACCATCGCGGCGGCGGCGCCCTGGGCTGCCACCGCGGAGACGTAGTCGTGGCCGTCGAAGTTCTCGCCCCGCAGCGCCACGAACAGCTGGCCGGGCTTGATCGCCCGCGAGTCGGTGCTCACCGACGAGAAGAGCACCTGCCCGCCCACGGCGGTGCCGCCGGTGGCCAGGGCGGCGTCCTGGAGATACATCATGAGAGTTCCCCCTGGGCATCGTTCCAGGTTTCGCGGGCCGCGCGGGTCTGCTCGACGTCCGAGAAGGGGTGGCGGAGGCCGTTGATCTCCTGGTAGGGCTCATGGCCCTTGCCGGCGATGACGATCACGTCGTCTGCGGCGGCGGCCAGGATGGCGTGGCGGATCGCCTCGGCCCGGTCGGTGATGATTTCGACGCCGGCGCCGGCGCCGGCGGCGATGGCCTGCAGGATCAGGCCCGGGTCTTCACCGCGGGGATTATCGCTGGTCAGCACGACCTGGTCGGCCAGGCGGCTGGCAACCTCGCCCATCAGCGGGCGCTTGCCCGGGTCACGGTCGCCACCGCAACCGAACACGCAGACGAGGCGCCCGTTGCGAGCCTTCACGGTCGGGCGGACTGCCGTGAGCACCTGCTCGAGGGCATCGGGCGAGTGAGCGTAGTCCACCACCACCAGCGGGTCGCCGACGCCACCGAGGGTCTGCATGCGGCCCTGGGGCGGGGTCAGGTCTTCGGCTACCGTTACCGCGTCCTCGAGGGAGAAACCGGAGGCCATCAGGGTGCCGATCACCGCCAGCAGGTTGGACACGTTGAACTGCCCGACGAGGTTCGGGTAGAGGTCGGCCGATTCGTTGCCGCTGCGGGCCGTGAAGCGGATGCCGGCTGCGGTGGTGGTGAGGCGCTCGGCGACGATCAGGCGGTTCACCGGCGCCACGTCGGCGTTGGTGGGGTTGAGGGTGTAGCCGATCACCTGCAGTCCGCGGCCGGCGAGGCGGCGGGCCTGCTCGACACCGAAGTGGTCGTCGAGGTTGAGCACCACGGCGCGCAGGCCAGGCATGTCGAACAGGCGGGCCTTGGCGGCGCCGTAGCGCTCCATGTTGCCGTGGTAGTCGAGATGGTCGCGGGTGAGGTTGGTGTACACCGCCACATCGAAGTGGAGCCCGTTGAGGCGTTCCTGGTCGAGGCCGATGGACGAAACCTCCATCGCCGCCACGTCGGCCTTCGCCTCGCGGAACTCGGCCAGTGTGCGGTGGAGAGTGAGGCTGTCGGGCGTGGTGTTGAGGCTGGACGACAGGGCACCCGGGAAACCGATGCCCAGGGTGCCGATGACGCCGCACTTGCGGCCGAGGGCCGTGAAGGCGCGGGACAGCCACTGGGTGACGGAGGTCTTGCCGTTGGTGCCGGTCACGCCGACCAGCCACAGGGACTCGGAGGGGCGCCCGTAAACCTCGTGGGCCAGGTGGCCGGCCAGGGACGCCAGCCCGTCGATCGGGATGTTGGGCAGCTGCAGACTGCCGTCCCATACATGCCCGCCGCGCTCCCACAGAACCGCCGCGGCACCGGCATGGACGGCGTCGGCGATGAAGCGCCGGCCATCGACCCGGTGGCCGGGGCAGGCCAGAAAGACATCGCCCGCCATCACTTGACGGGAATCGACACACAGACGACGGACGTCGACACCTTCGGCGGCGAGACGCGCCAGGACATCCTGGGCTTGCTGCTGGGGCGTCAGGCTCACATGGCCTCCCGGACAGGCGCGGCGGCTCCGCGGGCGACCTGGAGCGGCTTGAGCGGCGCATCCGGCGCCACGCCGAGGGTGCGCAGGGCACCGCCGGTCACCTGGGCGAAGACCGGCGCAGCCACCTCACCACCGTAGCGCTTGCCGTTGCTGGGCTCGTCGATCATCACCGCGACGATCAGGCGCGGATCGGAGATCGGTGCGATGCCGACGAAGGACGCCACGTAGCGGTTGGCGTAATGGCCACCGACGAGCTTCATCGAGGTGCCCGTCTTGCCGCCGACCCGGTAGCCCGGCACGTTGGCCAACTGGGCAGTGCCGCCGGGCTGCACCACGGTCTCGAGCATCTGGCGGACCTCACGGGCGGTCTGCGGCGAGAAAACCCGGGTGCCGTGCACCGGCGGCGTGTCCACGCGCGACAGGGACAGCGGAACGATGTCGCCATCACGGGCGAAGACCTGGTAGGCGTTGGCCATCTGCATCAGGTTGACGGACATGCCGTGCCCGTAGGACATGGTCGCCTGCTCGATGGGGCGCCAGTTCTTGGCCGGCCGCAGGCGACCGCCCACCTCGCCCGGGAAGCCGAGCTTGAGCGGGGAGCCGAAGCCCAGGTCGTCGAACATCTTCCACATCGTCTCGGGCGGGAAGCTCAGGGCCATCTTGGCGGCGCCGATGTTGGAGGATTTCTGGATCACCTGGGTGACCGACAGCGCCCCATGGGGGTGCGCATCGGAGATCGTCGCGCTGCCGATGGTCATGCGGCCCGGCGCGCAGTTGATGATCGTGTTGGCGGTAACCTTGCCCTTTTCGAGGGCCAGGGCAGCGGTGAAGGGCTTCATCGTCGAGCCGGGCTCGTAGGTGTCGGTCAGGGCCCGGTTGCGCAACTGGTCGCCGGTGAGCTTGACCCGGTTATTGGGGTTGTAAGTGGGCGCGTTGGCGAGGGCGAGGATCTCGCCGCTCTTGGCATCGATCACCACCACCCCGCCCGCCTTGGCCTTGTGGTCGGTCATGGCCTGCTTCAGCGCGGCGTGGGCGAGGTACTGGATCTTGTTGTCGATGGCCAGCGCCACCTCCCGGCCATCCTGGGGCAGGCGGATCGACTGCACGTCCTCGACCACGTTGCCGCGACGGTCCTTCACCACGCGCCGGGAGCCGGGCTTGCCGGCCAGCGCCGCCTCGAAGGCGAGCTCGATACCCTCCTGGCCCTTGTCGTCGACGCCGGTGAAACCCACCACGTGGGCCATCACGTCGCCGCCGGGGTAGAACCGGCGGTACTCGCGCTGGTCGTGGATGCCCGGTAGCTTGAGGGCGGCGATGCGCTCCGCGAGCTCGGGCGAAACCTGGCGTTTCAGGAACACGAAGTCCTTGTCGACGGACAGCTTCTGGTTGATCTCCTGGACCGGCATCTCGAGCAGCCCGGCGAGCTGGCGGACCTGGCCGGGGTTCAGCCTGGCGTCTTCCGGAATCGCCCAGATCGACTTGACCGGCGACGACACCGCCAGCACGTCGCCCTGACGGTCGGTGATCTTGCCGCGGGTGGCGGGTACCTCGAGCACGCGGGCGTAGCGCGACTCACCCTTGGCTTGCAGGAACTGGTCGTTAACCCCTTGCAGGTAGGCCGCCCGGCCCACCAGCGCAAGCGAGCCGCCGAGCAGGCACAGCAGCACGAAGCGCGGCCGCCAGGCCGGCAGCTCGGAGCGCAGCAGGGGATTGTGGTTGAAGGTGACGCCCTTCTTGGCCTTGGTCATGGCCGCTCCTCGATGGCGATGATCTGCCCTGGCAGAGGTGGGCGCATCGCGAGTTTCTCGCGAGCGAGTTTTTCGATACGGGCATGGGCCGCCCAAGTGCTTTGCTCGAGCTGCAGCTGCCCCCACTCGACTTCGAGCTGGCGGGAACGCTGCTGCTCGCGCTCGACGGCCGCGTACAGCTTGCGGGCATGGTGCTGGGAGGCGACGACGCCAAGACTGCTCGCCACCACCAGCATCACGAGAAATCCGGTCAGACGAGCCATGTCAGTCCTCCGTCCGCTCGGCGATGCGCATCACCGCACTGCGGGAACGGGGGTTGGCCGACACCTCTTCGTCCGACGGCCACACCGGCTTGCCCACCAGGGCCAGCTTGGGCTTGGGCAGGTCGGCCGCACGCACCGGCAGGCGCGCCGGAAGCTGCGGCGGCCGCGACGCGTCGCGCATGAAGCGCTTCACGATGCGGTCTTCGAGGGAATGAAAGCTGATCACCACCAGACGGCCTCCCGGCGCCAGGGCTGCCACCACCTGCGGCAGGACTAGCGACAGCTCCTCAAGCTCTTGATTGACGCAAATCCGTAGAGCCTGGAAGGTGCGCGTCG
>JAEUNU010000302.1 GCA_016789125.1 Zoogloea sp. | reverse complement strand
GGCGCTGGGCGGGCAGCGGCGCGGGCTGGCCGGGGAGCCAGTCGCCGCGGCGGATGTCGGCCACCGCCAGCCCGGCGGGGTTGAGGGCACAGCGCTGGCCGGCCTGGCCGCTGTCGGCCGGGCGGTTCTGCACGTGGAGGCTGCGCACGCGGGCTAGCCGGCCCACAGGGGCGAGGCGGACGCTGTCGCCCACCGCGACCTGGCCCGCATGAACGGTGCCGGCGACGATGGTGCCGGCACCGGGCAGGGTGAAGACCCGGTCGACGGCGAGGCGGAAGTCGCCTTCCGCGGCGCGGGGCGGCAGGCTGCGGGCGGTGTCGATGAGATGGCTGCGCAGGGTGTCGATGCCTGCGCCGGTGAGGGCCGACACCGGGAAGACCGGCGCGGCGGCGAGGCCGCCGCCCGCCAGCAGAGCGTGGATCTGCATGCTGACCTCGGCGAGGCGTTCGGGGCTGGCGCGGTCGGCCTTGGTGAGGGCGACGGCGCCGCGGCGGACGCCCAGGAGCTGGAGGATCTGCAGGTGTTCGCGGGTTTGCGGCATGGGGCCGTCGTCGGCGGCGACGATGAGCAGCGCGAAGTCGATGCCGCTGGCGCCGGCGAGCATGGTGGGGACGAATTTCTCGTGGCCGGGGACGTCCACGAAGCCGACCACCTGGGCCGGGGAGCCGTTGCTGCCGGGCAGCGGCAGATAGGCGTAGCCGAGCTCGATGGTGATGCCGCGGCGTTTTTCTTCGGGCAGGCGGTCGGTGTCGATGCCGGTGAGGGCGTGCACCAGGGTGGTCTTGCCGTGGTCGATGTGGCCGGCGGTGCCGATCAGCATGGGCTCAATCCTTCGGTGAGCTGGGCCACGAAGCGTGCCTCGTCGGCGGGGGGCAGGCAGCGCAGGTCGAGGTGCAGGGCCTTGTCGGCGATGCGGCCGATCACCGGCACCGGCAGGCCGCGCAGGGCGGCTTCGAGCTTGCCAAGCACGCCGCTGCCACGCCCGACCGGGCGGAACACCAGCCCGGCCGAGGGCAGGCGGTCGACGGGCAGGCTGCCGGAGCCGATCTGCGACAGCATGGGCTCTATCGTGACGCTGAGCGGCCAGCCGGCCAGGGCCTGGGCGACGGGGGTGCGCAGGCGCTCGGCCTGGGCCAGCATGGCGTCGCGGGGGCGGGTGAGGAGCTGGAGGGTGGCGAGGCGTTCGGGCAGGTGGTCGGGGTCGCGGTAGAGGCGCAGCACGGCCTCTAGGGCGGCGAGGGTGATCTTGCCGACCCGCAGGGCGCGCTTGAGGGGGTTCTTCTTGATCTTGCCGATGAGCTCGGCGCGGCCGACCAGGATGCCGGCCTGGGGGCCGCCGAGCAGCTTGTCGCCGGAGAAGGTGACGAGGTCGGCGCCGTTGGCGATGGCTTCGGCCGGCGTGGGTTCGTGGGGCAGGCCCCAGCGGGCGAGGTCGGTGAGGGTGCCGCTGCCGAGGTCTTCGACGAAGGGCAGGCCGTGGGCGTGGGCGATGCGGGCGAGCTCGGCCTGGTCGACGGCCGCGGTGAAGCCTTCGATGGCGTAGTTGCTGGTGTGCACCTTCATCAGCAGGCCGGTGCGGGGGCCGATGGCGGTTTCGAAATCCCGCGCATGGCTGCGGTTGGTGCAGCCGACTTCGACGAGCCTGCTGCCTGCGCGCTGCATGATGTCGGGCACCCGGAAGGCGCCGCCGATCTCGACCAGCTCGCCCCGCGAGACGATGACCTCCTTGCGCTGGGCGAGGGTGTTGAGGAGCAAAAAGACGGCCGCGGCGTTGTTGTTGACGACGGTCGCGGCTTCGGCGCCGGTGAGTTCCTGGAGCAGTTCGTTCACCACGTCGTCCCGGTCGCCACGGCCGCCGCTGGCCACGTCGTATTCGAGGGCGCAGGGGGAGCGGGCGGCCTCGACCATCGCGGCGATGGCTTCTTCGGGCAGCATGGCGCGGCCGAGGTTGGTGTGCAGCACGGTGCCGCTGAGGTTGAAGACGGGCTTGAGCCGCGGCGCGGCGCGGGCGACGAGGCGGGCTTCGACGCTGGCGAGGAGGGCGGCGGGGCTGGGCGCCGGCTGGCCGAGGCCTATCGCCTGGCGGGCGTCGGCGAGGGTTTCGCGGAGCACGCGGGTGGCCTCGGCGCGCCCGTGGCGGTCGATGAGGGCGGGGGCCGCGCTGAGCAGGCGGTCGAGGCTCGGCAGGGCGCGGTAGGCGGGGCTTGCGGGGGCCGGCGAATTGCTGTCGGACGTGGTGCCATGGACCATGGACGCCATCGTGGAGGTCTCCTCGGTTGTCGTGGGTGGGGTTTCGGGCTGGTGCCTGATTTACGGGAGGAACAGGAATAGGTTGCGGCCGGCGCGCTGGAAGCCGGCTTCGTCCACCAGCATGTCGAGGGAGAGGGTGGCGAGGTCGTCGGCGAAGGCGTCGACGGCCGGGTCGGTTTCCATCGAGACGATCTTGAGGCTGGCCTGACAGTCGGGGCAGGTTTCGGCCCTGACGGCGCGGTGGGCCGGGCCACTGGCGCCTTCGAGGGCCTGGTAGGCGATGCCGCGGGTGTTCTGGCAGGGCACGCACTTGATGCGGGTGACGTGCCATTCGCAGGCGCACAGGCTGCAGGTGACGTAGCGCACGCCGTGGCCGGCGTCGCCGATGCGCACGATACTGGCCACCGGCGGCGCGCCGCAGGCGGGGCACTGGCCGCCTTCGAAGCCGGTGGGGATGTCGGTGGTGGCGAGCCCGAGGGCGGCGGCGGTCCACAAGACCTGCAGGCTGGCGCCGATGAGCGGGGCGAGGGCCAGCTCGACGGGGTTGGAGAGGTTTTCGTCGCCGCGCAGGATGGCCCGGGCGAGGGCGGCGAGGCGCTCTTCGGGGAAGTCGGGGAGGGCCGCGATGGCGTTCTTGAGGCCGGTCGGGGCGTGGGGCACGACGGTGGTGGCGAGGTCGTGGAGCACGGCCATCCAGTCGGCCGGGAGCGCTGCGCCGTGGGCGTCCAGGGGCGGCATGCCGTGCTGGCGGCAGCGTCGGAGCTGGGCTTCATCCGGCGGGGTGGTGGGGCCGCGGCGGTCGAGCAGGGTTTGCTGGGCCTCGGCGAGGCGGGCCGCGAAGGCGAGGAAGTCGGCCATCGCGTGGCCCGGGGCGAGGCTGCGCAGGCGCTCGGCCCGCCCGGCAAAGACGCGGGGCGAGGGCAGCCGGTTGGGGCTGGCCTCGCTGCCGGCCTGGGTGGCGATCTCTTCAGGGCTGAGGAGGGTGGGCATGTTTGCGGGGTTTCCTGAGGGGCGGTGGCCCGTTGAAAAGGCCCGGAGGGGCGGGTGCGCCTCCGGGCCCGGGTGGCTTACTTGCCGGTCATCTGCTTGTACCAGGCCCGGTGGTGCTGCTTGGCCCAGGCGCGGGTGACGGTGCCGTAGAGCATCGCCCGGATGGTGCCGCGCACCCAGATGGCGGCATACACGTGGACGATGATCGCGGCGATCATCAGCGCGGCGAAGGCCGCGTGGAGCAGGGCGCCCAGGCGGACCACGCCGATCGGGAAGCTGGCCGAGAAGTACGCCCGCCAGATCACGATGCCCGACACGAACAGCACCAGCATGGCGACGCCGAGGAACCAGAACAGCAGCTTCTGCCCCCCGTTGTACTTGCCCATCTCCGGCATGTTGTGGTCGTCGCCGTTGACCATCTCCCTGGCCCGCTTCACCCATTCCCAGTCGGCCTCGCGCATGCGGTTGAGGCCCTGGAAGCGGAAGAACATCACCACGAAGAACAGCATCATCACGACCCCGATGAAGGGGTGCAGGATGCGCGTCCAGGTGCCGCCGCCGAAGAGCATGGTGAGCGGGAACAGCGCCGGGTGGAACAGGGACAGCCCGGAGAGCGCGAGCAGGATGAAGCAGATGCCCGTGATCCAGTGGTTGGCCCGCTCCGAGGCGGTGTAGCGTTGCAGATCATGCGGATCGCGGATCATTTTTCGCCCTCCAGTTCGCGCTCGACTTCGGCTTCGACTTCCTTCGACACTTCGTTCGGGCCCTTCATCACGTAGTGGAACAGGCCGCCTAGCGCCGCGGCGGCCATGCCGGCCATCGCGAGGGGTTTGGCGACGCTCTTCCAGAGGGTGACGGTGGGCGCGATCGTCGGGTCGGCCGGCAGGCCGCTGTACAGCGCGGGCTTGTCGGCGTGGTTGAGCACGTACATGACGTGGGTGCCGCCCACGCCGGCCGGGTCGTACAGGCCGGCGTTCTTGAAGCCGCGCTCCTGCAGCTCGGCGACCCGCTCGGCGGCCAGGTCCTTCATGTCGGACTTGGAGCCGAAGCTGATGCTGCCGGTCGGGCAGACCTTGACGCACGCCGGCTCGAGCCCGACCGCGACGCGGTCGGAGCACAGCGTGCATTTGTAGGCCTTGCTGTCCTTCTGCGAGATGCGCGGGACGTTGAAGGGGCAGCCGCTCACGCAGTAGCCGCAGCCGATGCAGTTTTCCTGGTGGAAATCCACGATCCCGTTGGCGTACTTGATGATCGCCCCCGGCGAGGGGCAGGCCTTGAGGCAGCCCGGGTCCTCGCAGTGCATGCAGCCGTCCTTGCGGATCAGCCACTCGAGGCCGCGCTCCTCGGTTTCGACCTCGGCGTAGCGCATCACCGTCCAGCTCTGGTCGGTCATGTCCCGCGGGTTGTCGTAGGTGCCGGCACAGGTGCCGACCTCGTCACGCAGGTCGTTCCACTGCATGCACGCCACCTGGCAGGCCTTGCAGCCGATGCACTTGGAGACGTCGATGAGTTTGGCGACCTCGATGGTCTTGCGCGCCTGGGGCGGTTCGGTGGTGGTGGCCGAGCGCTTGGCGATGTCCAGTGATTGCAGTGCCATGGCGGTCTCCTCAGGCTTTCTCGACGTTGACGAGGAAGGACTTGAACTCCGGCGTCTGGGTATTCGCGTCTCCCACGAAGGGCGTCAGGGTGTTGGTGATGAAGCCGTTCTTGGCCACCCCCTTGAAGCCCCAGTGGAGTGGAATCCCCACGTGGTGCACCGTTTTCCCGTCCACCTGCAGCGGCTTGATGCGCTTGGTGACCACCGCCACCGCCTTGATATAGCCGCGGTTGGAGCTCACCTTGACCTTGTCGCCGGCCTTGATGCCCTTCTCGGCTGCCAGCGCCTCGCCGATCTCGACGAACTGCTCGGGCTGGGTGATGGCGTTGGACTCGACGTGCTTGGTCCAGTAGTGGAAGTGCTCGGTGAGCCGGTAGGTGGTGGCCGCGTAGGGGAAGTCCTTGGCGGTGCCGAAGGCTTCCATGTCGCCCTTGAAGACCCGCGCGGCCGGGTTGGAGACGGCCTTGGGGTTGTTGGGGTGCATGGGGTTGGTGCCGATCGGCGTCTCGAAGGGCTCGTAGTGCTCGGGGAAGGGGCCTTCGTTCATCATGCCGCGGGCAAAGAAGCGGGCCACCCCCTCGGGGTTCATGATGAAGGGGCCCATGCCGTCCTCGGGGGCGGAATCTGCCTTGAAGTCGGGCACGTCGGAGCCCACCCACTTGCTCTGGGCGGCGTCCCACCAGACCTGCTTGCGTTTCGCGTCCCAGGGCTTGCCGGACGGGTCGGCGGCGGCGCGGTTGTACAGGATGCGCCGGTTGGCCGGCCAGGCGAAGGCCCAGCCCAGGGTCTGGCCGTTGTGCCAGGGGTCGGCGGTGTCGCGCCGGGCCATCATGTTGCCCTTCTCGGTCCACGCACCCGAGAAGATCCAGCAGCCGCAGGCGGTGCTGCCGTCGTCCTTGAGCTGGGCGAAGCCGTCCAGCAGCTCGCCAGCCTTCTTGACGAGCTTGGTCGGGTCCTTGGCGTCGAACTGGTCGGCCAGGGCCTTGCCGTTGTACTCCTTGGCGAGCTCCTCGGGCGAGGGCTCATGCGGGAGCTTGTAGGCCCAGCTGAGGTTGAGGATCGGGTCGGGGAAGGCGCCGCCGTCCTTCTTGTACATCTCCCGCAGGCGCAGGAACAGGCCGGCCATGATCTCGGGGTCGGTCTTGGCCTCGCCCGGGGGTTCGGCGCCCTTCCAGTGCCATTGCAGCCAGCGGCCGGAGTTGACGATGGCGCCGTCTTCTTCGGCGAAGCAGGTGGTTGGCAGGCGGAACACCGTGGTCTGGATCTTGGCCGGGTCCACGTCGTTGAACTCGCCGTGGTTCTGCCAGAACTCGGAGGTCTCGGTGGCCAGCGGGTCCATGATGACCAGGAACTTCAGTTTGGACAGCGCCGCGCTCACCTTGGCCTTGTTGGGGAAGGAGTTGAGCGGGTTGAAGCCCTGGGCGAAGTAGCCGGTCATCTTGCCCTGGTGCATCAGCTCGAAGACCTGCAGCACGTCGTAGGTCTTATCGAGCTTGGGCAGGTAGTCGAAGGCCCAGTTGTTGTCCTTGGTGGCCGCGGCACCGTACCAGGCTTTCATGAGGCTGACGTGGAACTTGCCGTAGTTCTGCCAGTACGTCAGCTGCCCCGGCCGCATGGGCTTGGGCGCGCGCTTGGCGATGTAGGCGTCGTAGTCGGTTTCCTTCTCGCCGGGCAGCGTCATGTAGCCCGGCAGCAGGTTGGACAGCAGCCCGAGGTCGGTGAGGCCCTGGATGTTGGAGTGGCCGCGCAGGGCGTTGATGCCACCGCCAGCGCGCCCGATGTTGCCGAGCAGCAGCTGCACCATCGCCGCGGTGCGGATGATCTGCGAACCGGTGCTGTGCTGGGTCCAGCCGAGGGCGTAGAGGATGGTCATCACCCGGTCGGGGGTGTGGGTGGAGGCGAGCAGCTCGGCCACCTGCAGGAACTTGTCCTTGGGCGTGCCGCAGATCTTCTCGACCATCTCGGGCGTGTAGCGGGCGAAATGGGCCTTCAGCAGGTTCCAGACGCAGCGGGGGTTTTCGAGGGTCGGGTCGGTCTTGACGTAACCGTCCTCACCCGTCTGGTATTCCCAGCCGGTCTTGTCGTAGCGGCGTTTTTCGGCGTCGTAGCCCGAGAAGAAGCCATCGGCGAAGGCGAACTCATCCTTCACGAGGTAGCTCATGTCGGTGTAGGACTTGATGTAGTCCATGTGCACCTTGTTGCCGGCGATCAGGTAGTTGATCACCCCGCCCAGGAAGGCGATGTCGGTGCCGGTGCGGATGGGCGCATAGAGGTCGGCCAGCGCGGCCGAGCGCGTGAAGCGCGGGTCCACGACAATCAGCCGGGCCTTGTTTTTCGCCTTTGCTTCGGTCACCCATTTGAAGCCGCAGGGATGGGCTTCGGCAGCGTTGCCGCCCATGATCAGCACCACGTCCGCATTCTTGATGTCGGACCAGTGGTTGGTCATGGCGCCGCGGCCGTACGTCGGGGCAAGACTTGCCACCGTCGGGCCGTGTCAGACACGCGCTTGGTTGTCGAATGCGAGCATTCCCAGGCTGCGAACCACCTTGTGGGTGATGTAGCCTGCTTCGTTGCTGGAGGCGGAGGCGGCCAGGAAGCCAGTGGTGAGCCAGCGGTTCACCGTCACGCCGTCTGCGTTCTTGGCGATGAAGTTGGCGTCGCGGTCTTCCTTGACCAGCCTGGCGATGCGAGTGAAGGCTTCATCCCAGCTGATGCGCTTCCATTCCTTGCTGCCGGGTTCGCGCACTTCCGGGTACTTGAGCCGGTTCTTGCTGTGCACAAAATCGAGCAGGCCGGCGCCCTTCGGGCACAGGCTGCCGCGGTTCACCGGGTGGTCCGGGTCGCCCTCGATGTGGAAGATCTCGGCGTGGGCGTTCTTGGCCTTGTCGCCCAGGCTGTACATGATGATGCCGCAGCCTACCGAGCAGTACGGGCAGGTGTTGCGGGTTTCGGTGCTGCGGGCGAGCTTGAAAGTGCGGACTTCGGCCAGCGCGGCGGTGGGCGAGAAGCCCATCGCGACGAGACTCGATCCGGTCAAGCCCCCGGCGGCTACCTTGAAGAACTGGCGCCGTGAGAGTTGCATGTTTCCTCTTCCTCCTCCGGTTGTTGTGACAAACGTGCGTGGGTCTGCCTTGCAAGCCTTGAGCCAGCCTCGCGCTCTTTTGAAAACAGTGATTTGGCCGCGTTTTCCGGAGTTTTTCGGGACATTTTGTCCATCTCGTCGACAGAATGTCCATTTGGGCTGCCGCGGCGCCCCCCACTGCGCGGGAAAGCCCTGGCTTGCCTGTTTCCTCCGGCGCTTTCCCTCGTTATAGTCCGCTCCGCGGTCTGTGCACCGCTTGAGTCTTTTCCATTAAGCCGGGGCCGCTCTCCCCCGTCCCGGCGGCTGGTGTCGCGTTGCGGCGCCTTTTTGAGGAGTAGTCGATGACTTCCGTGCCCGTTTCGCGGCGCGCGCTCTTGCGTGCCTGCGCCCGCCTTTCCGCCGTCTCCGCCCTTGCCGCCATCGGTGCCCTGCCCCTCGCCGCCCAGGCCGAGGAGGTGCTGCGGGTGTCGGCGATTCCCGACGAGGCGCCCACCGAGCTGCAGCGCAAGTTCGCCCCGCTGGGGGCCTACCTGGAAGCCGAAACCGGGATGAAGGTCAGCTTCGTGCCGGTCACCGACTACGCGGCGGTGGTCGAGGCGCTGGCGACCCGCAAGATCGACATGGCCTGGCTGGGTGGCTTCACCTTCGTGCAGGCCAGCCTCCGCACCAAGGGCACCGCGGTGCCGCTGGTGCAGCGCGCCGAGGACGCCAGGTTCACCTCGAAGTTCATCACCGCCAGCGAGGGCATCAAGGGTTTTGCCGACCTGAAGGGCAAGACCTTCGCCTTCGGCGCGCCGTCGTCCACCTCGGGCCACCTGATGCCGCGCTACTTCCTCGGCCAGGAAGGCATCAACCCCGACAAGGATTTCAAGAACACCGCCTTCTCGGGCGCCCACGACGCCACCGTGGCCTTCGTGCAGGCCGGCAAGGTGGATGCCGGGGTGCTCAACGCCTCGGTGTGGGACAAGCTGGTCGAGCAGAAGAAGGTGGACACCACCAAGGTGCGCGTCTTTGCCACCACGCCGCCTTACTTCGACTACAACTGGACGGTGCGCGGCGACCTCGACCCGAAGCTGCAGGCCAGGCTCCGCGACGCCTTCCTGAAGCTCGATGCGGCCAACCCGGCCCACAAGGACATCATGGCGCTGCAGCGGGCCAGCAAGTTCATCCCGACCAAGGCCGAGAACTATAAGGGCATCGAATCGGCGGCCCACGCGGCCGGGCTGCTCAAGTAAGGGTGGCGGCGGGGGCGGAGCGATCAGCCCCGGCCTCGCGGTAAGGAATTCGAACAATGAGCTTCACGCTCGAAGGCGTCGGTTTCACCCACGCCAACGGCCACCGGGCGCTGGCTGGCGTCGACCTGCGGGTCGCGACGGGCGAGCGCGTGGCCCTGATCGGCGCCTCGGGGGCCGGCAAGACCACTCTGCTGCGGGTGCTGGCGGCCAGCCTGCGGCCTGACTGCGGGCGGGTCGAGCTGCTCGGCAGCGCGCCGTGGGCCACCTCGCCGCGGGATCTGCGCCGGCTGCGGGCGCGCATCGGGGTCGTCCACCAGGCGCCGCCGATCCCGCCGCGGCAGCGGGTCGTCACCGCGGTGCTGGCCGGGCGGCTGGGCCAGTGGCCGCTGTGGAAATCCCTCGCCTCGCTGGTCTGGCCCGTCGACCCGGACGGCGCCCGCCGCGAGCTGGCCCGGCTCGATCTGGCCGAGCGCCTGTATGACCGCTGCGACCGCCTCTCCGGCGGCCAGCTGCAGCGGGTCGCCCTGGCCCGGGTGCTCTACCAGCAGCCCGAGCTGCTGCTCGCCGACGAGCCCGTCTCGGCGATGGACCCGGCCCTCTCCGAACTCACCGTGGCCTTGCTCAACGACGAGGCTCGCCGCCGTGGCGTGACCCTGGTGGCGAGCCTGCACGCGGTGGACCTGGCGCTGCGCTACTTCCCGCGGGTGGTGGGCGTCAAGGACGGGGCCATCCTCTTCGACCTGCCGGCCGGGCAGGTGAGCGAAGCCCTGCTGCGCGAGCTGTACGCCGCCGAGGGCGGGCTGCCGCTGGCCGACGCGCCAGCGCCCGAAGCCGTGCCTGCGGCCGGCAGCCTCCCCCCGCTGCGCTGCGCATGAGCGCCAGCCCCCGCGACCCCGCCGCGCTGCCACGCCTGGGCTGGACGCTGGCGGCCTTGGTGCTGCTGTGGCCGCTGCTGCGTCTCGCCGATTTCCGCCCGGCGGCGCTCTTCGAGCCGGGCAACCTGGCGGCGATGGGCAACTTCCTGGCGGGCTTCCTGCCCCTCGAGACCTCGCCTGACTTCCTTGCCCTGCTCGGGCGGGCCACCGTGGATACCCTGGCGATGGCCACCGTCGGCATTGCCGTGGCGGTGTTGCTGGCGGTGCCGCTGGGCCTGGTGCTCACTCGCAGCCTGTCGGTGGCGGCCATCGGGCCGGGGCGGCGTGGCTGGATTGGCCAGGCCCTGCGCGCCGCCGCGCGGATGCTGCTGGCGGTTCTGCGCGGCGTGCCGGAGCTGGTGTGGGCGCTGCTCTTCGTGCGGGTCTTCGGCCTCGGCCCGGCGGCCGGGGTGTTGGCGCTGGGCATCACCTATGGCGGGATGCTCGGCAAGGTGTATGGCGAGATCCTTGAATCCACCGACGCGCGGCCTGCCCGCAGCCTGCTCGAGGCGGGCAGCGGGCGGCTGGCGGCGCTGACCTACGGGCTGCTGCCCAACGCGGCCCGGGAGCTGCTGTCCTACACCGTGTACCGCTGGGAATGTGCGGTGCGTGCCTCGGTGGTGATGGGTTTCGTCGGCGCCGGCGGCCTC
>JAEUNU010000216.1 GCA_016789125.1 Zoogloea sp. | reverse complement strand
GGGCAGTCTCGGCGAGCCACTCGGGGACGGTGGGCCAGCGGTCGAGGCGACCGTTGCCCATTGCCTGGCCGAGTTGTTCGGAGAGAACGTCGTGGGCACGGAGGAGGCGACGGGCGAGGCCTTTGCGGTTCTGTACGGAGCCACGCTCATCCTGGCTGACGTCTTCGAAGGCAAATGGGCGCAAGGTATCGACCCGCTCGCGGCGGGCGAGGACGAGGAGGGCCGAGGAGGCCGGCATGGAGGGGACGTAGTAGCCGTCGTAGAGCAGCGGAGGGCTGCCGGGTGGGCGGTTCAGATGGCGGAAGTACAAACCGTCGCTGGCCGCGACCACTAGATAAGGAATATCAGGATGTGCGTCGAAGAAGGCGAAAGCCTTCTCGAGGAGGCGATCGGGGTGGTCCGCGAGCATGTAGCCCGCGGGGATGAAGAGGGTCAGGTCGAGGCCGTTGCTGTCGGTGGCGCCGACGATACCAATGATGGGATCAGTTTCCGAGGATGGGTCATTCGGATCATCGATGGGATTCGATGCATAGAACGAAGGGGCCGGCCAGTACATCGGCAGACCGCCAATCCCGTTCGTCAATGCCGATGCGCTGGCACCGCCTTCCTCGCCAAGCTTGTCTGACCCGGTCCAGGCATATTTCTCGGGATCCTGTTCACGGATCGTCCCAAAGGGATGACCTTTCTGCAGCGCATCCCAAAGTTTGCCTTGGCGGTGCTTGTCGAGGGAGACACCGAGGCCGATGACTTCGAGGACGAACTCGCGGGGGACTTCCTTTGCAAGGGGTGCAGCATTGGCTTCTTGTGCGTCGTTTTGCGCCTTGACCCTGGCTTCGGTCCGGGTCTCGCTTACGTTACTCCAGGCCCACTGGGCGAGGAGGGCCAGGCAGGTGGCTAGCAGCGGGAGACTCAGCCAGGTTTTCCATTTCTCCATCGAACTCACCTCCGGGTTGCTGAAGACGGGTAGATCGGCTTGTATCAGGTAGAGCGTCCAGGCTGCCAAGGGGAGGATGAACAGCAGTGAGCTCCAGATCGTCGGATGTTTCCAGCTTCGTTTGCGTTTTGCATTCATTCTATCGTTTGCGGCCGTCATGTCAGCTTCCTGGCTTTTTCGAGGGAGGACTCCGACCGTCGGTGGTTTCAGCGATGACGACCTTTGGGCGTTCGGCGATGGATTTGACAAAATCTGGAAGAATGCCTTTTGAATAGTAGTCCGAGCTGCCCTCGATGATCGCCCTGCGCGACTCGTCTTCAACGTCCAAGTAGCGCTTGTGGGTCAAACTAAATTCGTTCCAAGTGAGAATGCCGGGCCGGACGGGATCCCCTTTTCTGGGCTTCTTAAGCCTCCAGTCCGCCACCGCGCACAGATACCGATAAAACTCCGGATCCGTGACAGCGCGGCCTCGGCCAATCGCGAGGTCGTAGGCGGTGACCCTGGCGTGGTTGGCTTTGCTGCCCCAGATGGCGCCGTGGAATGAGCGGGCGCTGGTTGCCTGCTGGTGGCGCAGGCGGGCTTCCTTGGGTGTCTCGAGGCGGGTGATGCGCAGGCGCTGGTCGCCCACGTACATGGCGTCGGTGACCTTTGACTGGTCTTCTTCCGCCTTGCCCTTGTTGAGTCGGGTGTTGACGTCGGCCAACTCGTCTTTGTCGAGCCAAGTGAAGAACAGCTTGGTTGCGATATCTTCAAAGAAACCCGTGTTTCTTGGCCGGGGGTCGCGGATGATTTCCTGGCGCTTTGCTCGGAGCCCATAGTCGCTGGTGACGGCGATGGCGGCGTCGATGGGGTCGACGCTCTCGCGCTTGCTCTGCTTGGCAGCGGGGTCGCTGCCGCCGTGGAGGTCGGCGGTGTGTGGGGGCTTGAGCGCCTCGCCGTTAATTAGACGTTGCGCCGCGCGCAAGGCGAGAATGTCTTCGGGGTCGGTGCTTTTCTCGAGGCTTGGATCGTATTCCGGCAGATGGGAACGGAGGGTCGTGACATCACCGTCGGCGTGGGCGCGATCGTCTTCGCCCTTGGGGCGGAGAATGAAGTCCTGTGGAGGAAGGCCGACAGGAAAGGCTTCCAGCTTGCCGCCCACCTTGCGCTGTTTGCGGGTGAACACACGCTGCAGGAAGCTCGATCCGAGTTCTTTGAGGGGCTTACGCAAGATTCCCGAGACTTCGTCCTCAAGGTCGTAGGGAACCCCCTGCCAGCCGATGCCCTGCACGTTAGGCAGCGCGACGGTCATGTCTTCGGGGCAGAAGTAGAGGTAGACCTTGCCCCGGTTGTCCCGGTCTTTCGCGACATCCCATGCTTTGGTGTGGAGGCCGTCGCGTTTCATGCGCTGGAGTTCGTCGTCGCTCCAGGTGGGCTTGCGCTTGGCAGCCACGCCGCGAACGATGTTGATCAGGGTGTCGAGCCGGGCGCGGACGCTCTGCAGGCCTTCGAGGGCGTCGTAGAGGCCTTGCATGGCACTGTCTTCGCCGCCGCGATCCGCGGGTGTGTCCTTTTCTTTGTCCTTTGCGTTCTTGTCATTCCGGTCTGTCTTTTTGTTCTCTCCTCCTTTCTCCCGATTGAAATGCTCAAGAAAGTGGGGCTCCAGCCCGTACGGCGGGTGAGTCAGGATGAGTGTATCGGCGGGTTGTTCGCCTTCTTCCATCAGGAAGGCCTGGGCCAGCAGCGAGACGAGGCAGCCCTGGCTGTGGGCGATGATGGTGACGGTCTCAGGCACGTCGTCGCCGTAGTCGCGAATCATAGCTACCAGGGCCGCCAGGCGCTGGGCGGCCAGCACGAAGTACATCCGCCCCGGGCCACCGCGCAGCGGGCGATATGGGTCGCGGGACCGACTTTCGGCGTATCCGTTGAATTTGGTGGGGGTACCCCGGTTCCACATGTCGGCGAGGTTGGTCGTGGCGTTGGCGAAGGGGCCGCCGCCCTTGCTGCGGTCGAGATCCAGGCGGTTGCCGTAGTCATCCACCAACTGGCCGTTGATGGTTCGGTTCCGGTCCGACTTTGCGTCCCGATACCCCCAATAAAACGGAATCACCGGGCTATACGTTGCGGGCTTGACGCTGCGTTTGAAAAACACCGCGTCCGGGTCGGCTTCCAGCTTCTTGCTGTCCTCAAGGCCAGGCATGCGGTATTCCGCGGCGGTGTACGGCGGCTGGCAGTTCTTGGATTCATCTGGCTGCCAGCCCATGCGTCGGGCGAGGCCTTCGAGGAGGCCTTCTTCGACGGCCTGGTAGCTGTTGCCCACGTCGTTGACGCCGTGCACCACGATGCATGTGCCCACGTGCTCGGCGGGAACATCGACGCACTTGGCGAGGGTGCTGGTGCTGAGCACCGCGGTCTGCCGGAAGATCGGGAAGTCGGCTTTCGGATAGCGTGCCTTGGGCCTGGTCATGCCTTGCTCCCGGCGCTGATGGTGGCGATGTGCATGGCGTCCCGCTCGGTGAGGCGGGTGCGGCCTTCGGCGTCGGTGATGCCTTCGACGATGCTGCCGTCGGACATCTCGATCTTGTAAGGCTGGTCGGGCAGGGGCGGGCTGAGGGGGTTGGCGGCGTTGCGGCGCAGGACGAAGCTGGCCTGGACGGCCTCCTGGGTGAACTCGGGCTTCTGTGCGGCGATGGTCTGCGGGCCGCTGTGGGGGAAGCTGGTGGCGTGCTGCTTGATGCTTCCCTTGGTGCCGAGGGTGATGCCGTCGCCGATCTTGATGAAGCTGCCGTCCTCGGCTACCAGGGTGATGCTGCGGGCGGTGATGCGGGCCTCCTCGCCGGCGTTCAGGGTGATGTTGCGGGCGGATTCCAGGCGGGTGCTGTCGTGCTGGCTCTGCATGAGGAACTCACCCTGGTGGGCGATGTGCTGGATGCCGCCGCCGTGGGCGAACTGGCGGATGCCCTGGCCGGCATTGACGGCATAGTGCTGGCCGGCGGTGATCTGCACGTGGTGCTGGGCGACGGTGTCGGCGTTGCGCCCGGCGTATTGCGCGATGGTCTCGGGGGTGGTGTGGACGATGCCCTGCGGTGCGGTGAGGGCGATGAAGGCGGTGTCGGCGGGCTCGGCCTTGGGAGCGGTGTTGGTGCCGCCTTCCCATTTCTGGGCGAGGGCCTGGAGTTCGGCCTGGCCCTGGCTGTCGGTGGCGCTGCCCTGGTGCCGCGCGGCGTAGTCGCCCATGCTCTTGAAGAGCTCGAGGCCGGACTCCATCAGAGCCAGGGCTTCGGCGTAGTCGAGCTGCCCGCCGCTGCTGTCGAGGCGCTTCCATGCGCTGAGCAGGATGCCGCGGGCGGCGCGGGTGGCGGCGGCGCCGTCGGTGCGCAGCTCGACGCCCTCGCCGCGGGGTTCGGCCTTGCCGTCCTGGCGGGGATGGACGATGTAGCCGAGGTTGAGCTGGCTGTGGGTGAAGTCGCAGTGGGCCTGGAACCGGGGTTGCCCCGGCGTGCTGTCGTGGAGGACGTGGGTGGCGCGGCTGCCCTTGATCTCGACCGTGCGGTTGCCGGAAATATGGCGGTTGCCGGGCAGGCTGCCGCTGTCGTGAAAGCGGGGCGGCGGATTGGCGGGGCTGTGCACCGCGTGGGTGATGATGGGCTTGTCCGGGTCGCCACCCATGAACGACACAATGACCTCGTCGCCCCGGCGAGGGAGCTGGATGAAGCCCTGGCGGGCGCTGGCGGCGGGGGTGGCGACCCGTACGGGGGCGCTGTCGCGGGGCGTGCCGCTGGTGCCGGCGCCGCCGGCGTGGCTGTGGTCGGTGGCCCGCAGGCCCTGGAACTGCACGTGCACCCGGCCGTGTTCGTCGCAATACACCTCCTCGCCCTCCGGGCAGACGACGACGGCGCTCATGGGGGGCAGGCTGGGCCAGTGCAGGGCGGGGTCGAAGGCCGGGCTGAGCGGGGTGTGGCGAGGGATGGCGCAGAAGGTGTTGGCGTAGCGGCGCGATTCGTCGTGCTGGCCGATGTTGGGGCGCGCCAGCTCCCAGCCGCTGGCGGCGATGAGGCTGTCGAGGGAGTCGGAGACGTCTTTGGGGAGGTTGTTGCAGCCCCAGTGGCTGACCTGGGTGAACAGGAATTCGTTGTCGATGGCCTCGGGCGGGGGGCTGAGTGGCAGCCCGCCCGGGAGTTCGTCGATGGCGGCCCAGGTGAGGCAGGCCAGGTCGCGTGCGGTGCTGGCGCCCGATACGCCGGCGGCGTTCATCTCGTGGTGCTGCATGCGCAGCAGGGTGAGCTGCTGGTGGTGGCTGTTGCCGTCGGCCCAGTGGGGCGGCTCGATGCGGACGTCGGAGAGGGCGCGGGCGAGGGCGTCGCCCTGCTCGCCGAGCTGGGCCATCGAGCGGGTGTCGGCGCGGAGCGGCTGCTGCTGGGTGTAGTCCCAGGCGGCGCGCTCGACAAGGCCGGGGACGATGCGGCCGACGGGGCTCCACAGGGTGATGTCATCCCGATCCTGAACCGCGGTGCCGGTATGGCAGCGCAGGCGGCCGGCCGGGTTGGCCGGGAGCTGGGCGCTGTCGTCGACCAGCACCAGGGTGTGGCGCGGCGGGTCGGTGGGGCTGGCGTCGGCCTCGGCCCGAACGCCCCAGGCGATGCCATGCTTGCGCCACAGGCGCATCAGGAAGGCCGGGTCGGATTCATTCCACTGGATGCTCATCTCCCGCTGGGGGTAGCGGTCGTGCCTGAGCTGGCGGGTGTCGAAGTCGAAGCTGGCGGCCAGCACCGGGCTGCGTGCGCGCCATTCGCCGAGGAGCTGCTCGGTGATCTCGATGACGCTCTTGCGCAGGTAGATGCGGCTGTTGCGGCCGGCGTCCATGAAGGCGCAGGCATCGACGGCTTCGATGAGCCAGGTCTGCAGGCTGCCGTCGAACTGCCCCGGCTGGGCGCGCACGATGAGGGCGTTGAAAGCGCGCAGGCGGCCGCTGTCGGTGACCACCTGGAGCTGCACGGGCTGGCCCAGGAACTGGCGGGGCGGGATGTCGGCCCGGCTGGCAATGCACAGGAGGCGCATGCGCAGGCTGGTGGCCGCGCAGGAGCTTTCGTCGACGTGGAAGCGGTGGACCAGCAGCGTGGGCAGGAGTGAGGTGCCGCCCCCACCGAGGCGCAGCCGCAGGGGGCGGTTGTCCTGGCTGAGGCCGAGGCTCTGCAGCCATGCATGAAGGAGCCCGGCGGGGCCCGGGGTCGAAGAGGTCGGCATCCGGCCTTCCTTTGCTGGTTTGAGGGCGTGGCTGCGCGAGCATGGGCTTAATGCCTGCCCGTGCCATTGCAGTGCCCGCCGGTGGGGTGGGGAGCTGCCTTATTTGATGCGTTTGAAGTAATCTTAATGGCATGTAGCTGTAAAAGTAAACAGGTTCTGTGGCCGGCCGCTGCGATGCCTTTCCGACGCCCGGTCGCCCTTGCGCCTGTCCTGCCCGGTTAGGGAAACTCCCTATGCCCCGCAGGCGCTTCCGCCAGCACGATGCCGGGACATGCCAAACGACGATCTTTCCCCCTCCGCGGTGCCCGCCGCATCCCGCGCCGCCCGTCCCGACTGGTACTGGTCGGCGCCTTACATTGCCGTGCTGATCTTCGCGCTGGCGATGCTGGTGCTCGTCTGGGTGCTGCAGCGCCAGGAGGGCGAGACCCAGCGCAACGCCCTGGCCCGCGACGTGCAATGGGCCGAGCAGACGATGCGCCTGCACATGCAGGGCACCGAGGATTTCCTGGGGCAGCTGGCCCGCGAGCGGGCCGCCGGCACGCTCGACGCCGACACCTTCCAGGTGCGTGCCAACCAGCACATCGCCAACAACCCCGAGCTGGTCAATGTGGTGTGGGTGGCGGCCGACCTGCGGGTGAAGTGGACCGCGCCCTTCGACACCACCGACTGGCTGGTCGGTGACGCCCTTTCGCCCGAGCAGGTGCTGCTGCTGGCGCGGGCGCGGGAGCTCGGCCGGGCTGTTTACGGCGAGGCCTACGTGAATGCCCGCAACATGGCGGTGCTCGAGGTGTACATGCCGGTGCAGGAGGGGCGCAAGCCGCTCGGGGCGGTCGTCGCGGTGTATTCCATCGAGCGGATGGTGGCCCACCTGGTGCCGAGCTGGTTTGGCGAGAAGTACCGGCTCACCTTCAGCGGCCCGCAGGGCGAGACGCTGGCCACCAACTCGGCGGTGCGCTCCCTCGACGAGAGCTTCGCCTTCGGCGTGTCCCTCGACCCGCCCGGCAACGGGCTGTCGCTGCAGGCCATCGCCTACCGCACCGAGGGCGAGCTGCCGAAGGGCTTCCCGATCGCGGTGATCGTCGCGCTGTCCTTCATCGTGCTGTGGAGCCTGTGGCTTTTGCGCATGCACATGCTGAGCCGGGTGCGGGTCGAGAAGGAGCGCGACCGGCTCTTCAACCTGTCCCTCGACATGCTCGCGGTGCTCGGCCACGACGGCGTGTTCCGGCGCTGCAACCCGGCCTTCGAGCGGGTGCTGGGCTACACGCAGCCCGAGGTGCTGGGGCATTCGCTGCTCGACTTCATCCACGCCGAGGACGTGGCCGACACCGTCGCCCACCTGCGCAGCCTCGCCTCGGGCACCCCCGGCGCCTTCGAGAACCGCTGCCGCTGTGCCGACGGTGGCTACAAGTGGCTGGCCTGGAGCGTTAACTCGGTGCCCGAGGAGAAGCTGATGTACGCCGTGGCCCACGACATCACCGGGCGCAAGGCGGCCGAGGATGCGCTGCGGGCCCAGTCGGCCTTCCGCCAGGCGATGGAGGAATCCCTTGTCACCGGCCTGCGGGCGATCGACATGAGCGGCAGGATCATCTACGTCAACCCGGCCTTCTGCCGCATGACCGGCTGGTCGCGGGAGGAGCTCGTCGGCGCGGTGGCGCCTTTCCCCTACTGGCCGCGGGACAGCATCGAGGCGCTGCAGCACAACCTGGCGATGACGCTCAGCGGCGACGCGCCGGCCACCGGCTTCGAGATGCGCATGCGCCGCAAGAACGGCGAGGAGATGGACGCCCGCTTCTACATCTCGCCGCTGATCGACGGCGACGGGCACCAGTCGGGCTGGATGGCCTCGATCACCGACATCACCGAGCCGAAGCGGGTGCGCGCGGAGCTCGAGGCCTCCCACGAGCGCTTCGTGGCGGTGCTCGACGGCCTCGACGCGGCGGTCTATGTGGCCGACGCCGCCAACGACGAGATCCTGTTTGCCAACCGGGCCTTCAAGAGCATCTACGGCTTCGACGCGGTGGGGCGCATCGTCGCCACCTTCGGCCTGCCCAGCCCGCCCGACACCCTGTGGTACGACGTGGACCCGCGCCGCCTGACCCCCGACCACGTGCCCCGCGAGCTCTACGACGGCGAGCTGCGGAACGCCCTGTCGGGCCGGTGGTACCACATCCGCGAGCGGGCCATCCGCTGGGTCGACGGCCGCGTGGTGCGCATGGCGATCGCCACCGACATCACCGACCGCAAGCGCGTCGACGAGGAGAACCGCGCCCAGCAGGAGCGCCTGCAGCGCACCTCGCGCCTCATCACGATGGGCGAGATGGCCTCCACGCTGGCCCACGAACTCAACCAGCCGCTGGCCGCCATCGCCAACTATTCGGCCGGCTGCGTCAATCGCCTGCAGTCGGGCGAATACCGGCGCGAGGACATCCTCACCGCGATGCAGAAGGCCAGCGCCCAGGCCGAGCGGGCCGGCAAGATCATCCGGCGGGTGCGCGAGTTCGTCAAAAAGAGCGAGCCGCGGCGCAGCCCGGTGGCCCTGGCGGGGGTGGTGGA
Source organism: Zoogloea sp. (assembly GCA_016789125.1). Taxonomy (GTDB): domain Bacteria; phylum Pseudomonadota; class Gammaproteobacteria; order Burkholderiales; family Rhodocyclaceae; genus Zoogloea. Next base: position 4,213 of record JAEUNU010000216.1, on the reverse strand, counting down.
GGACGCCATCGGCTTCGTCGAGATCGACGCCCGGCGCCACGGCGCCCAGGTGCACAGCCAGGTGCCGGCCGACCTGCCGCCGGTTTTTGCCGACGCGGTGATGATCGAGCAGGTCGTGCTCAACCTCGTCAAGAACGGCATCGAGGCCATGCGCGACATGCCGGCCGACGAGCGCATCGTCACCGTCGCGGCCCGCCGTGTCGATGATGCCCAGGTGGAGGTCGAGGTGGCCGACCGCGGCCCCGGCCTCTCCGACGAAGCCCGCGAGCGCCTGTTCACCCCCTTCTACACCACCAAGACCGAGGGCATGGGCATGGGGCTCAACATCTGCCGCTCCATCGTCGAGTTCCACGAAGGGCGCCTGTGGGTGGACGCGAACCCGGCCGGAGGCTGTATCTTCCGCTTCACGCTGCCCCTGGAGACTCACCGTGAAACCGCAATCCCCGTTGTCTGAACAGATCATCTACCTCGTCGACGACGACGAAGCCCTGCGCGACTCCCTCGTCTGGCTGCTCGAATCCCAGGGTTTCAAGGTCGAGGCCTTCGCCTCGGCGGAAGCCTTCCTGCGGGTCTGGCGGCCCGAGTTCAACGGCTGCCTGCTGCTCGACGTGCGGATGCCCGGGATGAGCGGCCTAGAACTCCACGAACGCCTTCGCGCCCACTACTGCACGCTGCCGGTGATCTTCATCACCGGCCACGGCGACGTGCCGATGGCGGTGGCGGCCCTCAAGAAGGGCGCCGTCGATTTCATCGAGAAGCCCTTCAACGACGCCGAGCTGCTGCGCATCGTCAACCAGTGCCTGGCCAACGAGAAGGAGAGCCGCGCCCGCCGTCGCCAGGACGCCGAAGTCTCGCGCCGCCTCGACCAGCTCACCCAGCGCGAGCGCGAGGTGCTCGACCTGATCATCGTCGGCAAGCTCAACAAGCAGATCGCCGACGTGCTCGGCATCAGCATCAAGACCGTCGAGGTGCACCGCGCCCGGGTGATGGAGAAGATGGCCGCCCAGTCGCTGGCCGAGCTGGTGCAGAACGTGATGGCGATCGAGGGCGGTCGGCAGTTGTAGTGATACCAAAAATTAGATTTATAGGTTTTGTTTGTATCGATTGGTTGACCTGCCTCAAGCTGCCTCCGTGCCCATGCCCATAGACTCCGGGGCTTTACCAGCCGGAGTTCAGCTTCATGGGAAACGCCCTGTCTGCCGAGGTGGCGAGCCGCCTGTTCCTGTCGGGTAACGACGCCGTCGCCCATGCCCTGCGGGACGCCGGCGTCCGCGTGGCGGCGGCCTACCCCGGCACGCCCAGCACCGAGATCCTCGAGGTCGTGGCGCGCTTCCCCGGCCTCTACGCCGAATGGTCGCCCAACGAGAAAGTCGCCCTCGAGGTCGCCCTCGGCGCCTCGATGATGGGCGCCCGGGCCTTCAGCGCGATGAAGCACGTCGGCCTCAACGTGGCCTCCGACGCGCTGATGACGCTCACCGTCACCGGCGTCGAGGGCGGCCTGGTGGTCGCCGTGGCCGACGACGTGGGCATGTCCTCGTCCCAGAACGAGCAGGACTCCCGCTTCTGGGGGCGCTTTGCGCACATCCCGGTGTTCGAGCCCGCCGACTCCCAGGAAGCCTACGACATGACCCGGGCCGCCTATGGGCTGTCCGAAGCCTTCAAGGTGCCGGTGCTGCTGCGCCTCACCACCCGCATCTGCCACGTCAAGGGGCGGGTCGAGCTGTCAGCCCCCGAAACCCATGAGCCCGGCGGCTTCACCAAAGACCCGCGGCGCTGGGTGATGGTGCCTGGCAACGCCAAGCCGCGCCTGCCGCTGATGTTCGAGCGCGAGGCTGCCCTGGCCGCCGAGGCCGAAGCCTCGCTCCTCAACCGCCTCGAGCCCGGCAGCGACCGGCGCATCGGCTTCGTCACCTCCGGCCCGGCCTACATGCACGTGCGCGAGGCCTTCCCCGACGCGCCGGTGCTGAAGCTCGGCCTCAGCTACCCGCCGCCGATGGCCAAGGTGCGCGAGCTCGCTGCCCAGGTCGAAACCCTGATCGTCGTCGAAGAAACCGAGCCCCTTCTGGAAAACGAACTCCGCGCCGCCGGCATCCCCTGCGAAGGCAAGAACCTGTTGCCGCGCCTGGGCGAACTCGCCCCCGAGGTGCTCCGCCGCGGCATCGCCAGGCTGCGCGGCGACGTGGTGGCCGACGCGCCGGTACTGCCGCCCCAGCAGGTCTTCCCGCGGCCGCCCACCATGTGCGTGGCCTGCCCGCACCTGGGCATCTATTACACCCTGTCGCAGCTGCGCAACCTCATCATCTCGGGCGACATCGGCTGCTACACCCTTGGCGCCGGCCACCCCTGGAACGCCCTCGACACCTGCATCTCGATGGGCGCCTCGATGGGCATGGCGCTGGGCATGGACAAGGGCCGCGGCGAGGCCGACCAGAACAAGAAGATCGTCGCCGTGATCGGCGACTCGACCTTCATGCACATGGGCATGCAGGGCCTGCTCGACATCACCTACAACCGGGGCAACGTCACCATCCTGCTCCTCGACAACCGCGCGGTGGGCATGACGGGCGGTCAGGACAACCCGGCCACCGGGCGCGACATCCACGGGCTGGAGGCGCCGCGGGTCGACTTTCCCCGCATCTGCGAGGCACTCGGCGTCAAGAAGGAGCGCATCCGCGTCGTCGACCCCTACCAGCTGCCGGTGCTCTTCAAGGCCCTGCGCGAGGAGACCAAGATCGAGGAGCCCTCGGTGATCATCACCGACCGCCCCTGCGTGCTGATCGACGACTACAAAAAGACGCCGCCCTACGCGGTGACCGAAGACAAATGCACCGGCTGCGGCAACTGCCTCGACGTGGGCTGCCCGGCCATCCACGTGACCCGCCGCGGCAAGGAGGTCAAGGCCTCGGGCAAGGAGGTCGATCTCGCCTTCGTGCGCATCGAGACCAGCGTGTGCACCGGCTGCGGCCTGTGCGTGCAGCCCTGCGCGCCGGAGGCCATCTCCCATTCGGTGCCGGTGGTGCCGCTGCGCTTCATGCAACGTGAAGGAGGGAAGGCCTGATGAGCCGCAACACCAACATCCTCGTCTGCGGGATCGGCGGGCAGGGCGTGATGACCGCCACCGAGATCCTCGCCGAAGCCGCGCTGGCCCTCGGCTTCGACGCCAAGAAGACCGAAGTGGCGGGCATGAGCCAGCGGGGCGGGGTGGTCGTCTCCCACCTGCGCTTCGGCGCAAAGGTGCTGTCGCCCCAGATCGCCCCGGGCGAGGCCGACCTGCTGGTCGGCTTCGAGGCCGCCGAAACCCTGCGCTGGGTGCACATGCTGCGCCCCGGCGCGCCGGTGCTCACCAACACCTCGCGGCTGTCGCCGCCGGTGGTCGAGTGCGGCGTGTTCGACTATCCGGACGACCCGGTCGGCCAGCTGCGCGCCCTCGGCGTGCCGCTGCAGGCCTTCGACGCCGCCGAGATCGCCCTCGAGTTCGGCGACATCCGCCTCGGCAACACCGTGATGCTCGGCGCCATGTCCGACCACCTGCCGTTTCCGGCGGCGGTGCTGCGGGAGGCAGTGGCGGCGCGTTTTGCCCACAAGAAGCCGGGCCTGCTCGAGATGAACATGCGCGCCTTCGATGCCGGGCGCGAGCGCGCCTCCGCGCTGGTCGGGCAGGCTTGCGTGCCGGCCTGAGCCTCGCCCGGCCCGTGCCGCGGGACTGCGGTGAGCGCAGCTAAGTCGTGGTAGACTCTCGGGTTTTTCTGAGGGCGGTGGGGCATGACGGCTCGCATTATTGACGGTAACGCGCTTTCCGCGAAGCTTCGCGGTGAACTCGCCACGAAGGCGGCCGCGCTGACGGCCCAGGGCACCCAGCCCTGCCTCGCGGTGATCCTGGTGGGCGGCGATCCCGCCTCGGCGGTCTACGTGCGCAACAAGGTGGCCGGCTGCGAGAAGGCCGGCATCAAGTCCCTCAAGTTCGAATACCCCCAGGACGCGGCCCCCGCCGACGTGCTGGGCAAGATCGCCGAACTCAACGCCGACCCGTCGGTGCATGGCATCCTGGTCCAGCTGCCGCTACCCAAGCACTTCGACGAAAAAGCCGTGCTGGAAGCGATCTCCGTCGAAAAGGACGTGGACGGTTTTCACGCCGAGAACGTCGGGCGCCTGTCCCAGGGGCAGGAAGCCTTCGTGCACTGCACGCCGAACGGCGTCATGGAAATGCTCAAGA
>JAEUNU010000169.1 GCA_016789125.1 Zoogloea sp. | reverse complement strand
AACAGGATGAACTGCTGGCGCCGCGCCTTGCGTTTCTCTTCCCGGTGAGGGAGCAGGTTGATGCGGATCACGAATCGAACCTCCGCAGGGCCAGCCCGCAGGCCACCAGCAGCGCCGGGGCATCAGCCGTCAGGTTTTTCGTGCGAATCTTGGAACTGAGGCTCATGTTCGCGAAGGGATTGGCGATCAGGGTATCCACCTGGGTGCGCCCCGCCACCGTCTCGGCCAGGCCCGGGATGACGGCACAGCCGCCGGCGAGCACGATGTGGTCGACCTGATTGAACTGGGTGGAGGTGAAGAAGAACTGCAGCGCCCGGGACACTTCGAGCGCGAGGGCGTCCATGAAGGGGCGCAGCAGGTCGGATTCGTAGTTTTCGGGCAGCGAGCTGTTGCGCTTGGCGCCCTCAGCCTCTTCGAGGGACATGCCGAAATGCCGCATGATGTCCTGGGTCAGCAGGAAGCCACCGAAAGCCTGCTCCCGCGCATAGACCTGCACGCCGTTGCGCAGCACCGAGACATTCATGACGTTGGCCCCCGCATCGACGAGAGCGATGATCTTGTCCTCCCCCTGATCGGGCAGCTGGGCCTGGACGAGCTCGAAGGCCGACAGCGCGGCGTAGGACTCGACATCCATCACCAGCGCCTTGAGCCCAGCGGCTTCGGCGGCGGCGACCCGGTCTTCGACCTTCTCCTTTCGCGAGGCGGCGATCAGCACTTCGTCTTCCTCTGCGCCGGAACTCGCCGGGCCGATCACCTGGAAGTCGAGATTGACCTCGTCGAGGGCGAAGGGGATGTACTGGTTGGCCTCTGACTCGACCTGCACCTCGAGCTCCTGGTCGCGCAGGCCGGCGGGCAGGATGATCCGCTTGGTGATCACTGCCGAGGCGGGCAGCGCCAGCGCGACGAACTTGGTGTTGGTGCCGAGACGACGCCAGGCCCGGCGGATCGCTTCGGAGACAGCCTCGAGGTTGGCGATGTTGCCGTCGGACACCGCCTCCCGGGGCAGCGCCTCGACCGCGTAGCGTTCGACCCGGTACCCCCCTCCGGAAACGGCGGACAACTCGACCATCTTGACCGACGACGACGAGATGTCGACACCGATCAAGGGCCGCGCCCTGGGGCTGAGAAAGGATAGGTCGATCACAAAAAGTCCTGAAAATTCTTTACGTTAGGCGCACTTACAACAATCTACATGAGATCCTAACAACAACAATGACAGGTGTAAAGCAAGGCCCTGTAAATCATGGGGGCGGCATTACGGGCGGCAAACCGGGGCTCCTCGTATAATGCACGGACTTTTTTGCCCCTGCCCTCCTTCCATGCGCTGGCTCCTCTACCCCTTCGTTGCCATCCTCGGCCTCATCACGATCGGCGTCGCGATCGTCGCGCTCGCCGTCGCCTTTGCCTGGCCGACCCTGCCTTCGCTGGAAGCCCTGACCGACTACCACCCCAAGATCCCGCTCCGTGTCTACACCGCCGACGGCGCCCTGATCGGCGAATACGGCGAGGAGCGGCGCGCCTTCATCCGCATCCAGGACGTCCCGCCGGTCCTCAAGCAGGCGATCCTCGCCGCCGAGGACGACCGCTTCTACCAGCACTCGGGTGTCGACTTCCTGGGCATCCTGCGGGCCGCCGGCGCCAACCTCGCGACCGGCGGAAAACGCCAGGGTGCATCAACAATCACCATGCAGGTGGCACGCAACTTCTTCCTCACCCGAGAGAAGACCATTTCTCGCAAGCTTTACGAAATACTCCTCGCCTTCAAGATTGAGCAAAATCTCACGAAAGACCAGATTCTCGAGGTCTACATCAACCAGATCTTCCTCGGTCGGCGCGCCTACGGCTTCGCGGTGGCCTCGCATACCTATTTTGGGAAACCCATCCGCGACCTGAACGTCCCCGAGGCAGCCATGCTCGCCGGCCTGCCCAAGGCCCCGTCGACCTACAACCCGGTGGTCAATCCGAAGCGCGCGGCGATGCGCCAGCAATATGTGCTGCGGCGGATGCTCGAACTCGGCTTCATCACCGAAGCCGAACACCGCCAGGCGCTCGACACACAGTTGAAGGTCGTCACCAGCAGCAGCGACTTCGGCGGCAGCGCCGACTACGTTGCCGAGATGGCCCGCCAGATCGCCTACGAACAGTTCCAGGAAGAGGCCTACACCCGCGGCATCAAGGTCATCACGACCATCAAGAAGGCCGATCAGGAAGCCGCCTACCGGGCCCTGCGCCGCGGCATCATGGACTACGACCGTCGCCACGGTTACCGCGGCGCCGAGGCTTACGTCGACCCGGCGCGCATGAAGGCCGAGGGCGAGGCAATGGACGAGATCCTCGCCGAAACCCCCGACTACGACGACATGCTGGCTGCGATCGTCACCGAAGTGCGCGGCGGCGCCGTCACCGTCTACCGCTACGGCGAGACGATCCGCATCAGCGGCGAAGGCCTGCGCTTCGCCGACCGCATGGTGGGCGACAAGGGCCCGCCCAACAAGCGCATCCGCGCCGGCGCCATCGTGCGCATCACCCGCAACGACAACGGCCGCTGGGAGATCACCCAGCTGCCCGAGGTCGAGGGCGCCCTCGCCTCCGCCGACCCGCGCACCGGCGCGATCCGCGCACTGGCCGGCGGCTTCGACTTCTCGCGCAACAAGTTCAACCACGTCACCCAGGCATGGCGCCAGCCGGGCTCCAGCTTCAAGCCCTTCATCTACTCGGCGGCCTTCGAGAAGGGCTACGGGCCCAACAGCGTGGTGGACGACTCACCCCTATCCTTCTCATCCGGCGAGACCGGCAGCCAGGCCTGGGAGCCCAAGAACTACGACGGCCGCTACGACGGCCCGATCTCGCTGCGCACGGCCCTGGCCCGCTCCAAGAACATGGTCTCGATCCGCCTGCTCAAGTCGGTCGGCCCGCGCTACGCCCAGGACTACGTCACCAAGTTCGGCTTCGACGCCGAGCGCCACCCGGCCTACCTCACGATGGCCCTCGGCGCCGGCTCGGTGACGCCCTGGCAGATGATGCGCGGCTACGCGGTGTTCGCCAACGGCGGCTACCGCATCGAGCCCTACCTGGTGCAGGAGATCCGCGACGACGCCGGCAACCTGCTGGCCCGCGTCGACCCGCCGGTGGCCGGCGAGACCGCCGAGCGGGCCATCGACGAGCGCAACGCCTACCTGATGGATTCGATCATGAAGGACGTGGTGCGCCGCGGCACCGCCACCAAGGCCATGGTACTCAAGCGCAACGACCTGGCCGGCAAGACCGGCACCACCAACGACTACCTCGACGCCTGGTTCTGCGGCTACCAGCCGACCCTCGTCACGGTAGCCTGGATCGGCTTCGACAAGCCGCGAAACCTGGGCAGCGGCGAAACCGGCGGCCATGCCGCCCTGCCGATGTGGATCAACTACATGCGCAAGGCCCTGGACGGCGTGCCCGAGAGCTTCCCGAAGGCACCGGAAGGCCTGATCCGCGTCCAGCCGGCTGGCAGCACCACCGAAGAGATGATCTACAAGGAGAACCTCCCCGAGGTGCCGGTGAACGCCCCCGCCGAAGCCACCCCGAGCACGCCGGCGGACGAAGCGCCACCGCCGGCCGCACCCGCGGCACCGGCCCTGCCGCCCTCCACCGGCTGAGGGCCGGGCCGGCCGGCGCCCTTCAGCCCTTAAGGCTCACCGGCTCGCCGGCCTGTTCCGACATGCAGCGCGACAGCACCACATAGAAATCCTCCCCGTCGCGCGTGCCCAGCCAGCGGCCGTCGACGGGGCGAAAATGAAAGCCGCCCGACTTCGCCGCCAGCCAGATCTCCCGGGCCGCCGTGTGGCGATTGACGATGATCTTGCTGCCGTTGTCGAACTCCAGCTCAAGCACGCCGCCGGGCTTCACCTCGTAATCGAAGTCGGCCCCGCAGGCGTCGAGCAAGCCTTCGAGGCGCTCCAGTTCGGCATCCGCCAGTGCGTTGAACCCTGCTTCATCCATCGCCCATTCCCTTCCTTCTGTTAACATTCACGTTTTTGCGTGGAAATCATGCGAACCATCGCCACTGCCGCCGCGGCCTGCGGCCTGATCGTGCTGGGCGGCTGCGGCATCAAGGGGCCGCTGCAGTTCCCGCAGGTTCCCAAGCCCATCGCCCGCCCAGCCGCCAAGCCCGCCGACAGCACCGCCGCCAGCGTGCCGGCGCCCGCACAAGCCCCGGCCGCCGATCATAACAAACCCGCCCCCCAGGACTCTGCCCAATGACGACCGCCCTGCCCGTGCCGACTCTCGCCGCCGGCCCCGCCGGACTGACCCTCGAAGGGGTCGCCCTCGCCGACATCGCCGCCCGCTTCGGCACGCCCACCTATGTGTATTCCCGCGCCGCGCTCACCGGCGCCTACCAGGCCTACCAGAAGGCCCTCGGGATGCGCAAGGCGCTGGTCTGCTACGCGGTCAAGGCCAACTCCAGCCTGGGTATCCTGTCGGTGTTCGCCAAACTCGGCGCCGGCTTCGACATCGTCTCCGGCGGCGAGCTGGCCCGCGTGCTGGCGGCCGGCGGCGACCCGGGCAAGGTGATCTTCTCCGGCGTCGGCAAGAGCGTCGACGAAATGCGCTTCGCCCTCGAGACCGGCATCGGCTGCTTCAACGTCGAATCCGCCGCCGAGCTGGACCGTCTCAACGACGTCGCCACCGCCCTCGGCAAGCGCGCGCCGATCGCCTTCCGCGTGAACCCCGACGTCAACCCCAACACCCACCCCTACCTCTCCACCGGCCTGCGCGGCAACAAGTTCGGCGTGGCCTTCACCGAGGCCCTCGACCTCTACCGCAAGGCCGCCCGGATGCCCGCCATCGAGATCTCGGGCATCGACTGCCACATCGGCTCCCAGCTCCTCGACCCGGCCCCGATGGCCGAAGCCGCCGGCAAGATCCTCGGTCTGGTCGACCAGCTCGCCCGCGAAGGCATCCACCTCGACCACATCGACCTGGGCGGCGGCCTCGGCATCCGCTACCGCGACGAAGAGCCGCCCACCCCCACCGACTACCTCAAGCCGCTCCTCGACTGCTTCGCCGGGCGCGACGAGGCCCTGTGCTTCGAGCCGGGCCGCTCGCTGGTGGGCAACGCCGGCCTGCTGCTCACGCGCATCGAATACCTCAAGCCCGGTGTCGAGAAGAACTTCGCGATCATCGACGCGGCCATGAACGACCTGGCCCGCCCCGCCCTCTACGACGCCTTCCACGAGATCGTCGCGGTCGCCCCGCGCGCGCTGCCGGCCACCCGCTACGAAGTGGTCGGCCCGATCTGCGAGAGCGGCGACTTCCTCGGCCACGACCGCGACCTCTCCGTCGCCCCGGGCGACCTGCTGGCGATCCTGTCGGCCGGCGCCTACGGCATGACGATGAGCTCCAACTACAACACCCGCCCCCGCGCCGCCGAGGTGCTGGTGGATGGCGACGCCGTGCATGTCATCCGCGAGCGCGAGACCCTCGAGCACCTCCTGAAGGGCGAACGCCCGCTCCCGTAAAGCCCGCCGCACCCCGCCCGAAGGCCCGATCATGCGTCTCGCCCCCTGCGTCACCCTGTTCCTCGCCATCGGGCTCGGCGCCTGCGGCAACAAGCCCGAGCCGGCCGCCAGCAAGCCGGCCGGGCCGCCCGCCACGCTGATCACCACCACCACCGCGGCGAGCATCGCCCTCGACGTCACCGAAGACAGCCTCGGCAGCCTCGAAGCCCTGATCGACCCGAAGATCGGCGCCGAGGTGGCCGGGCGCGTCACCGCGGTGCACGCCAGGAGCGGCGACCGGGTGAAGAAGGGCCAGCTGCTGGCCGAGATCGACCCCACCGACTTCTACACCCAGGGCCAGGCCGACGCCGCCGAGATCGCCCGCCTGGAAGCTCTGGTGGCCCAGGCCGAGCGCTTCGCCGAGCGCCAGCAGCAGCTCGTCGCCCAGGGCTTCATCTCCCGGAACGGCGCCGACGACGCCCTCGCCCAGCGCGACGCGGCCCGCGCCCAGCTCGCCAACGCCCGCGCCCGCAGCAGCGCCACCCGCAACAACCTGGGCCGCAGCAAGGTCACGGCCCCCACCGAGGGCGTCATCGAAGTCCAGATCGTCGCCGCCGGCGACTACGTGAAGGTCGGCGACCCGCTCTACCGGCTGATCTCCAACCGCATCCTCAAGGCCCACCTGCCCTACCCTGAGAGCGCCGCCGCGCGCATCCGCCCGGGCCAGCCGGTGCGCCTCACCAGCGCCCAGGCTCCAGGGCAGGTGATCGAAGGCACCGTCGAGCAGGTCAAGCCCACGGTGAGCGAGACCAGCCGCGCCCTCGACGTGCAGGTGCGCCTCACCAACGACGGCGGCCTGCTCGCCGGCGGCACCGTGAACGGCGCCATCGTCACCGGCCGCAAGCCCGCCGCGGTGGTGGTGCCCGAGCAGAGCGTGGTGCTGCGCCCGGCCGGCAAGGTGGTGTATGTGATCGCCGAGGGCAAGGCCCGCCAGCGCATCGTCGAGCCCGGCGTCAAGCAGGGCGGGCGCATCGAGATCGTCAAGGGCCTCGCCGCCGGTGAGCTCGTCGCCGAGGACGGCGCCGGCTTCCTCAGCGACGGCGCCGCCGTCACCGTCAAGGCAGCCCCGGCCGCCCGACCGGCCCCCGCCGCCAAGCCATGACCCTGCCCGAACTCTCCGTAAAGCGCCACGTGCTGGCGTGGATGATGAGCGCCGTGCTGGTGCTGGTGGGCATCATCGGCTACCAGCGGGTCGGCCTCGATCGCTACCCCTTCATCGAATTCCCGGTGATCTCGATCACCACCACGCTGAAGGGCGGCAACCCGGACATCGTCGACTCCAGCATCACCAACGTCATCGAATCGGCGGTGAACAGCGTGCCGGGTATCGAGCACGTGCAGTCCACCTCGTCGCCGGGGGTGTCGACGGTCAACATCACCTTCGCCCTCGAAAAGAAGGTGGACGTGGCCTTCAACGAAGTCCAGTCCAAGGTCAACCAGGTGCTGCGGCGCCTGCCAAAAGACGTGGACCCGCCGGTGGTGGCCAAGGTCGAGACCAACGCCCAGCCCATCATGTGGCTGGCGCTGCAGGGCGACCGCACCCAGCAGCAGCTCAACCAGTACGCCCTCAACGTCCTCAAGAAGCGCCTCGAGACCATCGACGGCGTCGGCGAGGTGCGCCTGGGCGGCCGGCGCGACCGCACGATCCGGGTCGACCTGCAGCCCGACCGCATGGCCGCCCACAAGATCACCGCCCAGGACATCAGCGAAGCCTTCGCCCGCGAGCACGTGCAGCTGGCCGGCGGCTTCGTGGTGGGCAGCACCACCGAGAGCCTGGTCAAGCTCGACCTGGAGTTTCACCAGGTCGAGCAGCTCCGCGAGCTGATCGTCGCCTGGCGCGACAAGGCCCCGGTGCGCCTGGGCGACGTGGCGCAGATCGACGACGGCCTCGCCGACAAGCGCCAGCTGGCCCGCTTCAACGGCCAGACCACCGTCGGCCTGGGCATGGTGAAGATCGCCAACGCCAACACCGTGGCGATCACCGAACGCATCCAGGAGCGCGTCGAAAAGGAGCTCCGCCCGGCCCTGCCGCCCGGCATGACCCTCTCGGTGGTCTCCAACGACGCAGTCTTCATCATCGAGATCGTCGACTCCCTCAAGGAGCACCTCATCGAGGGCACCCTGCTGGCGGCGCTGGTGGTGTGGGTCTTCCTGCGCTCGGTGCGCTCCACGCTGATCATCTCGCTGGCCATCCCGGTGTCGCTGATGGGGGCCATCGCGGTGATCTACTTCGCCGGCTTCACCCTCAATTCGCTCACCATGCTGGGCCTCCTGCTGCTCATCGGGGTGGTGGTGGACGACGCCATCGTGGTGCTCGAGAACATCTTCCGCCACCGCGAGACCCTCGACCCCGACCCGGTGTCGGCGGCCATCAACGGCAGCAACGAGGTGGTCTTCGCGGTGATGGCGGCCACCCTGTCGCTGGTCTGCATCTTCGCGCCGGTGGCCTTCATCTCGGGCATCATCGGGCAGTTCTTCCGCAGCTTCGCGCTGGTGGTCACCTTCGGGGTGCTGGTGTCGCTGTTCGTCTCGCTCACCCTCACGCCGATGCTGTGCTCGCGCTACCTCAAGGTCGAGAAGCAGCACGGCCCCATCTATCGCGCCTTCGATCGCTTCTTCGCAGCCCTCGACGCCCTCTACGTGCGCCTGCTGGAGGGCGCCCTCACCCACCGCCTGTGGGTGGTGCTGGCCACCGTGGCGGTTGTGGCTTCCAGCGGCTTCTTCTTTGCCAACGTCGGCAAGGCCTTCGCGCCGGACACCGACGAGGGGCGCTTCCTGGTGTCGCTGCGCACGCCGCTGGGCTCCAGCATCGACTACACCGACGCCAAGCTGCGCGAGGTCGAGGCCATCCTCGACAAGCACCCGGAGATCCGCTCCGAGTTCTCGCTGATCGGCCTCGGCGCCGCCGGGCAGGTGAACCAGGGCACGGTGGTGGTGCGCATGGTGCCGCGGGGCGAACGCAGCCTCAAGCAGCAGGACGTGATCCCGATGCTGCGCCAGGAATTCGCCCAGATCGCCGGCGCCCGCGCCTTCGCTGCGCCCTACCCGATGGTCCAGGGCGCCCGCGGCGAGCCGCTGCAGTTCGTGCTCACCGGTACCAACCTGCAGGAGCTCGGCCAGCACGCCCAGGCCCTGCAGCGCCGGCTTGCCGCCCTGCCCGAGCTCGGCCGGATCGACACCGACCTGCAGCTCGACCTGCCCCAGCTCGTCTTCAGCCCCGACCGCCTGCGCATCGCCGACGCCGGCCTCGCCACCCAGGACGTGGCCCTCGCCATCAACATGCTCACCGGCGGGGTCGACATCGCCAAGTTCAACGACGAGCCCGGCGACGGCCAGCGCTACGACATCCGCGTGAAGGCGGTGGAGGGCAGCTTCACCCAGCCGGCCGACCTTTCAAAGATCTACCTGCGCAACAAGGCCGGCGAGATGGTGCGCCTCGACAGCGTGGCAACTTTCCGTGAAACCCTCGGCCCGGCGGTGGTCGGGCGCTTCGACCTGCAGTACGCCACCACCTTCTTCGCCACCCCCACCCTGCCCCTCGCCGAGGCCGTCGAGCGGGTCAAGGCCACCGCCGCCGAGATGCTGCCCACCGGCTACCAGGTGCGCATGATCGGCCAGGCCGAGGAGTTCGGCAAAACCCAGAAGTACATGAGCTTCACCTTCCTGCTCGCCCTCACCCTGCTCTACATGGTGCTGGCCAGCCAGTTCAACAGCTTCCTGCAGCCCGCCATCGTGATGCTGGCCCAGCCGCTGGCCATCGTCGGCGGCGTGGCGGCCCTGTGGGTGAGCGGGCAGACCCTCAACATCTACTCGATGATCGGGCTGGTGCTGCTGATCGGCCTGGTGGCAAAAAACTCCATCCTGCTGGTGGACCTCACCAACCAGCGCCGCGGCGAAGGCCTGAAGGTGGACGCCGCCCTGCGCGACGCCTGCCCCACCCGCATGCGCCCGGTGCTGATGACCTCGATGACGGTGATCCTGGCCCTCGCCCCCGCGGCGCTGGGCTTCGGTGCCGGCAGCGAGACCAACCAGCCGCTGGCCATCGCGGTGGTCGGCGGCATGATCAGCTCGACCCTCCTCACGCTGGTGGTGGTGCCGGCGGTGTATTCGCTGCTGGAAGGCTGGCGGGAGAAGCGGCGGGGCTGAGGCAACGCCCGGCGCGCGGACGTGGCGAGCCCCCTCCTGCGGGGCAGGTCGCCTCCCGGCCGCCCCCCGGCGCCCCGACGATGGGTCTGCGCCGGCCAAGGAAGGGTCAGGAACACCCAATGGAGGGTGTCCGCGACCCAACGGAGGGTGTCCGGGAGCCATCGATGCCCCAGCGTGGGGCAAGTTTGGGTCGCGGCGGGGCAAGGAAGGGTGCCGGATACCCTCGCGAGGGTCTGGCTGACCCAACGGAGGGTCGGCGGGAAGCATCGATGCCCCACCGGGGGGCAAGCAGGGCAGTACCGCGTCGGCCCCGTAGGGGGGGTAGTCGGGTTACGCCCTGCGGGCTAACTCGACCTACGGCTTCGCTGTGATCTCGTTCAGGTAGTCGGGTTAGCGCAGCCTAACCCGACATCCGCGGGGCAAATCCGGGCGAGGCAGTGTAGTGGTCAAGTATTTTCGGACACCCCGATAGGGTGTTTTTCTGCCATGTCCCGCTCATAAGCGGTGGGCGACAGATAGCCCAGTTTCGAGTGCAGCCGCACGTTGTTGTAGAAGCCGACGATGTACTCGGTGACGTC
>JAEUNU010000163.1 GCA_016789125.1 Zoogloea sp. | reverse complement strand
ACGAATGTTCCCCAAACGAGCCCAGACCCTGCGCCCCCCAAAAATGATCGATACGACCCAGCCATCGGACATCGCTCGAGAGACGCTGCGCCAGCTTGCCCTGCGGCGTATCGCCCCCACCCCCGACAACTACCGCGCCCTCTACCACGAGATCGCCGGCACGCCGCCCGACGAGGTCTTCCCCGAGCGGGCCCTGCGCCAGCTGGCCGCCGCCCTGCCGCGCCACAACCGTGAAGCCCTGCGCATCGCCCAGGACGTCGAATCCGCCATCGGCACCGGCGACTGGGCCGCGCTGCGCGGCGTACTGGTCACCGCCCTGTCGGCCACCGACAGCCCCGAACTCAACCTCGGGGCGCTGCTGCGCGACCTGATCACCGAATGGGACCGGCGCCACGCTGGCCTCACTCAGGCCCGCAAGCGCGAGATGCTCGACCGTGTCCTCAGCGCCTCCGGCACCCAGACCGAAAGGCTCGTCGAACGCCTCACCGGCATGCTGCGCAGCTGGTCGCGTAACGGCGACGACGAGCTCCCCGGCGGCGATGCCGCCACGCCCCCCGCGGCCACGGCCACGGCCGCCCCCAGTCCCCTCCCGGCAACGAACCCGCTCTTCGCCGAACTGCTGGTGCTGCTGCTGGACGGCATCGCCACCCACGCTCAGAGCCTCGAGCCCGGCATCGCCGACGAGGCCCTCGCGCTGGCCGAGGCCGTCCGCAGCACCCCGCCGCCCCTCGGCCCGGACCAGCTTCTCGAGCGCCTCCAGGCCCTGCGCGCCAGGCTCGACTGGGCGACTGAAGACCAGCAGGCGGTGCGTGAAGCCCTCCAGCGCGTGCTCCAGCTGATCCTCGAAAACATCAGCGAACTCGTCGTCGAGGACCGCTGGCTGCACGGCCAGATGGTGCTGATGGGTGAGATGTTCTCCCGGCCCCTCGACGTGCGCGTGCTGGGCGAGCTCGAGGTGCGCCTGCGCGACGTGATCCTCCGCCAGACCAGCCTCAAGCACGAGCTCGACGACGCCCAGACCCGGCTCAAGGAGATGCTCAAGACCTTCGTCGACCGCCTCGGCGAGTTCGCTGATTCAACCGGCGACTACCACGCCCGCATCGAGGAATCCGCCGGGCGCATCGCCGCCGCCCGGGACATCGCCGAACTCACCGACGTCATCGCCGACGTGATGCGCGAGACGCGCGCCGTCCAGGAATCCACCCAGCGCTCCCGCGGCGAGATCGAAGAGCTGCGCCAGCAGGCCAGCCACGCCAACGCCGAGATCGCCCGCCTGCAGGCCGAGCTCGAACAAACCAGCGAACTCATCCGCCACGATCCGCTCACCGGCATGCTCAACCGCAAGGGCCTCGACGAAGCCCTCAGCCGCGAGGCCGCCTTCGCCCAGCGACGCGGCACGCCCCTGTGCCTCGGCCTGCTCGACGTGGACAACTTCAAGCAGATCAACGACACCCACGGCCACCAGACCGGCGACGAAGCCTTGCAGCACCTCGCCACCGTGATCCGCGAGAACGTCCGCCCGCAGGATTCCGTCGGCCGCTACGGCGGGGAGGAGTTCGTCGTCCTGCTGCCCGACACCGCCCTCGACAGTGCCGCGGCGGCCCTGGTGCGCCTGCAGCGCGCCCTCACCAAGCGCTTCTTCCTGGCCCGCCAGCAGAAGCTGCTGATCACCTTCAGCGCCGGCGTCGCCCAGCTCCGCCCGGACGAACAGCCCGAGCATGCCGTCGACCGCGCCGACAAGGCCATGTACATCGCCAAGCGCTCGGGCAAGAACCGGGTCATCGCCGCCCCCTGACACACCGCCCGCCGCTGCCACCGGCATAAAACTGCTGGCAGGCGAGCCGAAGCGTGATAGATTCGCATCGATATGCGAACGTATTCGACGCCCGATTACCGCTCAGCCCTCGCCCAGTGCGCCCTGCTGGTGCTGTTGCTGGCCCCATGGCAGGCCAGCCAGGCCGAACCCCTCGGGCGGCTCTTCTTCACCCCCGCCGAGCGCGCCGCCATCGATCGCCCCGCCAGCCGCCGGGCCCAGCCCGCCCCGCCGCCGCGGCTCGACGGCATCGTGAGCCCCCGGAGCGCCGCCCCCACGCTCTTCCTGGACGGCCAGGCCCACCCCGCCACGGCGCAGCAGGTGCACCTCGGCGACTCGACCGCCGATGTCCGCAGCCCAGACGGCCGCCTCCACCGCCTGCGCGTCGGCGACCCGCCCCGGGCCGCCACACCCTGATGAGGCCAGGCTGCGGCAGGCGCCGCCAGAGGGGCATGTTCCTGCCGGCGCTCCTCGTGCTCGCCGCCCTCGGCGCCGCCGGCTGGCTGCTCTCCCACCAGGCCAACGCCGCCAGCCGCCAGCTCCGCCAGGACATGCAGACCGCCCACGCCCTGGCCGTGGCCCGCGAAGCCCTCATCGGCTTCGCCGCCACCTACCGCAACAAGGAACACCCCGACGCCGACTTCGGCTACCTGCCCTGCCCCGACCTCGACGGCGACGGCTCGTCCGAGACCTGCGGCAGCAAGGACCAGGCCAGCGTCGGTCGCCTGCCCTACCTCACCCTAAACCTGCCCGACCTGCGAGACGGCGCCGGCGAATGCCTGTGGTACGCCGTCGCAGGCAGTGTCAAAAACAACCCCAAGGCCGACGTGCTCAACTGGGACAGCACCGGCCGCTTCCGCCTCCACGACGCCAGCGGCACCGTCATCGCCCTGCCCGGCGACCAGGCCGGCCTCGCCGCAGCCCTCGTGATCGCCGCCGGCCCGCCCCGCGACGGCCAGCACCGCAGCGCCGGCCCCGCCCGCTGCGGCGGCGACCCGGAGGCCCGCAACATCCTCCATTACGTCGAAGCCCTGGGCGCCGCCGGCGGCAGCGACATCATCGACGTGCGCCCCGACGCGCCGGGCAGCAACGACCGCATCGCCCCGATCACCACCGGCGACATCCATCGCCAGCTCAAGCGCCGCAGCAGCTACGGCCCCTACCTCCAGAGCCTGCTCCAGGCCACCGCCGCCTGCCTCGCCAAAAGCCCGCTCCCCGCCGTGATCGCCCCCGAAGCCCTCGGCCCCGTCGATCTCGGCCGCCTGCCGCCCCTCGACCGCCTGAGCGGCCCCTGCCGCAATGCCGAGCTGCGCGACGCCACCACCAACTGGGCCGAAACCATGCGCTACGCCCGCTGCCGCAGTGGCACCGACTGCCTCGCCGGCAGCGGGGGACGCTGCCGCGGGGCCCTCATCTTCGGCGGCGAGCGCAGCGGCAGCCAGCCGCGCCTCACCCCGGCCGACCGCCAGGCCACCGCCAACTACCTCGAAGCCCCCACCCTGGCCGCCCTCGCCGCCGGCCACCTCGGCGGGCTTCCCGAGCGCATCGACCTCCCCTTCACGAGCAGCGACAGCGCGGTGTCCACCGACATCGCCCTGTGCATCCCCTGAAGACCATGGCCCCCGATCGTCATCCACCCCGCGCGCACGGCTTCACCCTGGTCGAGATGGCCATCGTGCTGCTGATCCTCACCCTGCTCGCCGGCAGCCTCACCGCCGGCATCGCCAGCCACATGGCCCGGCGGGCCGAGGCCGCCACCGACGCCGCCCTCGACGAAGCCCGCGATGCCCTGCTTGGCCACGTGGTCCGCAAAGGCTACTTCCCCTGCCCCGCCAAAAGCGCCACCGACGGTGCCGAAGACCGGGAGGACCCGCGCAAATGCCGCAAGAACGTCGGCCTGCTGCCGTGGGCGACGCTTGGCATCGCGGGCGTCGACGGCTGGTCGCGCCGCCTGCGCTACGCCGTCGCCCGGGAGTACGTGTGGGACATCCGCCACACCGTCGTCGGCGAGAAGGCCAACCTCGCCGACGGCGACATCGACATCAAGACCCGCAACATCGACGGCACCGAACTCTTCCTCACCACCGACGGCGGGCGCACACCGGTGGTCATCCTGTCCCACGGCGCCAACGGGCTGGGCGCCACCGACCAGGACGGCAACACCCTCGCCCCACCCACCGGCAGCGACGAAGCCCACAACGCTGGCCCCGACGGTCGCCTCTTCTACGCCCGGTCGCCCTCCGAAAACCCCGGCGCCCCCGGTGGCGCCTTCGACGACCGGGTCAGCTGGCTGTCGCCCAACCTGATCGCCCACCGCCTGATCAGCGCGGGCCGCCTGCCCTGAGGCCTCCGCCACAATCTTCCCGGAAGTTACGGATGGGCGGTGTTGACCCGGCTTTCCCGGCGGCCTGACACTTGCGGCATCCCAGCCCCCAGGAAACCCGATGCCGGCCCTCAAGGCCCCCCCTTTCTTGCAGCGAGTCCTCCGCGCCGGCGTGCAGGCGCAGGACGACGAGGAGCTGCGCCTCGGCAAGACCCTCCTCAACCTCGGCAGCCTGCTCTTCGCCCTGGCGGCACTGGCCTGGCTGGGCGTCTGCAAGACCGTGGATGCAGGCTTTCCGGTGCTGCCGGCCCTGGCCGTGCCAGCCCTGGTGCTCGCCAACCTGGTGCTGTTCGCGGGCCACCGCTGGTTCGCCCTCTACCGCTTCATCCAGCTCGGACTGCTGCTGGCCTTCCCCGTAGCAACCCAGCTCGGCATCGGCGCCCGGCCCGGCACCTCGGGCCTCGCCCTGTGGGGGCTGCTGGCGCCGGCCGCCGCGCTGCTGTGCGGACGCGTGGCCGGCTCGGGCCGGTGGTTCGTCGGCTTCCTGCTGGGCACCGCGCTCTCGGCGAGCCTCCCGCGCCCGGACGGCGAAGCGGGCGCCTTCATCGCCCTCCACGTCGCCCTCGTCTCGTCGGTGCTTTACCTGCAGCTGCGCCATGCCCAGAGCCGACGCGGCCGCACCCGCGAGAAGCTGGCCGACGCCCATCACCAGCTGCGCCTCGAGAAGGAACGCTCCGAGCGCCTGCTCCTCAACATCCTGCCGGCGCCGATCGCCGCGCGCCTGAAGGACAACTCGGGCACCCTCGCCGACGGTCACCCGGAGGTGGTGGTGATGTTCGCCGACATCGTCGACTACACCCGCATCGCCAGCGGCATGGCGCCGGTCAAGGTCTTCGAGATGCTCAACCGCATCTTCTGCCGCTTCGACGAGCTGTGCGAGAAGCGCGGCCTCGAGCGCATCAAGACCATCGGCGACGGCTACATGGTGGCCGGCGGGCTCAACGCACATCCCCACGAAGCCCACGCCGCGATGGCCGCCCTGGCCCTCGACATGCAGGCCGCCCTGCGCGACCACAGCTTCACCGACGGACTCAGCCTGGAGCTCCGCATCGGCATCGCCTCCGGGCCAGTGGTGGCCGGCGTGGTGGGCCGCGGGCGCTTCATCTACGACCTGTGGGGCGACACCGTAAACCTGGCCCACCGCCTGTGCACCGAGGGCGAACCCGGCCTGATCCAGTGCGACGGGCGCACCTTCGAACGCGTGCGCGGCGCCTTCGTCTTCGCCAAGCCGATGCTGCTGATGCTGAAGGGCAAGGGCTACGTACCGGTGTATCGCCTGCGCAGCCCGCGCATCCTCGCCACGCCGCCCCTCCCCCGCCCCCCGGCACGGGTCGCCTGAAAGCCCATTTGCATCGCACATCCCCCTCGGCATATAGTATTGACATTGACGACATCCGCCGGATGCCGCTCACCAGCGAGGGGGATTCCATGAACAAACGGCAGCAAGGCTTCACCCTGGTCGAAATCGCAGTGGTCATGGTCATCATCGGGCTCCTCCTCGGCGGCGTCCTGAAGGGCCAGGAGCTGATCAACAGCGCCAAGGTGAAGAGCATCATCAGCGACTTCCGCAACACCTCGACCCACGTCTTCGCCTACCAGGACCGCTTTCGCGCCATGCCCGGCGACGACCCCGGCGTGGCCAACCGGCTGGCCGGCGCCGTGCGGGCCAGCACCGGCGGCAGCAGCGGCAACGGGCGCATCGACGGCGCCTGGAACTCCACCACCGCCACCGACGAGACCGTGCTGCTGTGGCAGCACGTCCGCCTGGCCAACCTCGCCACCGGCGACGGGCGTAGCCCGGGCAGCGACGGCATCGTGATCACCGACTGGCTGCCCCGCAACGCAGCGGGTGGCCGCCTCGGCGTCACCGGCACCACGCCCATCGCGGGCTGGAGCGGCACTTTCTTCATCTGCCAGGACAACCTCTCGGGCAGCTTCGCCCGCCAGATCGACATCGCCATGGACGACGGCCTGCCGGCCAGCGGAACGATCCGCCTGCTCGCCAGCGGCGCCAGCAGCGGCACCGCGATCGCCCCGGCCGACCTCATCGACGCGGGCGTTTATACGGTCTGCGCGGCGTATGGCCGGCCCCCAGCGCCGGGCAAGCCCGGCCCGCCCCCCGAGGGGGTTCGGGGAAACT
The DNA here is from genome assembly GCA_016789125.1 of Zoogloea sp. Classification (GTDB taxonomy): domain Bacteria; phylum Pseudomonadota; class Gammaproteobacteria; order Burkholderiales; family Rhodocyclaceae; genus Zoogloea. The sequence goes on along the minus strand of JAEUNU010000163.1, from coordinate 6,302 downwards.
TGGGGCGGCCCGGCGTTTCCCCGGGACGGCCCCCAGCGCCGGGCAAGCCCGGCCCGCCCCCCGAGGGGGTCCGGGGAAACTTGGGGCGGCCCGGCGTTTCCCCGGGACGGCCCCCAGGGCCGGGCAAGCCCTGCCCGCCCCCCGAGGGCGCCGGGGAGCATAAGGAGTTTCCCTGCAAGCCGGCTCGGCCGGGGCTGGCACGATGAAGCCCGGCGCTGCAGCCGGGGCTGCGTGCCTCAAAGCCCCTTGAACAGCCTCGTCTCGGCGTTGGCCAGCTGGGATGGGGTGCCGAGCATCACCAGCACATCGTCCATGTCCAGCCGCGTCTCAACCGCGGGTTCGACGATGCGCACGCGCTGCCGGCGCAGGGCGCTCACCTCCACGCCCAGCTCGTGCAGGCGCAGGTTGGCGAGGGTCTTGCCGATAGCGTAGGCCCCGGCGTCGAGCACCACCGAGTGCAGGCGGATCTGCTGGCGCTCCTCGAGGGCCTCCCCGTTGGCCTCGCCGCCCCGGTAGAAGCCGCGCAGCAGGTGGTAGCGCTCGGCGCGGATCTCGCGGATGCGCTTCAGGATGCGCGGCAGCGGAATCCCCACCAGCGCCAGCGCGTGGGAAGCCAGCATCAGCGACGACTCCACCGACTCCGGCACCACCTCGGCGGCGCCGGCCTGGCGGAGCTTGTCCAGATCGACCTCGTCGGCGGTACGCACCACCACCGGCACGTTCGGGCAGATCGAGCGCACCTGGCTCATCGCCCTGAGCGCGGCATCGGTGTCGGCATAGGTGATCACCACCACCGAGGCCCGCGAGATGCCGGCCGCCATCAGCGTCTCGCGCTTGGCGGCGTCACCGAAGACCACCGTCTCGCCGGCCGCGGCCGCCTCGCGTACGCGCTCCGGGTCGAGGTCGAGGGCGATGTAGGTGATGCCCTCCTGCTCGAGCAGGCGGCCGAGATACTGGCCGTTGCGGCCGAAGCCGCACAGGATCGCGTGCTTGTCGACGAACATCGACTGGGTCGCGATGCTGGTGAGCTGCAGCGAACGGCTCATCCATTCCGACGGCACCAGGCGCAGCACGATCTTCTCGCTCGCCTGGACGATCAGCGGCGCCAGCAGCATCGACAGCACCAGCGCAGCCACCACCACCTGCGACAGGGCCGGCGACAGCAGCCGGGCCTGGTCCACCTGCGACAGCAGCACGAAACCGAACTCGCCGCCCGCGCACAGCCACAGGCCGGTGCGCGCCGCCGTGCCCTGGGCGCTGCCGAGCACCCGCGAGGCCGCCCCGGCGATCAGGAACTTGCCGACCAGCAGCGCCGCCAGCATCGCCATCACCGCCGGCAGGCTGAGGATGATCTGCCCGACGTCGAGGAACATCCCGACCGTCACGAAGAACAAACCCAGCAGCACGTCGCGGAAAGGCTTGATGTCCTCCTCCACGTGGTAGCGGTATTCGGTCTCGGAGATCAGCATGCCGGCCAGGAAAGCTCCCAGCGCCATCGACAGGCCGGCCATCTCGGTCAGCCAGGCGAGGCCCAGGGTGATGAACAGCACATTGAGCATGAAGAACTCGGCCGAACGCTGGCGCGCCACATGAAAGAACCACGCGCGCATCAGCCGCTGGCCGAAGAACAGCACCAGCCCCAGCACCACCACCGCCTTCACGGTCGCCAGCGCGAGGGTTTCCAGCAGCACGTCGGCCGGCTTCGAGAGGGCCGGGATCAGGATCAGCAGCGGCACCACCGCGAGGTCCTGGAACAGCAGCACGCCAATGGTCTCGCGCCCGTGCTTGGAATCCAGCTCCAGGCGGTCGGACAGGAGCTTGGAGAGGATCGCCGTGGACGACATCGCCAGCGTCCCGCCCAAGGCAAACGCTGCCCCCCAGCCCAGCCCGGCCAGGGGCCCCACCGCCATCACCAGCAGGATCGACGCCAGCACCTGGAAGGCCCCCAGCCCGAACACGATGCGCTTCATGCTGAACAGGCGCGGCAGGGAGAACTCCAGCCCGATCGTGAACATCAGGAAGACCACCCCGAACTCCGCCAGGTAGCGGGCCCCGCCGGTGTCGGCCATCAGGTTCATCGCGTGGGGGCCGACTGCCGCCCCCACCATCAGGTAGCCAAGGACCGGCGGCAGGTTGAGGGAGCGGAAGATTCCGACCACCAGAACCGCGCCGGCAAGAAGGGCGAGCACCAGCTCGAGGGTATTGACCATAAGGCGAAGGAGGCCACCCGGAAGGGGCGGAATAGTCGATCTGCTATACTTCCACGCCCGAATTATACCCGTGCCGCCATGAGCTCCGCCCCGATCGCCGCAGCGCCCGCCCATATTCTGGACCTCGCCCGTCGCGTCCTCGAGATCGAGGCCGACGCCGTCCGCGCGCTGGCCGACCGGCTGGGCGACGCCTTCACGGCGGCGGTGGGCCTGATCCTCGCCTCCCGCGGGCGGGTCATCGTCTCGGGCGTCGGCAAGTCGGGCCACATCGGCCGCAAGTTCGCCGCGACCCTCGCCAGCACCGGCACGCCGGCCTATTTCGTGCACGCCGCCGAAGCCGCCCACGGCGACCTCGGCATGATCACCGCCGACGACGTGCTGATCGCCCTGTCCTACTCCGGCACCGGCGAAGAGCTGCTCAAGATCGTCCCCCTCATCAAGCGCCAGGGCGCCCGGCTGATCGCCATTACCGGCAACCCCGCTTCCCCCCTCGCCCGCGAGGCCGACGTGCACCTCGACGGCGCCGTCCGCGAGGAAGCCTGCCCCCTCAACCTCGCCCCGACCGCCAGCACCACCGCGGCCCTGGCCCTCAGCGACGCCCTGGCGGTGGCCCTCCTCGACGCCCGCGGCTTCGGCGCCGACGACTTCGCCCGCTCCCACCCCGGCGGCGCCCTCGGCCGCCGCCTGCTCACCCACGTCTCCGACGTGATGCGCAGCGGCACCGCCGTGCCGCGGGTGGCCGAAAGCGCCCTGCTCGCCGATGCCCTGATGGAGATGACCCGCGCCGGCATGGGCATGACCGCCATCGTCGGCGATGGCGACGGCAGCGACCGCATCATCGGCATCTACACCGACGGCGACCTGCGCCGCTCCCTCGCCAGTGGCTGCAACTTCAGCACCGCCCGGGTGGCCGACGTGATGAGCCGCGGCCCCAAGACGATCCACCCCGAAGCGCTCGCCGTCGCCGCCGCCGAGATGATGGAGCGCCTGCGCATCAGCCAGCTCCTGGTGGCCGACCACGAGGGCCGCCTGGTCGGCGCCCTCAACCACCACGACCTGATGCTCGCCAAGGTCATCTGATGCGGCAGCAAGGCGCCCAAGCGTGATGAAAGATCGCAGCCACAGCCTCTTCCCGCTCCTCGTGCTGACCCTGCTCGCCGGTGTTTCCGTATGGCTCGAGCGGGTCACCCAGCAGGAGCCGGTGGCCAAGACCGACAAGACCCGCCACGAGGCCGACTTCAGCGCCGACAAGATCACGCTGCACCGCTTCGACCCCACAGGCAAGGTCCAGTACATCCTCGTCGCCGACAACATGGTGCATTACGCCGACGACGAATCCACCGAACTCAAGAACCCGCGCCTCAACTACCTCAACCGCCCCGAGCCGGTGTGGGTCGAATCGCGCTTCGCATCGGTGAACAAGGACGGCAGCACCGTGGTCCTCACCGACGATGTCCTGGTGCGCCGTGCAGCCTACGCCGGCAAGCCCGAATCCACGCTGCGCACCGAGCAGATGACGGTCTGGCCCGAAGACGAGAAAATGCGCGCCGACAAGCCCGTCACCCTCACCCAGGGCCAGACGGTGATCAACGCCGAGCGCATGGAAAGCGACAACATCATCGGCGAAGTCCGCCTGCAGGGTCAGGTCCGCGGAACCCTTTATCGAAACGCCCCGACGCCGAAACCATGAAAATCGCTCCCCGGCAGTTTGCCCCCCTCGCGCTCGCCGCGCTGCTGAGCCTGGCCGCCGCCCCGTCCCACGCTGAAAGGGCCGACCGCGGCAAGCCCGTCAACATCGAGGCCGACCGGGTGACGGTCGACGACAAGAACAAGATCCACATCTTCGAAGGCCACGTGGTGCTCACCCAGGGCACCCTCACCATCCGCAGCGACAAGCTGGTGGTGAGCCAGGACCTCGAAGGCTACCAGCGCGGCATCGCCACCGGCGGCGAGGGCGGCCTGGCCCGCTTCCGCCAGAAGCGCGAAGGCAAGAACGAATGGGTCGAAGGCGAAGGCGAACGCATCGAGCACGACGCCCGCAGCGAGCTCTCCCAGTTCTTCCAGCGCGGCCGCGTGAAGAGCGGCGAAGACGAGGTGCGTGGCCAGTACATCCAGTTCAACGGCCTCACCGAGACCTACCTGGTCACCAACGGCCCCAACGCCACCACCGTGCCGAGCCAGCAGGGGCGCGTGCAGGTGACCATCCAGCCCAAGAAAAAAGACGCTCCCGCCAAACCCTGAGACAGCCCGAAAGCCCTTTGCACAAAGGGCTTCCGGCCACCCCACCCTCATCCGAAGCCCCTTCCGGGCCTCCCGCGAGACCAGCTAAAACCGAGCCAAGCGATTGTTTTCAAAAAGATTAAGGGCAGCTTAAATATTTTTGTGCGACGCAACAAAAAGTTGTTGACAGTCCTCCCGACGTGAATATAATTCAAACCAATGCTGCAACGCACCAAACAAGTGCCTGCAAGCCGACAGAATTCGGTTTCACCAATTCACGCATCAATTCATTCAGGAGATTGTCATGACCACCACCCCCGAGCAAATCGTTGCCGCCAACAAAGCCAACGTCGAAACCCTGCTGGCCCTGGCCAACACCGCTTTCGCCAGCGCCGAGCGCATCGCTGCCCTGAACCTGAACACCGCCCGCGCCGTGCTGGAAGACAGCGTTGCCTCCGCCAAGGCCCTGATGGCCGCCAAGGACGTGCAAGAGCTGCTGGCCCTGCAAACCTCCCTGGCCCAGCCGGTGGTCGAGAAGGCTGTCGCCTACTCCCGCAGCGTCTACGAAATCGCTTCCCAGACCCAGGAAGAAGTTTCCAAGATGTTCGAAACTCAAGTCGCTGAAGCCAACAAGACCTTCGCCGCCGCCCTCGACAAGGCTGCCAAGTCCGCTCCGGCCGGCTCCGACGTCGCCGTCGCCGCTGTCAAGTCCGCCATCGCCGCCGCCAACTCCGCTTACGACAGCGTGACCAAGGCTGCCAAGCAAGTCGCCGAGATCGCCGAAGCCAACGTTGCCGCTGCCACCAGCGCCACCGTCAAGGCCGTCAGCGCCTCCACCCCGGCCAAGTCCTCCAAGAAGGCTGCCTAATCACGGCATCCCGCTTGGACGGTGACGCCTCCGGGCGTCACCCGACCGGCAAAACGGCCCGCCCTGCCCAGCAGAGCGGGCCGTTTTCTCGTTCACCGGCAGCCACCGCTCAGCGCCCGCGTGCGTCAAGCCCCTCCCGGGCTCCCGCTGCCGCGCGCTCACAGCCCACGGCCTCCCCTTTTGCGGCAGCAAGCTCGAACTGCGCCCGGTAATAGGCCGTCATGCTGTCCTGGCTCATCTCCCGGTCGTAAATCTGCTTGGCCCGGCCCACCTCGTCCTGGGCCAGAGCCAGCCGGCGGGCGACCCGCTCGCAATCGGCCTCCGGCGCCTGGCCGGGCGCGCTCGCAGCTGCCGCGGCCCACAGCAGCAGCAGGGCCGCAATCGTCCTGCGCATGCTCATCCACTCCCTGGTTTCATCACTTCGGCGGCCCCTGGTCAGGCGGCCCGCCTGAATCCTACTCCGCGGGCCCTGGCCGCGGGCAGGCCACGATGCCACGCCGGGGCCGCCGAATCCGCCGCCTCTGGTGCAAAATGGAGGCCCTGCGGTTTCGTGCCTCGTCATGCCTTCCCTCCCCCGCAGCATCGCCCACCTGGACATGGACGCCTTCTTCGCGTCAGTCGAACTCCTGCGCTATCCCCAGCTGCGCGGCCGGGCGGTGGTCGTAGGCGGGCGACGCGCGGTGGCACCGATCGAAGGTGACGACTTCCCCCATCTCCGCGGCTACATCGGCCGCGGGGTGATCACCACCGCCACCTACGAAGCCCGCGCCCTCGGCGTACATTCGGGCATGGGCCTCATGAAGGCCGCCCAGCTGGCACCGGACGCCATCCTGCTGCCAGCCGACTTCGACGCTTACCGGCACTACTCCCGCCTCTTCAAGGCCGCCGCCCGCACCATCGCGCCGCAGATGGAAGACCGCGGCATCGACGAGATCTACCTCGACCTCAGCGCCCTCAACCCTGCCGGCAGCCGCGAAGGCGCCCGGGCCCTGGCGCTCGCGCTG
>JAEUNU010000150.1 GCA_016789125.1 Zoogloea sp. | reverse complement strand
TCAGCGGCGATGGCGGCGGCGACGGCTTCGTCGCCCTCCGGGTTCTCGGTGCCGTCTTCATAGCCGGTGAGGTCGCGGCCGCTGCCGTGCTTGAAGGCGTCCCAGGCTTCAAGCAGGCGGAAGGCGGGGGCGAGGGCGTGCTCGACCCGGCGGCTCTGCAGCAGCAGTTCGCCGCGGTCGCTGCCGCGCAGCCACAGCCACAGGGCGGCGGGCGTCGAGGGGATGTCCACGCCCGGGCCGGCCAGGGGCGGGAAGGGCTTGAGGCCGGGCACCTTGCGGCCGATGGCCGACAGCGGCGCCTGGCCGAGGCCGGCGACGATGTGTTCGCCATCGACGAGATCCCGCAGCGCGGCGAGGCCGGCACGGGCGTCGGTGTCGGGTTCGAGGCTGAAGACGAGGTAACGGGCGTGGGGGGGCAGGGGCGCGAGGATGCCGGGCTGCGGGGTGGGCATGACTGTCTCCGGGGTGCTGCGAATGCGTTGCGTGGGCGAGGCCCGCGTCAGCCGCCGGCCCGGCCGAGCCGGTAGAGGGCGACGCTGGCGAGGAAGTTGGGTTCGTCGACGATCACCTTGTCCTCGTCGAAGGCGAGGCGCTCGCGGATCAGGATGCCCTCTTGTGCGCACAGGGCGTCGAAGTCGGCGATGGTGAAGAAGCGCACGTTGGGCGTGTCGTACCACTGGTAGGGCAGGTTCTTCGAGACCGGCATGCGCCCGTTGAGGATGGCCTGGCGGTGCCGCCAGTAGGCGAAGTTGGGGAAGCTGACCACTGCCTCGCGGCCGACCCGCAGCATCTCGGCCAGGATGCCCTGGGTGTTGCGCATGGCCTGCAGCGAGAGGCTCATGATGACGTGGTCGAAGAAACCGTCGTCGAAGCCGGCGAGGCCCTGCTCCATGTCGATCTGGATCACGTTGATGCCGTTGCGGGCGCAGGCGACGATGCGCTCGGGGTCGTTCTCGACGCCGTAGCCGCGCACCTGGCGCACCTGGGTGAGGTGGCGCAGCAGGCTGCCGTCGCCGCAGCCGAGGTCGAGCACCCGCTCGCCGGGCTCGATCCAGTTGGCGATCACGTCGTAGTCGTAGCGTTGGTAGCTCATGCTCAGACCTCGATGTTGTCGATGTAGGCCCGCAGCACCGCGTGGTACTGGGGGTCGTCGAGAAGGAAGGAGTCGTGGCCGGCGGGGCAGTCGATCTCGGCGTAGCTCACCCGGCGGTCGCTGTGCATCAGCGCATACACGATCTCGCGGCTGCGCGACGGGGCGAAGCGCCAGTCGGTGGTGAAGGACACCACCAGGTAGTCGGCCTTGGCGCGGCCGAGGGCGGCCACCAGGTCGCCGTCGTAGTCGAAGGCCGGATCATAGTAATCCAGCGCCTTGGTCGTGAGCAGGTAGGTGTTGGCGTCGAAGTAGCCGGCGAACTTGTCGCCCTGGTGGCGCAAATAGCTCTCGATCTGGAACTCCATGCCCTGGGTCGAGAACAGCGGCGCCTCGGCGCCCAAGCTCACCGCCCAGAACATCGCCTTCAACGAAGTCGCCCGCCAGGCCATCCTGAAAGACCCCGAGTTCCATGGCGGCCACTACTACTAGCACTGCGTGGTGCCCACCCGCGGCCTCGCGCTGGCGCGCATGGTGGGGCACATCACCTACCTGTCCGACGACTCGATGGACCAGAAATTCGGCCGCAGCCTGCGCCACGACAAGCCGGTGTTCAGCTACGACGTGGAGTTCGAGA
>JAEUNU010000149.1 GCA_016789125.1 Zoogloea sp. | reverse complement strand
CTCACCGAGATCAACGTCACCAGCCCCACCTGCATGGTCGAGATCACCGACCAGACCGGCTTCGACGTGCCCGGCGCGGTCATCGACACCCTGGAAGAGGTGTGCGCCTGACCCACCCGGCCGGCGGCCTGCGGGCGGCCGGCGCCCGGCTCCTGGCCCTGCTCGCCCTCGCCGCGCTCCTCGCCGGCTGTGGTAGCGAACGCCTGCACCAGCAGGAATCCTATGTCTTCGGCACCCGGGTCGAGTTGCTCACCTGGGACGCCTCCGAGGACAAGGCACGCAGTGCGATGGCCGAGGTCCTGCGCGAGTTCGACCGCCTGCACCGGGCCTACCACGCCTGGGAACCCTCCGAGCTCACCGCCCTCAACACCGCCATCGCCGCCGGCAAGCAGGGCATCCCCGTCTCGCCCGAGCTCGCCGCGATGCTCGCCGACGCCCAGCAACTGGCCGCCACCGGCGACCAGCTGTTCAACCCGGCCCTCGGCCAGCTGATCGCCCTGTGGGGCTTCCACACCGACACCTTCACGCCCCACCGGCCCGACCCGGCGCGGCTGGCGGCCCTCGTCGCGGCCCACCCGCAGATGGCTGACCTGACCATCACCGGCACCACCGTGAGCAGCCGCAACCCGGCCGTGCAGCTCGACCTGGGCGGCTACGGCAAGGGCTACGCGCTCGACCGCGCCGCCGCCATCCTGAAGGCCCGCGGCGTAAACAACGCCCTCATCAACATCGGCGGCAACGTGCTGGCCCTGGGCAGCAAGGGCGAGGCGCCCTGGCGGGTCGGCATCCAGCACCCGCGGGAGCCGCGCCCCCTGGCCAGCCTGCCGCTGCGCGACGGCGAGGCGATCGGCACCTCGGGCGACTACCAGCGCTTCTTCGAGATGGACGGCGAGCGCTACTGCCACCTGCTCGACCCCCGCAGCGGCCGCCCGGCCCGCGGCACCCAGGCTGTCACCGTACTGATCACCCCGCGCCCGACGGGCAGCACCCCGGCCGGCACCCTGTCGGATGCCGCCAGCAAGCCTGTGTACCTGGGCGGCGATGCCTGGCGCGATTACGCCCGCCGCTTCGGCATCGAGCACGCCCTGCGGGTGGACGCCGCGGGCCGCATCCAGGTCACCCGTCCGCTCCACGACCGCCTGCAGTACGGCGACGGCATCCCCTCGCCCAGCATTGTCGACTGAGCCCGCGAAGGCGCGTTGCGGCTTGCCGCGCTGCCCCCATCGGATAGAATGCCCGCAATGATCGGCATTCTCCTCATCACCCACGGCACCCTCGGTGAAGCACTCGTCCAGTGCGTCAGCCACGTCATGAACCGCCGCCCGGCCCAGCTGATGCAGCTCGGCATCTCGGGCCAGGACGACCCCCTCGACGCGCTGCCCCTCGCCCGGCGGCTCATCGAGCTGGTGGACAGCGGCAAGGGGGTGCTGATCCTCACCGACATCCTCGGCGCCACCCCCGCCAACACCGCCGCCAAGCTCCTCGAGCCCGGCCGCATCGAGGGCGTCACGGGGGTCAATGTGCCGATGCTGCTGCGCGTGATCACCTACCGCGAGCGGGCGATGGAAGTGCTCGTCAAGAAAGCCGTGGCCGGCGCCTGCGAGGGCGTCGTTCACATGAAATAACCCCTCACGCAGAACCGACGCCACGTCGAGGACGACAGAAAGAACAACATGCCCCGCCAGGAAGCCGCCATCATCAACAAGCTGGGACTGCACGCCCGCGCCTCCGCCAAGCTCACCCAGACCGCCAGCGCCTACGCCTGCGACGTGTGGCTCGAGCGCAACGGCAAGCGCGTCAACGCCAAGAGCATCATGGGCGTCATGATGCTCGCCGCCGCCAAGGGCAGCACCATCGTCATCGACACCGACGGCAGCGATGCCGACGCCGCAATGGCCGCCCTCCAGGCCCTCATCGCCGACAAGTTCGGCGAAGGGGAGTAAGGCGGGTAGTGGGAAATGGAAAGTGGGAAGTGGTGGGCTGATGCCTGCCCAGCCCGCCGCACCAGCCCCCACTCCCCACTATCCACTGCCCACTACCTACTCCCCATAAAGCCATGAGCTTCACCGTCCACGGTCTCGCCGTCTCCCAGGGCATCGCCATCGGCCACGCCCACCTGGTGTCCCATGCGCTGCTCGAGGTCGCCCACTTCACCGTGGCACCCAAGCACGTGGAGGCCGAGGTCGCCCGCCTGCAGGGCGCCGTCGCCCGGGTCAAGGCCGACCTGGCGGGCCTGAAGGCATCCTCCGGCGCCGGCACCGCACCCTCCGAGGTGGACGCCTTCGTCGGCATGCACATCATGTTCCTCGAAGACCCGATGCTCGTCGGGGCCGCCGAAAACCTCATCCGCACCCGCCGCGCCAACGCCGAGTGGGCGCTGGTGCAGCAGATGGAGCTGCTGGTCGAGCAGTTCGAGGCCATCGAGGACGCCTATCTGCGGGAGCGCAAGGCCGACGTGGTGCAGGTGGTCGAGCGGGTCGTCAAGGTGCTGCTCGGCCATCCGGGCCACCTGCCGCCCAAGCGCAAGGACGGGCTGGGCACCATCATCGTCGCCCACGACCTCTCCCCCACCGACACCATCGGCTTCAAGGACCACGCGGTGGCCGGTTTCATCACCGACGTGGGCGGCCCCACCGGCCACACCGCCATCGTCGCCCGCAGCCTGTCGATCCCGGCGGTGGTGGCGCTGCGCCACATCCGCCACGTGGTGAAGGACGACGAGCTGGTCATCATCGACGGCACCCGCGGCGTCGTGATCGTCGACCCGGACGAGCGGGTGCTTGAGGAATACCGCCTGCGCAAGGCGGCCGTCGAGCTCGAACGCTCGCGCCTCAAGCGCCTCAAGTCTATGCCCGCCGCCACCCTCGACGGCGAGCCGGTGCAGATCCTCGCCAACATCGAGCTGCCCCCCGACGCCATCCAGGCCAAGGGCGTCGAGGCCGACGGCGTCGGCCTGTTCCGCACCGAGTTCCTCTTCATGAGCCGCGACACCTGGCCCAACGAGGACGAGCAGTTCGAGGCCTACAAGGCGGTGGTCAAAACCATGGCCGGCAAGCCGGTCACCGTGCGCACCCTCGACATCGGCGCCGACAAGGAGCTCGAAGGCGCCACCCGCCAGGAGGACAACCCGGCCCTCGGCCTGCGCGCGATCCGCTTCTGCCTCGCCGAGCCCAAGATGTTCCTCACCCAGCTGCGGGCGCTCCTGCGGGCCAGCCAGTTCGGCAAGCTCAAGATCCTGATCCCGATGCTCGCCAGCAGCCACGAGATCGACCAGACCCTGGTCCTGCTCGACAAGGCCAAGGCCCAGCTGCGCGAGCGCAAGATCAAGTTCGACGAGGCCGTCGAGGTCGGCGGCATGATCGAAGTCCCCGCTGCGGCCCTGTGCCTGGGCGCGTTCACGCGCAAGCTGCAGTTCCTGTCCATCGGCACCAACGACCTCATCCAGTACACCCTCGCCATCGACCGCGGCAACGAGGCCGTCGCCCACCTCTACAACCCGCTCCACCCGGCCGTGCTGCGGCTGATCCACCAGACCATCCAGACCGGCCTCAAGGCCGGCGTCCCGGTGTCGGTGTGCGGCGAGATGGCGGGCGACCCCGAGTGCACGCGGCTCCTCATCGGCATGGGGCTGCGCCAGTTCTCGATGCACCCGGCGCAGATCCTCGAGGTCAAGCAGTCCATCCTGCGCGCCGACGCCGCCGACCTGGCCCCCAAGGTGCAGCGCCTGCTCAAGCTCGACGAACCCGACCGGGTCCGCGAGGCCGTGGAGAAACTCTAGCGCCGCAGCCGGGCGGTTTGACTTGGCCCGGCCTGCGCGCTAATCTTTGCCCCAGCGCCGATTTGAACCCTTCAGCTTGCGGGCGCTTAAAAAATGCGGCTAAAGCGACGGCAGCCCAGTTCGCGACCGTTCGCCAGCTGGGTTTTTTCGTTTTGGGGACGAAACACGAATGCACGCACACGCACAATGCGCCGCCGAATCCGTCGGGGTGGTCGAGCCCCGGCAGGCCCACTTCGACGCGCCGCTGCCCCTCAAGAGCGGCGGCGTCCTCCCGGCCTACGACCTGGTCTATGAAACCTACGGCACCCTCAACGCCGCGCGCAGCAACGCGGTGCTGGTGTGCCACGCGCTGTCCGGCTCCCACCACGTGGCCGGCACCTACGCGGACAAAAAGAATTCCGAAGGCTGGTGGGACAACCTGGTCGGCCCCGGCAAGCCCCTCGACACCCGCAAGTTCTTCGTCATCGGCGTGAACAACCTGGGCGGCTGCTACGGCAGCACCGGGCCCAACAGCATCAACCCGGCCACCGGCAAGCCGTGGGGCGCCGACTTCCCCTTCGTCACCGTCGAGGACTGGGTGGACGCCCAGGCGCGGCTCGCCGACCGGCTCGGCATCCAGCGCTTCGCGGCGGTGGTCGGCGGCAGCCTCGGCGGCATGCAGGCGCTGTCGTGGACCCTGCAGTACCCCGACCGCGTTGCCCATGCGCTGGTGATCGCCTCGGCGCCCAAGCTCACCGCCCAGAACATCGCCTTCAACGAAGTCGCCCGCCAGGCCATCCTGAAAGACCCCGAGTTCCATGGCGGCCACTACTACGAGCACGGCGTGGTGCCCACCCGCGGCCTCGCGCTGGCGCGCATGGTGGGGCACATCACCTACCTGTCCGACGACTCGATGGACCAGAAATTCGGCCGCAGCCTGCGCCACGACAAGCCGGTGTTCAGCTACGACGTGGAGTTCGAGA
>JAEUNU010000095.1 GCA_016789125.1 Zoogloea sp. | reverse complement strand
CGCTGTCCTGGGCGGGCAGGGAATAGGTTTCGTGGTGCAGCACCACCGACTGGGGCGGGCGCGGCTTGACGCTGGCCGGTGCCTCCGGGTCGGGCGTGCCGACGCACAGGCCGAACACGGCCGTCACCCGCGGCGGCAGCGCCAGCTCGGCGGCGACGGCCTCGGGATGATTACGCATGGCGCCGATATAGACGGTGCCCAGCCCGAGGGATTCGGCGGCGGCAACGGCATTCTGGGCGGCGAGGGCGGCATCGATCACGCCGACTTCGAACATCTCGAGGTAATCCAGCCCGGCGCAGGCCTCGCCGACCTGCCCGGCAACCCGCTCGAGGCGGGCCAGGTCGGCCAGCCAGACGAGGAACAGTGGTGCCTGGCGAATGTGTTCCTGGTCACCGGCCAGCGCGGCGAGCCGGGCCTTGCGCGCCGGCTCGCGCACCGCGACGACGCTCCAGGCTTGCAGGTTGGATGAGCTGGAGGCCGACTGGGCGGCGGCGATGATGGCGGCGAGGGTGTCGTCGCCGACCGGGTCGGGCAGGTAGGCGCGCACCGAGCGGTGGGCGAGAAGCTGGTCGATGAGGTGCGAGCCGGCGCTCGGCACCGTGACCTCGGCAGACCCGTAGCGAGCCTGGTAGAGGGAAGCGCGGGTGTTCATGGGGACTCCTGGCGGTAGCATCCGGGGGCCGGACGGGCCGACCCGCGGAAAAACCGGGATTCTACGCCCGGAGTCGCCCTCAGCGCGGTGGAAGGAATGCCGGCCGACCCATTGCGTAGCCGGCATCGATCTCTGCAACGACGACCCGCCAGATGGGTTTGACGAAAAAACGCAGCCCGGCAATCACTTCATTCACGTCCATCATCGACGGGACGCGGACGCCGCGGTGCTCCACCGGTCCCCCGATCTGGGTGATCCGGACGCCAAGCTTGGCAAAGTGGTCGGCCAGCCGCGGTTCGGTGAGCATGAACAGGGTTTCGATGCCCTCGCGCTTGGCCAGGGCGACCACGGCCAGGTAGAGGCCGATCGGGATGTACGGAAAGCGCGGCTGATCCTTGGTGCCGAAGTCGTCGTCGCTGAGGGCAAGGGCGGTCTTGGTTTCGCCCTTGCGTCGGCGGTATTGGGCGCGCACCGCCAGGCGAGACACCTCGGCGATCGTGTGGCGCGGCAGCCTCGCCGGGTCGATGATCGAGTGGTCGAGGGTGGCGCGGCAGGTGTGCTCGAAGGGTAGCGGAAAGTCGGGCTCGCCCGGGCGGGCCAGCACGAGCCGGTTGCAGCCGACCAGGGTCGCGCTGTCGGTCGAGCTGCGCAGCAGGCAGTGCAGGCTGTGGCTGTCGTAGTCGTCGGTTTCGCGGCGGTCGGGGCGAACGGGCTCGAAACCGAGCTCCTCGCAATACACCTCGTGGCGGATGCCGTAGACGGCATTGCGCAGGTCATCGTTAAACGCGGGTTCAACTTGAAAATACTTGCGGAAGCCTTCGCCCAGGCTGAACCTATCGAGTAAGGACATGGCTGGAAGGCCCTTTATGTCAGTTCAAACGTTCTGTCTCAAGGCATCTACGACCGGAATGCGCGACACCTTGAATGCGGGGTAGACAGAGGCCAGCACGGTGGCGATGAATCCGACGAAAAATGCACCGATCACCGTGGCCGGGACGATCCGGATGAAGGCGGTATAGCCGATGTTCGCGTTCGGCGGCGGCGGCATCGAGATGCCGATGGTCGAGATCAGGAGTGCCAGCCCCATGCCGAGCAGAGCCCCGGCGAGGGCGCCCACGAGGCCGAGGATCGTGCATTCGACGATGATCAGCCGGGTGATGTCGCGGTGGCGGTTGCCTAGCGCCTGCATGGTGCCGAACTCGCCCTGGCGCTCGAAGACGCTCATGTTGACGCTGTTGGTCACCGACAGCAGCACCATCACCAGGATGATCAGGCGCAGTACCCCGAATTGGGCATCGTAGAGCTGCACCGATTTGTCGTAGAAATCGGACAGCGTACGCCAGCTGCGCAGGTCGAAGGCGGTGCCGCTGAACTCTGCCCCCAGCCTGGCGAGCATGAGGTCGGTGTCTTCGGTGCGGTGCAGCGCCACCACGAGCTGGTTGGCGCCCTGTATCTGCATGAGCTCCTGGGTGGCCGCGAGCGGAATGCGCACCGCGCGTGCGTCGAACTCCTTGGAGAAGCTCTGGAAGACGCCCACGACCCGGAACTCGAGGGTGTTCATCGCGCCTTCGGCGGAGTTCGTCACCAGGGTCACCGAGTCGCCGGGCTTGAGGCCCAGGGAGTGCGCCACGCCCTGGCCGACGAGGACACCCTCGGTATCCTGGTCGCGGAGCTGCGCGCCTTCGACGATCTTGAGCAGGCTGCCCAGTTTGGCCTCCTTGTCGGGCTCCACGCCCTCGCCGATGACCGGGAGGTCACGTCGCCCGTTGTTGAGCAGGCCGGAGAAATACACACGCCCCATCACCGCATCGACTTCCGGGTGGGCCGCGATCCTGGTGGCGATCTCCTCGGGCTTGTCGATCAGGAAGCGCTCCGGGTAGCGGGTCCCTTTGTCGAGGAAGTCCTGCTTGAAGAGCTGCAGGTGGCCGGTCTGGGAGTGGATGATGGTTTCGCCGAGCTGGATGAAGATGTCGGCGACGAAGCCGCCCGCCAGCACCAGGCTCACCACGCCGAACATGATGGCGGCGAGGGTCATGCCGGTGCGCAGCTTCTGGCGGAGGATGTTGCGGACCGCGAGCTTGGCTGTGGCGGCGTACACCGGAATCAAGGTGTTTAGCGTCTGGCGCAATCGGTTGCTCGGGGCGTTTTCGACGTGCATGGCGATCGACAGGCTGTGTGGATGGGCAGGCCGGCCTGTCCCGGGGCTGGGGGAGCGGAGCACGCTTCGGCGGGGCGTGGCCGACACGGGCTATGGGGCTGGCTGAACTATCGTATGATACTGCTTCCCTGCGCAACGGATACAGATTGCATGTCTCCCGCCAAGAAAGCCTTTCGTTACGAAGAAGCCTTTGCCCGCAACATCGGCTGGGTGACCGAAGCCGAGCAGGCCGCCCTGCGCGGAAAGCGGGTCGCCATCGCCGGTGCCGGCGGTGTCGGTGGCGTCCATCTGCTCACCCTCGCCCGCCTGGGCATCGGGGCCTTCACGATCGCCGACATGGACCGCTTCGACCTGGTCAACTTCAACCGCCAGGCCGGCGCAATGATGTCCACCCTCGACCGCCCCAAGGTCGAGGTGATGGCCGAGATGGCCCGCGACATCAATCCCGAGCTCGATATCCGCATCTTCCCCAACGGCGTCAATGCGGCCAACCTCGGCGACTTCCTCGACGGTGTCGACATCTATGTGGACGGCCTCGACTTCTTCGCCTTCCAGGCCCGCCGCGACACCTTCAAGGCCTGCCACGAGCGCGGCATCCCGGCCGTCACGGCGGCGCCGCTGGGCATGGGGACGGCGGTGCTGTCCTTCCTCCCCGGCCACATGAGCTTCGAAGAGTACTTCCGCTTCGAGGGCTGCGACGAAGACGAAATGGCGGTCCGCTTTTTCCTCGGCCTCTCGCCGGCGATGCTCAACCGCGGCTACCTGGCCGACCCGTCGCGGGTGAACTTTTCCGAACGCCGTGGTCCCAGTACGGGGGCCGCCTGCCAGCTGTGTGCCGGCGTGACCGCCGTCGAGGTGCTCAAGATCCTCCTGGGGCGTGGCAAGGTGCTGTGCGCACCCTGGGGCTTCCAGTTCGACGCCTACCGCAACCGCTACGTCAAAACCTGGCGGCCGGGCGGCAACCGCAACCCGCTTCAGCAGATCGGCCTGTTCATCGCGCGCCGCCAGTTGCGCGCGATGCGCCGCTGAAGCCCTCCGGAGATCTCTCCATGGCCAGTCGCGAAACCCTCCTCAAGATCCTCGACCTGGCCCGCTGGGCCCCCAGTGGCGACAACACCCAGCCCTGGCGCTTCGAGATCGCCGGCGACGACCATCTGGTCGTGCACGGCAACGACACCCGGGACTGGTGCCTCTACGATTTCAACGGCCACGCCAGCCACATGGCCCACGGCGCGCTGCTCGAGACCCTGCGCATCGCCGCTACCGGCGAGGGGCTCGTCGCCAGCTGGGCCCTGCGACCGGGCTCGCCCGATACGGCTCCGGTCTTCGACGTCCGCCTCGAGGCCCGGCCCGGCCTCGCCCCCGACCCGCTGCTGCCCTTCATCGAGTCCCGCGTCGTGCAGCGCCGCCCCATGCGCACCACGCCGCTCACGCCGGCCCAGCGGGCCGCCCTGGCGGCGGCGCCCGGGCCGGGCTATACGGCCCAGTTCTTCGAATCGTCCGCCGAGCGCAAGGCCGTTGCCGGCTTTCTGTGGCGCAGCGCCTATGTGCGCCTGATCTGCCCCGAGGCCTACCCGGTGCACAAGGAGATCATCGAGTGGCGCACCCGCTTCAGCAAGGACCGCATCCCCGAGCAGGCGGTGGGCGTGGACGCCGCCACGGCGCGCCTGATGGAGTGGGTGATGGCCAGCTGGGGGCGGGTCAAGTTCTTCAACACCTACCTGGGCGGCACCATTGCGCCGCGTATCCAGCTCGACTACCTCCCGGCGCGGGCCTGCGCCGCCCATGTGCTGATCCGCGCCGACGTGCCCGCCGAGGGCGTCGAGGCCCACGTGCGTGGCGGCGTCGCGCTGCAGCGCGTGTGGCTGACGGCCGCTGCGGTCGGCCTGCACCTGCAGCCCCAGATGACGCCGCTGATCTTTCGCTGGTACGCCCGCAAGGGCAAGTCGTTCTCGGCGCTGCCCGAGATCGGCCGCGGGGCACTGGCGCTGGCCGAGGAGTTCGAGCGCCTCGGCGGCTTCGGCCCGGAGCAGGGGCTCACCTTCTTCTGCCGCGTCGGCGTGTCGGACCCGCCCCGGTCCCGGTCCCTGCGCAAGGGGCTCGACGAGCTGATGCTCCCGGCCCGATGAGCCACGCCCACCATGCCCATCACGCGCATGGCCACGCCCATCACGGGCACGCTCATCACGCGCCGGGCGAGTGGAACCGGGCCTTCGCGCTCGGCATCGCCCTCAACGTGGGCTTCGTCGTCATCGAACTTGTCTATGGTTGGCTGTCGGGTTCGCTGGCGCTGCTCGCCGACGCCGGGCACAACCTCTCCGACGTGGCCGGGCTGGTGCTCGCCTGGGGCGCCGCCCTCGCCGGCGGCCTGCGCCCCACCCACCGGCGCACCTATGGCTGGATGCGCGCCTCCATCCTCGCCGCCCTCGCCAATGCCCTGCTGCTGATTTTCGCGATGGGCGTGCTGGCGGTCGAGGCCGTGCAGCGCCTGCAGGCGCCCGAGCCGGTGGAAGGCTGGACGGTGATCGTCATCGCCGCCATCGGCGTGCTCGTCAATGGCCTCACCGCCATGCTATTCATGGCGGGCCGCAAGTCCGACCTCAACGTGCGCGGCGCCTTCCTGCACATGGCGGGCGATGCGCTGGTGTCGCTGGGGGTGGTCGTCGCCGGCCTGCTCTACCTGCAGTTCGGCTGGGGCTGGCTCGATCCGCTGGTGAGCCTGGTGATCGCGGTGGTGATCATGCTCGGCACCTGGGGCCTGTTCCGGCAGTCGCTGCACCTGGCTTTTGACGGCGTCCCGGAGGGCATCGATCTCGTCGAGGTGCATGCCTGGCTGAGTGCCCAGCCGGGCGTAGTCGATGTACATGATCTCCACGTGTGGGCCCTCGGCACTTCCGACGTGGCACTCACCGCGCATCTCGTGATGCCGGCCGGCCATCCGGGTGACGCCTTCGTCATCGCGCTGGCCGAGGGCCTCGCGCAGCGCTTCCACATCCATCACCCAACCTTTCAGATCGAGCTGGACGGCATCGACGACGGCTGCGCCCGGCCGGCGCGGCTGGGCCCGTCCGGCGGCCCCTCAGCCTGAGCGGCGGGCCAGAAAGCGGTCCAGCGCGGCCCCGAAGGCCTGCCGATCGCCCGCGCTGAAGGCGGCCGGGCCGCCGGTCTGCACGCCGCTTTCCCGCAGCTCCTCCAGAAAATTGCGCATCGACAGGCGCTCGGCGATGTTGGCGGCCGAATACATCTCGCCCCGCGGGTTGAGGGCGTGGGCCTGGCGTTCCAGCACCGCCGCGGCCAGAGGGATGTCGGCGGTGACCACCAGGTCGCCCGGCGCGACCTGATCGACGATGTGGCGGTCGGCCACGTCGAAGCCGGCCGGCACCTGGATGGCCCGGATGAAGCGCGACGGTGGCGTACGCAGCATGCGGTTGGCGACCAGGGTGGTGATGATCTCGAGGCGCTCGGCGGCACGAAAGACGATGTCCTTGATGACCGTCGGGCAGGCGTCGGCGTCTATCCAGATCTGCATGGTGCGTGGTCCACGGGGCGGGGCCCGCAGTGTAACCCGGCCTGGTGGGCACTGGATGCGGCTTGGAGAGGTGGGGTATTTGTCATGTTGCAGCGCAATAAATCTGTGCTACATTGACCAAAACACAAGCCCGCACAAGCGGCTGTGAGGAGACAAAGCGTATCGGCCGAGCGCTGAAAGGGCGGCTTGCCTGCCCTGAAGCCAGATTCCGGCCGGTTTGCGCCCCGTCCAGGGGTGATTACTGCGGTCTTCTCATCATGAATCGCTCTCTCGAACAACAGGCCCTGGCCGATCCGGCGGCGCTGGCGCCCGTCGAGGCGCCCACCCGCGGGCGGCCTGCCGCCAGGATGGCGTCGGCAAGCGCCCGCCCGGCCCGGCCCCGCAAGAGCCGCTGGCCGGCGCGACTCGACCTGCTGCAAAGCGCCACGGGCCTGTTTCTGGCGTTGTTCCTCGTCGCGCACATGTTCTTCGTGTCGTCGATCCTGATCAGCCACGACACCTTCTACACCGTTGCACGCTTCTTCGAGGCCGGCTGGCTGTTCGGCACGCCGCAGCCATGGGTCGTGTCCTGCGTGGTCGGCGGAGTGCTGGCGGTCTTCGTGCTCCACGCCTGGCTGGCGATGCGCAAGTTTCCGGCCAGCTTCCGCCAGTACAAGGTTTTTGCGGCCCACAAGGCGCAGCTGCGCCACAGCGACACCGGCCTGTGGTGGATCCAGCTGTGGACGGGCTTTGCGCTGTTCTTTCTCGGCACCGTGCATCTCTACGGCATGCTCACCCAGCCGGCAGCGATCGGCCCCTATGAATCCGCCGACCGCATCTGGACGGGCAGCCTGTGGCCGCTCTACCTGCTCTTGCTGTTCATGGTCGAGGTGCATGGCAGCATCGGCCTCTACCGCCTGGCCCTCAAGTGGGGCTGGCTGGAGGGGCGCGACCCGGCGGCCGGGCGGCGGCGCCTGCGCATCGTGAAGACCGGCTTCAGCCTGTTCTTCCTGGGGCTCGGGCTGGTGACCCTGCTGGCCTATGTGCAGCTGGGCATCGCCCACGCCGACCGGGCGGGCGAGCCGTATGTTCCGGGCGCGGCCCCGGGCGAGGCGGCATCCGGCGTGCAGGCGGCGGTCAGCCTGGGGGGGCGCTGAGCATGCGCATCGTTTACACAGATGTCCTGGTGGTCGGCGGCGGGCTGGCGGGGCTGCGGGCGGCAGTGGGCGCCCGGCGCCGCGGGCTTGAGGTGATCATCCTCAGCCTGGTGCCACCCAAGCGGTCCCACTCGGCGGCGGCCCAGGGCGGCATGCAGGCCAGCCTCGGCAACACCGCACGGGGCGCCGGCGACAACGAGGACGTGCACTTCGAAGACACCGTGCGCGGCTCCGACTGGGGCTGCGACCAGGAGGTGGCGCGGCTGTTCGCCCATACCGCGCCCCAGGCCGTGCGCGAGCTGGCGGCGTGGGGCGTGCCCTGGAATCGCGTCAAGGCCGGCGAGCGCGAGGTGGTGGTGGACGGCCGCCGGGTCAGCCTCGCCGAGCGGCCCGAGGCCCACGGCCTGATCGCCGCCCGCGACTTTGGCGGCACCAAGAAGTGGCGTACCTGTTTCGTCTCCGACGGCACCGGCCACGCCATGCTCTACGCGGTGAGCGACCAGGCGGTGGCCGAGTCGATCCCCGTCCATGAGCGCTGCGAGGCGATCGCGCTGATCCACGACGCGGGCCGCTGCCACGGCGCCATCGTGCGCAACCTGGTCACCGGCGAGCTGTCGGCCTACATCGCCCGCGCCACCTGCATCGCCACCGGCGGCTTCGGTCGGATCTACCGGGTCACCTCGAACGCGGTGATCAACGAAGGCATCGGTGCGGCGATCGCCCTCGAGACCGGCGTCGCCGAGCTGGGCAACATGGAGGCGGTGCAGTTTCACCCGACCACCATCGTGCCGGCGGGCATTCTCGTCACCGAAGGCTGCCGGGGCGACGGCGGGCTGCTGCGCGACGCCGCCGGCCACCGCTTCATGCCCGACTACGAGCCCGAGAAGAAGGAGCTCGCCTCCCGCGACGTGGTGTCGCGCCGCATGGAGGAGCACATCCGCGCCGGCCACGGCGTCAAGGGCCGCTTCGGAGAGCACCTGTGGCTGGATATCACCCTGCTCGGCAAGGCCCACATCGACGGCCGCCTGCGCGAGGTGAAGGAGATCTGCCAGCACTTCCTCGGCATCGACCCGGCGCGCGACCTGATCCCGGTGCGCCCGGCCCAGCATTATTCGATGGGCGGCATCCGCACCGACGCCAGCGGCCAGTCCACCCGGCTCGCCGGGCTGTTCGCCTGCGGCGAGGCGGCCTGCTGGGATCTCCACGGTTTCAACCGGCTGGGTGGCAATTCGGTGGCCGAAACGGTGGTGGCGGGCATGATCGTCGGCGAGACAATGGCCGACTTCGTGGAATCCTCCGCAGGCGACCTGCAGGTGTCCACCGCCCTCGTGCGGGAATTCCTCGAATGGGAGCAGGCCCGGATCGACACTCTCCTCCACGGCGACGGCAGCGAGAACGCCACGGCGCTGATGGCCCGCATGCAGAGCATCATGACCGACAAGGTGGGCATCTTCCGCCGCGGTGACCTGCTCGAATCCGCCGTCGAGGAGCTGCAGCAACTGCTGGTCAGGAGCCGCAGCATCGGTATCGCAACCCGGCGGCCCGGCGCCAACCCGGAGCTGGTCCCCGCCTCCCGGGTGCAGAAGATGTTGACACTCGCCCTCTGCGTGGCCTACGGCGCCCTCCAGCGCACCGAGAGCCGCGGCGCCCATTACCGCGAAGACCACCCCCGGCGCAACGACGCCGACTGGCTCAAGCGCACCCTGGCCCGCTGGCCCGATGCCGGCGACACGCTTCCGACCCTCGCCTACGAGCCCCTCGACGTCACCCGCATGGAGCTGCCCCCCGGCTGGCGCGGCTACGGCGCGAAGGACGCCATCGAGCACCCGGCCACCGAGGCCCGCGCCGCCGAGATCGCCGCCATCCGCGCAGCCTTCGGCCACGCCGACCGCTACATCCTGCAACAGGCCCTGATGCCCTTCGAGCAGCTGGTCCCGGAGCCCTTCCGGGGCCGCAACGAAAGGCTGGGAGACACACCGTGAATGCCCCCTTGCCCCACGTCCGCCTCCTCACCCTGGTCGTCGCCGATGCTGGCGGCGCCCAATCCGAATTCGAACTCCTCGAAACCGAAGGCATGAGCCTGCTGTGCGCCTTGAAGCAGGCGGGCAAGGCTTTCCCGCCCCATCTCGACGACGCCTTCGTGTGCCACGCCGGCGCCTGCAACACCTGCAGCGTGCTGATCGACGGTCAGCCCGGCGTACCCTGCACCACCTTCGTCCGCGAGCTGGGCCGGCGCATCAGCGTCGCCCCCGGCTACCACGCCCAGGGCTGGGACGGCCTGCGCAACATCGTGCGGGGAGGGCATTGATGAGCGCCCCGGCCAAGCCCCGCCGCCTCACGCTGCGCATCCTGCGCAGCACTCCCGGCGCCCACGTCGAGCCCCAGTGGCAGGATTTCGCCATCGAGGAAGCCGAGGGCATGACCCTCTTCATCGCCCTCAACGAGGTCCGCCAGAACCTCGACCCCTCGCTGCAGTTCGACTTCGTCTGCCGTGCCGGCATCTGCGGCAGCTGCGGGATGCTCATCGACGGCCGCCCGGGCCTCGCCTGCCGTACCCTCACCAAGGACCTCGGCAGCACCATCACGCTGGCGCCGCTGCCGGTCTTCGAGCTGATCGGCGATCTTTCGGTGAACACCGGCAAGTGGATGCGCGGCACCGCCGAGCGGCTCGAGACCTGGATCCACAGCCAGCAGGCGCCGGCCCTCACGGCGATGGAGGCGCCGATGGAGCCGGAGCTTGCCGAGGCCATCTACGAGCTCGACCGCTGCATCGAATGCGGCTGCTGCGTGGCCGGCTGCGGCACCCTGCGGATGCGCGAGGACTTCGTGGGAGCGGTCGGCCTCAACAAGATCGCCCGCTTCCGCCTGGACCCCCGTGACGCGCGCAGCGACGAGGATTTCTACGACCTCATCGGTGACGATAGCGGCGTGTTCGGCTGCATGAGCCTGCTCGGCTGCCACGACGTCTGCCCCAAGGGCCTGCCCCTGCAGACGCAGATCGCCTTTCTGCGGCGCAAGATGGCGGTGGTCGGGTTCAAATAGCCCGCCAGCCGCACGCCTCCGCCGACACCATTAAAAAGGCCCGGCCCCGTCATGCAGGGTCGGGCCTTTTGACATCCGGCGCGCGCCCGTCAGTGGCGCGACTGGATCTCTTCGATGTAGCCCAGCATGCCGGTGCGGATGTTGGCGGCGTTGCCCTCGTCGGTGTCGATGTGCATGGCCAGCCGGTAGGCCGGGTTCACGCGCACCACCACGTCGCCGAAGATCAGCTCCCGCTCGCCCTCGACCCGCACGCGCACGATGTACTTGTCGCGCACGTGGAAGCGCATCGCGTCCTCGGGCGTCATGTGGATGTGACGCTGGGCGCAGATCACGCCGCGCTCGATGGTGGTGCTGCCGAAGGGGCCTTCGAGGGTGATCCCCGGGGTGTTGGCCAGGTCGCCGGATTCGCGGATCGGCGGCTGGATGCCGACCTTGAACTGCTCGGTCATGGCGATCTCGACCTGGGTTTCCTTGCGGGTCGGGCCGAGCACGCGCACGTTGGCGATGCGCCCCTTGGGGCCGACCAGGTGCACCTTCTCGGCGCAGGCGAATTGGCCCGGCTGCGACAGCTCGTGCTCGGGGGTGAGCTGGTGGCCGGGGCCGAACAG
>JAEUNU010000091.1 GCA_016789125.1 Zoogloea sp. | reverse complement strand
CTCGCTGCCCAACCGCAGCCTGCTCAACCGCCACCTCGCCGACGTGCTCGCCGCCGCCAAGGCCCGTCACCGCCGGGTGGCCGTTCTGGTCACCGACCTCGACCACTTCAAGTACGTCAACGACACCCTCGGCCACGTGGCCGGCGATCAGCTGCTGCTGGCCGTGGCCCAGCGCCTGCGCGACGGCGTGCGCGACGGCGACCTGGTGGCCCGCACCGGCGGCGACGAGTTTGTCATCGTGCTCGCCGACCTCGACGAGACCTACCGCCCCGAAGACGCCGCCGAACGCCTGCTGGCCGGCGTCGCCCGGCCCTTCGAGTTGGCCGGCCGCCAGATCACCGTCACCCTCAGCGTGGGCATCGCCCTTTACCCCCACGACGGCGCCGACGGCGACACCCTGGTCAAGAACGCCGACGCCGCCATGTACCTGGCCAAGGAGCGCGGCCGCAACCAGGCCCGTTTCTTCGACCACGGCCTGTCCGGGCGCTACAGCGAGCGCCTCGAGCTCGAGAGCCGCCTGCGCCAGGCCTTCGAGGCCCGCCAGCTGGCCCTCTACTACCAGCCCCAGGTCGACACCCTGTCGGGCGAGCTGATCGGCATGGAAGCCCTCCTCCGCTGGCGCCAGCCCGACGGCAGCATGGTGCCGCCCGACAAGTTCATCCCGATCGCCGAAGAATGCGGCCTCATCGTGCCGATCGGCGCCTGGGTGCTGCGGGAAGCCTGCCGCCAGCAGAAGGCCTGGCTGCGCGAGGGCATCAGCCGGGTGCCGGTGGGCGTCAACCTGTCGGCCCGCCAGTTCGACGACGCCAACCTGCTCAGCACCATCCAGGACGCCCTCACTGAGAGCGGCCTGCCCCCCACCTACCTCGACCTCGAACTCACCGAGAGCCTGGTGATGGGCAACCCCGAGCACACCCGCCACGTGCTCGCCGAGTGCAAGAAGCTCGGCCTGCAGCTGTCGGTGGACGACTTCGGCACCGGCTACTCCAGCCTCGCCAACCTCAAGCGCTTCCCCATCGACCGGCTCAAGATCGACCGCTCCTTCATCGCCGACATCGTCACCCAGCCCGACGACGCCGCCATCGCCCAGACCATCGTGGCGATGGCCCACACCCTGCGCCTCGAGGTGATCGCCGAGGGCGTCGAGACCGAAACCCAGCTCGCCCTGCTGCGCCGCTGGCGCTGCGACGCCTACCAGGGCTACCTGTGCAGCCGCCCGCTGCCCGCCGACGCGATGACCGCCATGCTGCGCCAACTCCGCGCCACCCGCGAGGTCGCCCTCGCCACCGTCTGAAGCGGCCGCGCAAGGCGGCAAGCAGCGCCGCGGCTACAGCAGGGCCTTGAAGAGGTACAGCGCCGCCATCCCCACCGCGATGGTGGCCAGCACATTGCCGGAGCGCCATGCCACCACCGCCGCCACCAGGGCCGCCCACGGCTTGGGGGCGGTCAGCGCGAAGACCACCTCGCCCGCGTGGATGAACAGCTCGCTCGCCGCCAGCGCCGCAAAGCTCGCCGGGGCGATGTGGCGGCACAGGCTGTGCAACCAGCGCGGCAGGGTGCGCCCGGCAAAGAGCCCGATCATCGCGTAGCGGAACAAAAAGGTGAGCGCCCCCACCAGCGCCAGCATCGCCACCAGCTCAGCCACGCTCATCGCCGCCTTCCCCGCGCCGGGCCACCGCCGCCCCGGCCAGCAGCCCCAGCACGATCGCCAGCACCAGGCCCAACCGGTAGGGCAGCGCGGCCAGCGCCAGCACCGCCAGGGCCGCCACCAGCGCCGCCGCCTGCCCGGCGCGCTCCTTGACCAGCAGCGTGAGCAGCGCGATGAAGGTGAGCGGCACCGCAAAGTCGATGTCCCATTCCGGCGGAATGCGCGCCCCAAAGGCAATACCCAGCGCCGTCGACAGCTGCCAACAGCCCCACAGGGTGAGGCCGCAGCCCAGAAAGTACCAGTGGCGCAGGTCCGGCCCGGGCCCCGTCGGCCGCGCGTAGCGCAGGATCGCCACCGCGTAGGCCTCGTCGGTCAGCAGGTAGGCCAGCAGTACCCGCCAGCGCCGCGGCAGGTGCCGCACATGCTCGGCCACCGAGGCGCTGTAGAGCATGTGGCGCAGGTTGAGCAACACCGCCGTCAGCCCGATCGGCAACACCCCCGCCGCGGCGCCCAGCATCTGCACGATGACCAGCTGGGCCGCCCCGGCGAACACCAGCATCGAAGTGAGCTGGGCCAGCCACACCGGCATCCCCACCGCCAGTGCGCCGATGCCGTACAGCATGCCGAAGGGGATCACCCCCAGCTGCAGCGGCGCCTCGTCACGGCAACCGGCCAGAAACTCCTCCAGACGTCGGCCCACCGCTCAGAACTTCTCCGCCGGGCTCTTGCCGCCCGCCTCGCCCAGCCCCTTGGGCAGCTCGACCTCGCCCGTTTGGTCGAAGTCGATGCCGCCGAAGTTGCCGGTGACGAGGCGCCCGCTGATCCGGTAATCCACCTTCTCGCGGCCCTTGAAGGCCTTGAGCTGCCGCAGGAGGCCGCCCAGCCCGGTGGTGGCAGTCACCTCCACCATCGCCTCGCCGAGCCGCGGCACGACCACCGGCTGGTTGCCGACGCCCTTGGCGAAGGGCTGGCCGTTGAGGTCCACCTTGAAGGTGAGCCCCTCGATGGCGATCTCGCTGGTGTTGGGGTTCATCACCCGAAGCGTCAGCAAAAAGCGCTGCTCCAGCAGGTTGCCGTCGAGCAGGCGGATGTTGGCCACCGTCACCTCGGGCTTCTGCATGCCCAGCTGCAGGCCGGCACAGCCGCCCAGGGCAGTCAGCCCCAGCATGGCCGCGGCGAGGCCGGCGAGGCGGCGGCGTGAGGGGTTCAGCATGGCTTGGTCTCCTTGGTTTCGAGCATGCGCAGCAGGCTCGCGGTGTCGTCCCGGGCGCCGCCGGTCGCCATCAGCGCGTTGAGTTGCTGCCAGGTCTGGGCCGCCACCGGCAGCGGGGCGCCGAGCCGGCGCGCCTCGTCCATCAGGATGGCGAAATCCTTGTGGTGAAGGCGGGCCTGGATGCCGGGCACGAAGTCGCGCCGGGCCATCCGCCCGCCCATCACGTCGAGCACCCGCGATGCCGCCGAGCCGCCCATCAGCGCCTCGCGCACCTTGGCCAGATCCAGCCCGTGGGCGCCGGCGAGGCGCATCGCCTCAGCCGAGGCCTGGATGGCGTTGACCATGACCATCTGGTTGCAGGCCTTGGCGACCTGCCCGGCGCCGGCTGCGCCGATGTGCACCACCGTCTTGCCCAGGCACTCGAACAACGGGCGCACCCGCGCGAGCACCGCCGCCTCGCCGCCCGCCATGATCGCCAGGGTCGCGTCCCGCGCGCCCTGCTCGCCGCCCGACACCGGCGCGTCGAGCCAGCCGACGCCCCGCTCGGCGTAGCGCGCCGCCAGCCGCCGCGCACTGGCCGGGGCGATGGTGCTCATGTCCACATGCACCGCCCCCGGCGCGAAGCCCTCGATCAGCCCCGCGGGGCCGAGGGCCAGCTGCTCGACATCTGCGCTGGCGGTGATGATCGAGATCACCACCTCGCACTGCGCCGCCAGCGCGGCCGGCGTCGCGCACCACGTGGCGCCTTCGGCCAGCAGCGCCTCGGCCGCCGCAGGCCGCCGCGCCCACACCGCCAGCGTGTGGCCGGCCGCCATCAGGTGGCGGGCCATCGGCAGGCCCATCACACCCAGCCCGACAAATCCGACTTTCACCTCAGTCTCCCGACAGGCTTTCGAGCAGCTTCAGCGCGGCGACGGAATCCTCCTCGCCCAGGCCGCTGCCGACCATCGCATTGAAGAGCTGGGCGGTGGCCGCGCTGCTCGGCAGCATCAGGCCCAGGCGGTGGGCCTCCTGCAGCACGATGTTCATGTCCTTCTGGTGCATCCAGGCCTTGAAACCGGGCTTGAAGTTGCGGTCGAGCATGCGCTGGCCGTGGTTCTCGAGGATGCGGCTGTAGGCGAAGCCGCCCAGCAGCGCCTCGCGCACGCGGCCGGCGTCGACGCCGCTCTTGCGGGCAAAGTTGAGCGCCTCGGCCACCGCCATCACCCCGACCCCGGTGAGGATCTGGTTGCAGGCCTTGGTCACCTGGCCGGCCCCCGAGCCGCCGATCAGCGTCACCGACTTACCCATGCAGGCCAGCACCGGCTTCACCTTGTCGAAGGCCGCCGCATCGCCGCCGACCATGATGGTCAGCCCGCCGCTGATCGCCCCAACCTCGCCGCCAGACACCGGGGCGTCGAGCATCGTGAAGCCCCGCTCGGCCATCCGCGCGGCGATCGCCGTGGCCGCCGCCGGGGCGATGGTGCTCATGTCCACAAAGATCAACCCCGGCTTCGCGCCCTCGGCCACCCCGCCGGCACCCAGCGCCACCTGCTCCACGTCGGCCGCGTCGGAGACCATGGAGAACACCACGTCGCAGCCGGCCGCCACCTCGGCCGCGCTGGCGGCGCCCTTGGCCCCGGCTTCGAGCAGCGGCGCCATCGACTCGGCCCGCCGCGCCCAGACCGTGAGGTCGAAACCACCCTTGAGGATGTTGAGCGCCATCGGGCGCCCCATGATGCCCAGACCGACGAAACCGATTTTCATGAACTGTCCTTGAGTGGGGAAAAGGGGCGAGGGTAGCCGGCGCGGCGGCAAGTGGGAAGGGGAGGAGTGTAGTGGTCTAATTTCCGCGGACACCTCGATAGGTGGATCATTCACCGTTCGAGGAGAAATTGATGAGCAGAAAGCGCAGATCGTTCGACACGGAGTTCAAGCTCCAGGTCGTGAAGATGATCAAGGATCAGGGCCTGA
>JAEUNU010000085.1 GCA_016789125.1 Zoogloea sp. | reverse complement strand
TCAGGCCCTGATCCTTGATCATCTTCACGACCTGGAGCTTGAACTCCGTGTCGAACGATCTGCGCTTTCTGCTCATCAATTTCTCCTCGAACGGTGAATGATCCACCTATCGAGGTGTCCGCGGAAATTAGACCACTACAGCCTCATTTTCAGGCGGCGGTGCCTAAAGATTAGGCAGGCGACCCTCCCGGAGACCCTCGGCCGCCTAAAAATGAGGCAATCGACCCTCTCCGTGACCCTCGATTGCCTAAAAATAAGGCGACCGAGGGTCGCGGTGAGTGGGCAATGGGCAATCGGGGAAATAGGCCGCCTGAGCTGAAAATCGCCAGCGCACCCGCCCCCAGCCCGGCCCTACTTCCCACTCCCTACTTCCCATTTCCCAAAAACACCCCTGCCTCGGTGACGACCCAGTCCATCGGCTTGTCGTGGGGCTGGGGGTGGGTGGACTCGCAGCGGGCCAGTTCGAAGGCCACCCCCACGCAGGTGGGCGCCGGGGCGAGGGCGGCCAGGGTGCGGTCGAAGTAGCCGCCACCGTAGCCCAGCCGGTAGCCCGCCGCGTCGAAGGCGTTGAGGGGCACGATCAGCAGCTCTGGTGACACCGGCTCGTCGCCGGCCGGGATCGGGATGCCGTGGTGGTCGGTGGCCATCGGCGCGTCCGGCCGCCAGCGCAGGAACTCCATCGGCCGGGCCGGGGTCAGCACCACCGGCAGGGCCGCCTGGCGGGCCGGATCGACGGCCAGCCAGCGGCGCGCCCAGGGCAGCAGGTCCACCTCGCCGCGCCACGGCCAGCAGAAGGCCAGGCAGCGTGGCGCCAGGCGCGCCACCAGCGCATCCAGGTGCGTCTCGATGCGCTCGGTGAGGGCCTGGCGCGTCGCCGCAGGCAGGGCCTCGCGGGCGGCGATGCGTTCGCTGCGCAGGGCTTTGCGCAATGCAGCAATCCGGGCTTCTGGGGGCGGGAAGGGCGAGGTCACTGTGCTATTCTCCGGCGGCAATCGGGCTGGAACGTGGCGGAAACTGGAAGCGATGAAGAATAGCGTGTGGGCCGTCGTGGCGGCATTTTTGTGGATGGCCTCCCCGGCCGGCGGCGACCCCGGCGACGAGCGGATCCTGCTCGCCAAGGACGCCGCGCGGAGCGGTGACCGCAACCGCCTGGCCCTGTATGCCCCGCCCACCGGCCACCCCCTCGACCCCTACCCCGAATACTGGGCCCTGGCGGCCCACGTGGCCCGCCCGGGTGACATCAACCCGCTGCCCATCCTCGACTTCCTCGAGCGCCAGCGTGGCAGCCTGCTGGCCGAGCGCCTGCGCGGCGATTGGCTGCGCGCCCTCGGCAAGCGTGGCGAGTGGGACACCCTGGCGGCCGAATTCCCGGCCATGGAGCAGCCCGAGCAGGACCTGAAGTGCTACCACCTCCAGGCCCGCCTCGGCCTGGGCGACGTGGCGGCCCTCGACGACGCGCGCCCGCTGTGGTTCTCGCTGGTCGACACGCCCGAGAGCTGCATCCCGGTGCTGCAGGCCCTGGTCCGCGAGGCCCGGGTGAGCCCCGACGAAACCTGGAGCCGGGTGCGTCGCCTGATGGAAGCCAAGCGCTTTGCCGGCGCCCGCGCGGTGGCCGCCTGGCTGCCCGCCGACCAGCAGCCCGCCAGCGCCGAGCTCGACCGGGCCGGCAGCAACCCGTCCACCTACCTCGACCGCCTGCCGGTCAACTTCGCCGCCCAGCGCCCGGGCCGCGAGCTGGCCCTGATCGCCCTCGCCCGCCTGTCCCGTGACGACCCGATGGGCGCCTACACCCGCTACCTCGGCCTCAACGAGCGCTTCTCGGCCGCCGAGCGCAGCTACGCCCTCGGCCAGATCGCCTGGCAGGCCGCCACCCGCCTGATGCCCGACGCCAACCCCTGGTTCAAGGCCGCCGGCGACACCCCGATGTCCGAAGAGCAGGCCGCCTGGCGGGTGCGCGCCGCGCTGCGGGCCGGCGACTGGCGCGCCGTCAAGGCTGGCATCGAGGCCATGCCCGCGGAGCAGCGCAAACTCCCCGACTGGACCTACTGGCTCGGCCGTGCCCAGATGGCGCTCGGTAACCGCGACGCCTCGCGCCAGGCCTTCGAGCGCATCGCCGGCCACCCGACCTTCTACGGCATCCTCGCCGACGAGGAGCTCGGCCGCGGCTTCACGCTGCCCAAGAAAGCCCGCGCCCTCAGCACCGATGAAGCCGAGCAGGTGCGCCAGACCCCCGGCGTGCAGCGCGCGCTGGCCTTGTTCCGCCTCGATATGCGCACCGAGGGCGCCCGCGAATGGAACTGGACGATGCGCAACCGGGACGATCGCTTTCTCATCGGCGCCGCCCAGCTCGCCCAGCAGCTCGGCATCTACGACCGGGCCATCAACGCCGCCGACCGCACCAAGAGCGAGCACGACTACAGCCTGCGCTACCTCGCCCCCTACCGCGAGCGCATCGAACCCAACGCCCGCAATCAGTCCCTCGACCCGGGCTGGGTGTATGGCCTGATGCGCCAGGAGAGCCGCTTCGTCACCGCCGCCCGCTCCAACGTGGGCGCCCAGGGGCTGATGCAGATCATGCCCGCCACCGGCCAGTGGGTGGCCGGCAAGCTCGGCATGAAGGGCTACCACATCGGCTGGCTGCGCGACCCCGACACCAACGTGATGCTCGGCACCACCTACATGCGGATGGTCCTCGAAGGCCTCGACAACCACCCGGTGCTGGCCTCCGCCGCCTACAACGCTGGCCCCGGCCGGGCCCGCAAGTGGAAGGACGCGCGGCCCCTCGAGGGCGCCATCTACGCCGAGACCATCCCCTTCGGCGAAACCCGCGACTACGTGAAGAAGGTGATGGCCAACTCCATCATCTATACCGCCCTGCTCGACGGCAAGGCGCCGTCGCTGAAGGGCCGCCTCGGCACCATCGCGCCGAGCGCCGGCGGCGACTTCTCCGGCCTGGGCAGCCCGGCGCCTGGCGCGGGCCTCGAGCCCGCCGCCGAGTAAGGGAATTTCTGCAGGGGTTCGCGAGTCAATCCAGGGCGAATGGCGCAGCACCGTGACGGGCGCGCGCCGATCCGCGAAAACAGCGTTGCGCGAGGCGGCTTGCCGCCGTTTCCAGGTTCAACCCATCCTCATCGGAGCTCCATCATGTATCCGCGCAAGGTCCTGATCGTCGGCGGTAGTGGTTTTGTCGGCAGCGCCGTGGCCAGCCGGCTGGCCGCTGCCGGCGTCGCGCTGGTGCTGCCGACGCGCCGCCGCGAGCGTGCCCGCCACCTGCTGCCCCTGCCCACCGCCGAGGTCGTCGAGGCCGACGTGTTCGACCCGCCCACCCTCGCGCGCCTGATGGCCGGCGTGGATGCGGTGGTGAGCCTGGTCGGGGTGCTCCATTCGCCCTCGGGGCAGCCCTACGGCCCGGCCTTCGCCCGCGCCCACGTCGAGCTGCCGACCCGCCTGGTGGCCGCTGCCCGCCAGGCCGGGGTGCGCCGCATCGTGCATGTCAGCGCCCTCGGCGCCGACGCCAACGGCCCGTCCGAATACCAACGCTCCAAGGCCGCCGGCGAGGCCGCGATCCGCACCGCGGCGCCGGAGGTCGGCTGGACCATCCTGCGCCCGTCGGTCATCTTCGGGCCGGGCGACAGCTTCCTCAACCTGTTTGCCGGCCTGCTCGACGTTTTTCCGCTGATGCCCCTGGGCGGCGCCGGGGCCCGCTTTCAGCCGGTGTATGTGGGCGACGTGGCCGAGGTGGTGGCCGAATCGCTGGCCCGCCCAGATGCCGCCGGCCAGGTCTTCGAGATGGCCGGGCCGCGCGTCTACACCCTGAAGCAGCTGATCGAATACGTGGGCGACCTCACCGGCTGTCGGCGCCCGGTGATCCCCTTGCCCGAGGGGCTCGCGATGCTCCAGGCTGCAGCCCTCGAATGCCTGCCCGGGCCCTTGATGAGCCGCGACAACGTGCGCTCGATGCGCGTCGACAACGTCGCCAGCGGCGCCCCGCAGCCCTGGGGGCGCCAGCCGACCCCGCTCGAGGCCGTCGCCCCGACCTGGCTCGGCGCGGCCAACCGGCGCGGGCGCCTGGCCGCCAACATGCTCCGCCGCTCATGAAGATCTACTGCGTGGGCGGCGCCATTCGCGATGAACTCCTCGGCCTGCCGGTCAAGGACCGGGACTGGGTCGTCGTCGGGGCGACCCCCGAGATGCTCCTCGCCGAGGGCTACAAGCCGGTCGGCAAGGACTTCCCGGTCTTCCTGCACCCTCGCACCCACGAGGAGTACGCGCTGGCCCGCACCGAGCGCAAGACCGCGCCGGGCTACGCCGGCTTCGTCTTCCACACCGACCCGGCGGTGACGCTCGAGGAAGACCTCGCCCGCCGCGACCTCACCATCAACGCCATCGCCCGCGACGCCGACGGCACCCTCGCCGACCCCTACGGCGGGCAGCGCGACCTCGCCGCGCGGGTGTTCCGCCACGTCAGCCCGGCCTTCGCCGAAGACCCGGTGCGGATCCTGCGGCTGGCCCGCTTCGCAGCGCGCTTTGCCGATTTCACTGTGGCCCCCGAGACCCTGGCGCTGATGCGCCAGATGGTCGCCGCCGGCGAGGTGGACGCCCTGGTGCCCGAGCGCGTCTGGCAGGAGCTCGCCCGTGGCCTGATGGAGGCGCGCCCGTCGCGGATGATCGAGGTGCTGCGCGATTGCGGCGCCCTGGACCGCCTGCTGCCCGAGGTCAGCCGCCTGTTCGGCGTGCCCCAGCCGGCCGCCCACCACCCCGAGGTGGACACCGGCGCGCACCTGCTGCTGGTGCTCGACGCCGCCGCGGCCGCCGGCCTGCCGCTCGCCGGGCGCTTTGCCTGCCTGCTCCACGACCTCGGCAAGGCCACCAGCCCGGCCCACAATCTGCCCCACCACTACGGCCACGAGGCCGCCAGCGAGCGTCTGGCGGGGGAGGTCTGCGCCCGCCTCAAGTGCCCCGCCGACTGCCGCGACCTGGCGCTGATGGTGGCCCGCGAGCATGGCATCGTGCACCGCGCCCTCGAGCTTCGCCCGCTCACCATCGTCCGGCTCATCGAACGCTGCGACGGCCTGCGCCGCCCGGAGCGCTTCGTGGCGATGCTCGACGCCTGTGCCTGCGACCACCGGGGCCGGGCCGGCCTCGGCGAGCGCCCGTATCCCCAGCGCGATCATCTGCTCGCCGCGCTGGCCGCCGTGCGCGGGGTGGACGCCGGCGCCATCGCCCGCAGCCTGGCCGACAAGGCGCGCATCCCCGAGGCGGTGCACGAAGCCCGGGTGGCGGCGCTCAAGGCGCTGGGCTGAGCCCCGGGCATCGAAACCTTTCTTGACAATTTACTGTCGGCCAGGCGGTACGAATCCCGCATCATGCCCGTCCTGGGCCGGCATACAATGCCGGCCAGCCATGTCCTCGCCCGGTTTTCCTCCTCCGCTCGCCGCCCGTCTCCGGCGGCTCGCCCTCGTCATCTTGATGGGCGTGGTCGCGACGACCGTGCAGGCCACCCAGCCCATCCCGGCCTTCGCCGACGTCAAGGCCGCCGCCCGCCCGTCGGTGGCGGTGCTGCTGGCCAGGGACGGCACGCCGCTGGCCGAAAAGCGGGTCGACCCCCACGTGCGGCGGCTCGAATGGGTGGCCCTCAGCAGCTTCTCGCCGGCCCTCAAGGACGCTTTGCTGGCCGCCGAGGACAAGCGCTTCTTCGAGCACTCGGGCGTCGACTGGCGGGCCTTCGTCGGCTCCCTGTGGCACAACCTGTGGTACGACCGCAAGCGCGGCGCCTCGACCCTGTCGATGCAGCTGGCCGGCCTGCTCGACCCGGAGCTCGCCCTCGGCCGCGGTGGCATGCCGCGGCGCTCCCTCGGCCAGAAGTGGGACCAGGCCCTCGCCGCCCAGGCCCTCGAGGCGCGCTGGACCAAGGAGCAGATCCTCGAGGCCTACCTCAACCTGGCGCCCTTCCGGGGCGACCTGCAGGGCGTGCATGCGGCGGCGCGGGCGCTGTTCGGCAAGTCGCCGACCGAGCTCGGGCGGGCCGAATCGCTGATCCTGGCGGTGCTGCTGCGCGGCCCCAACGCGCGCCCCGAGCACGTCGCTCAGCGGGCCTGCGTGCTGGCCGAGCGCATCAACGCGCCGGCCGCCTGCGCGCCGGCCCAGCGCCTCGCCGCCAGCCTCGACCGCCAGCACACCGGCCCGCGCTGGGAGCTGGCACCCCACGCCGGCCGCCTGCTGCTGGCCAACCAGCCCCCGGGCGAGCGCCTGCGCAGCACCCTGGACGCGGAGCTGCAGCAGAGCCTCACGGCGGCGCTCAAGCGCCTAGGAGTGCCGGAGGCGGCGGCGGTGCTGGTGGACAACGCCAGCGGCGAGGTGCTGGCCTACGTGGGCGCGCCCGAGCCGGCACTGCCGGACCAGGCGCAGCTCCTGCGCGGCGCCGGCAATCTGCTGCAGCCCTTCGCCTATGGCGTGGCCATCGAGCGGCGCCAGATCACTGCGGCCACGCCGCTCGAGGAGTCCCTCGGCAATCACGCGCCAACTTCGCCCGACGACCGCCTGTGGGTCAGCGCCCGCAGCGCGCTGGCCGAAGGCCTCGCCGAACCGGCCCAGGTGGTCGCCCGGCTGGCCGGCGACGCCCTGGCCGAGCGCCTGCGCCTGGCCGACATCGAGCCGCCCCGCAGCGGCCTGCCCGACCTCAACCTGATGCAGCTGGCCGGCCTGTACCGGGCCCTCGCCAGCGGTGGCCAGTGGCTCGCCCCGCATCTGGCCTTGCTGCCGGAGCGCCCCCAGCGCCGTCTCCTGCGGGCCGAGGCGGGCTTCATCGTCGGCGACATCCTGGCCCTGCGCGACGCCGACGGCACCCTCCAGCCCTTCGCGCTGCGCCAGTACGTGCCCGACGGGCGCGAAACGCTGCTGGCGGCCTTCTCCGAGCGCTACACCCTGGCCCTGTGGGCCGCCGGGAGCCGGGCCCTGCCGGCCCAGGCGGCGGCGCTGGGGCTGGACTACCTGCGGGCCTTGCACCGCAACCAGCCGGCACAGCGCCCGCTGGCGCCGCCGGGCGTGGTGTCGACGCTGGTGGTGTTCGAGCCGACCATCGAGAACGCCCGGCGCGAATGGTTCATCCGCGGCACCGAAACCGAGCGGGTGGCGGTGGCGCCGCGCAATCCGGCGCGCATCCTCTACCCGATTGGCGGCGGCATCGTCGACGCGACGGGGCTGGCCGACGATCGGAGCTTCCGGGTGCATTTCGAGGCGGCCCGGGCGCCGGCCGGCAGCTGGTGGCGCCTCGACGGCGAGCGCCTGGTGGCGGCTAACGGCAACGGTGGCAACGGAAGCAACGGCGCCACCGGGCGCCTGGCGTGGCGCCCGGTGGCGGGGCGCCATCTGCTCGAGCTGGTGTCGGCCGAAGGCGTGGTGCTCGACAGCGTCAGCTTTGCGGTGCGCGGGCCCGGCGAAGAGGCCTCAAAGCCAGCGGATCAGCAGCCCCACCAGTAGCGACAGCAGCAGGGTGCTGGTGAGCGGGATGTGGATGTGCCGGCCGAAGATGTCGAAGTGCAGGTCACCGGGCAGGTGGCCGAAGCGCCAGCGCCGCGGCGACAGGCTGGAGCCCAGCCCGGACACCACGGCCAGGATCACGATTGCCAGCAACCACTTCAGCATCAGGCTTCTCCACGGGTTTCGACGGGCCCGGTTCAAACGTTCGTTGTCGGGGGGCGGCGCGCATTGTGCTTTCTTCCGCTGCGCGGGTGCTGTAAGTTCTGGCCACAACAACATGATTCTGCCTGAACAAGCCATGATTTCGATCCCCTCCCGCCCGGCCGGAGCCCGCGCATGAACCGCGCCCGCTTCGGTGATCTGGAAGTCATCTGCCGTGCGCCCGCCGGCGCCGCCCGCCCAACCCCGCTGCTCTTCGTCCATGGCGCCTACACCGCGGCGTGGTGCTGGGACGAGAACTTCCTGCCCTGGTTTGCCGAGCAGGGCTATGCCGCCTACGCCGTCTCCCTGTCGGGCCACGGCGCCAGCCGCGGGCGGGCCTACCTCGACAGCTTCTCGATCGCCGACTACGTGGCCGACGTGGCCGAGGTGGCCGACAAGCTGCCGTCGGCGCCGGTGCTGATCGGCCATTCGATGGGCGGCATGGTGATCCAGAAGTACCTCGAGAAGTTCTCGGTGCCTGGCGCCGTGCTGATGTCGTCGGTGCCGCCCCAGGGCCTGCTCGGCTCGGCCTTCGGGCTGGCGTTCTCGAAGCCCCATCTGCTGGGCGACCTCAACCGCATCATGGGCGGCGGCCAGCCCCAGATGGAAACCCTGCGCGACGCAATGTTCCACGAGACGATCGAGCTCGAACGCCTGCGCCGCTACTACCACCTGTGCCAGCCCGAATCCCACCGGGCGATCTGGGACATGTCGCTGTTCGACCTGCCGTCCCTGTCGCGCATGCCGCGGCCGCCGATGCTGGTGCTGGGTGCCGAGCACGACGTGCTGATTCCGCCCGACCAGGTGCGCATGACCGCCCGCAGTTATGGCGTGAGCGCCAACATCCTGCCCGACCTGGGCCACGGGATGATGATGGAGACTGACTGGCGTATCGCTGCCGACCCCATCCTGTACTGGCTGAAGAGTCAGGGATTGTAAGGGCGCCCTGAAATCCGTGTGCCCCGTGAACTTCGTCATTGCCCCGGGGCCAGGCATGATCCATCCTGAAAACGTAAGACAAGGCGGCCTGGCGGGTGTGCAACACTGCCCGCCGAGCCGCAGGATTTCCTTCAACCTTTGGGGGCCCGGGCCGTTAGACTAGCAAAGGGGTATGTCTTCACCCCGGAACGGAGGCCGAAATGGTGATCTGGATGGACATGGAAAGTGGTGAGCGCTTTTACGGTGAACCGCAGGATGCGGTCGGGTCGAGCTATGACGATGAGGTCCTGAACGCCAATCTGGTCCCGCCTGAACTGGCCCTCGGGCTCCAGGAGATCCCAC
>JAEUNU010000084.1 GCA_016789125.1 Zoogloea sp. | reverse complement strand
CGCATCTCCGCGGTGCTGCAGCACATGCACGCCAACTACGAGATCGACCTGTTCCAGGCCCTGATCGCCGCGGCCGCCCGCGAGACCAGCAACGCCGACATGGACAGCCCGTCCCTCAAGGTGCTGGCCGACCACATCCGCGCCTGCTCCTTCCTGATCGCCGACGGCGTGATCCCCGGTAATGAAGGCCGCGGCTACGTGCTGCGCCGGATCATCCGCCGCGCCATCCGCCACGGCTACAAGCTGGGCGCCCGCGCCGCGTTCTTCCACAAGATGGTGCCCGACCTCGTGGCCGAGATGGGCGAGGCCTACCCCGAGCTCAAGGCCGGCGAGGCGCGCGTCACCGCGATCCTCAAGCAGGAGGAAGACCGCTTCTTCGCCACCATCGAGAACGGCATGGCGATCCTCGAAGGCGAGCTCGCCGCGATGGCCGCCGCCGGCAACACCGTGTTCAACGGCGAGACCGCCTTCAAGCTGCACGACACCTTCGGCTTCCCGCTGGATCTCACCGCCGACGTCTGCCGCGAGCGCGAGGTGACCGTCGACGCCGCCGCCTTCGACGCCGCGATGGCGCGCCAGAAGGCGCAGGCCCGCGCCGCCGGCAAGTTCAAGATGGCCGCCAACCTCGACTACGACGGCCCGGCCACCACCTTCCACGGCTACGACGGCCTCGAGGCCAAGGGCAACATCCTGGCCCTCTACAAGGACGGCGTGGCGGTCAATGAGCTCTCCGAAGGCGAGATGGGCGTGGTGGTGCTCGACGACACCCCCTTCTACGCCGAGTCCGGCGGCCAGGTGGGCGACCGCGGCGAGCTGCGCTCGGTGCATGGCATCTTCGCCGTCGAGGACACCCAGAAGATCCAGGCCAGCGTGTTCGGCCACCACGGCGTGGTCACCACCGGCAAGCTCACGGTGGGCAACGGCGTCACCGCCAAGGTGGACACCGCCGCCCGTGCCCGCACCGCCCGCCACCACTCGGCTACCCACCTGATGCATAAGGCCCTGCGCGAAGTGCTCGGCGCCCACGTGCAGCAGAAGGGTAGCCAGGTCGACCCGGACAAGACCCGCTTCGACTTCGCCCACACCCAGCCCGTCACCGCCGACGAGATCGCCCGCATCGAGCGCATCGTCAATGACGAGATCCTCGCCAACGCCGCCACCGAAGCCGCGGTGATGGACATCGAGTCGGCCCAGAAGACCGGCGCGATGATGCTGTTCG
Source organism: Zoogloea sp. (assembly GCA_016789125.1). GTDB lineage: Bacteria > Pseudomonadota > Gammaproteobacteria > Burkholderiales > Rhodocyclaceae > Zoogloea. Next base: position 2,248 of record JAEUNU010000084.1, on the reverse strand, counting down.
GCGAAAAATACGGCGACGAGGTGCGCGTACTCACCATCGGCTCGTCCAAGGAGCTGTGCGGCGGCACCCACGTGGCCCGCACCGGCGACATCGGCCTGTTCAAGATCACCCTCGAAGGCGGTGTGGCGGCCGGGGTGCGGCGCATCGAGGCCGTCTGCGGTGACGTGGCGGTGGCCCTGGTGCAGGACCAGCAGAAGCTCCTCGACGGCGTCACCGGCGCCCTCAAGGCCCAGCCCCAGGAGCTGCTGACCCGCGTTGGCCAGGTGATCGACACCATCAAGTCGCTGGAGAAGGAACTCGCCCGCCTCAAGAGCAAGCTCGCCGCCAGCCAGGGCGACGACCTGGCGGCCCAGGCTGCCGACATTGCCGGCGCCAAGGTGCTCGCCGCCACGCTGGAGGGCGCCGACGTGGCGACCCTGCGCGAAACCCTGGACAAGCTGAAGGACAAGCTGAAGAGCGCGGCCATCGTGCTGGCCAGTGTGAGCGACGGCAAGGTGAGCCTGATCGCCGGCGTCACCAGCGATCTCACCAGCAAGGTCAAGGCCGGCGAGCTGGTCAACATGGTGGCCCAGCAGGTGGGCGGTAAGGGCGGCGGCCGCCCCGACATGGCCCAGGCCGGCGGCACCGACGCCTCGGCCCTGCCGGCGGCGCTGGCCTCGGTGGCCGGCTGGGTCGGCGCCAAGCTGGGCTGATGCGATGAGTGGCTGGCGCTTCTGCCCCCAGTGTGGCAGCCCCCTCGAGTGGGGCGAGATGGCCGGCGCCGAGCGCCAGCTGTGCTTCGCCCCCGGCTGTGGCTTCGTGCGCTGGGACAATCCGCTGCCGGTAGTGGCGGCCGTCATCGAATGCGTCGACCGCGACGGCGCCATCCTGCTGGCCCGCAACCATGCCTGGCCGGACAAGATGTTCGCGCTGGTCACCGGCTTCCTCGAGCGGGGCGAGAGCCCCGAAGAGGCGGTGGCCCGGGAGGTGATGGAGGAGGTCGCCCTCGAGGCCGTGTCGGTGAAGCTGCTCGGCGCCTACCCCTTTGCGCGCAAGAACGAGGTCATCATCGGCTACCACGTGCAGGCCCGCGGTGAGATCCGCTTGAACGAGGAGCTCGCCGAATACCGCCTGGTGCGCCCCGAGCAGCTCCGCCCCTGGCCCCAGGCCACCGGGCTGGCGGTGCGCGACTGGATGCTCGCCCGCGGTATGGCGATGCCGGAGATCGCCGAGGGCAACCTGTTCGTGCACGCCGACCTTTGATGCTCCGACTTGAGCTGGCCCAAGTCAGACTTGGGCGCGCTCAAGTTTTACTTACGATCACTCAAGTCTGACTTGAGTGTTTGTTGCCGAAACTTGAGTGAGTTCAAGTTTGAGCTTGGCGAGTTCAAGTCTGACTTGAACTTTTGATGCCCGGACTTGCAAGGGTTCAAGTTTGACTTGAGCTTTTGATGCCTGGACTTGAAGTGATGCAAGTCCGAGGTCGGCGAGTTCAAGTTTGCGGCTTGGAGCCTTTTCATGGCCACCCAAAAAAACGCCCCGGGGCTTTCACCCCGGGGCGTTTGCATTGAAGCGGCTGAAGGCGCCTCAGAAGGGCAGCTGCACGCCCGGCCACACGCCTTCGATGGCGCGGCGGAAGTCGGCCTGGATGCGGGCGATGGCGGCCTCGCTGTCGGCCTCGAAGCGCAGCACGACCACCGGGGTGGTGTTGGACGGGCGGGCCAGGCCGAAGCCGTCGGCGTACTCGACGCGCACGCCGTCGATGGTCAGGATGCTCTCGGCGCCTTCAAACTTCGCCTCGGCCTTCAGCTTGTCCACCAGCGCGAAGGGCTCGCCTTCGTTCATCTTGATGTTGAGCTCGGGGGTGCTGACGGCGTCCGGCAGGCTCTTGAGGACCGGGTTGGCGTCGGCGTGGCGGGACACGATCTCGAGCAGGCGGGCGCCGGTGTACAGGCCGTCGTCGAAGCCGTACCAGCGCTCCTTGAAGAACACGTGGCCGCTCATCTCGCCGGCCAGCGGGGCGCCGGTCTCCTTGAGCTTGGCCTTGACCAGGGCGTGACCGGTGTTCCACATGGTGGGCTTGCCGCCGCGGGCCTTGATCCAGCCGGCCAGGTTGCGGGTGCCGGGTTGGAGCGGGCTGCGAAGCCGGGCGGGCCGGCGGCGGGGTGCCGGCCGTGTTGCAGCGGCGCATCAGGCGCTGTGCGCCGCGCGACCATTCTCGTCGTTGCGCTTCATTACGCGGCGCCGTGCCTCGATGATCGGCAGCGAT
>JAEUNU010000034.1 GCA_016789125.1 Zoogloea sp. | reverse complement strand
CTTCGACAAATCCTTCCAGATGGAGGAGCTGCTGGAGTTCGTCCAGCAGGCGGCGGAATCCCGCCCCGGCTGAACGACGCGAGCGACACGCAGGTAAACGGCAAAAGGGGCGGTCACCCACCCCTCTTGCCTGGTTGTGCTTCGCGGGGCGGACCCGCGCTCAGGGCCGGACGACGATGTCGTTCCTCACCGACACGACACCCGGCGTGCTGCGCGCCAGCGCCTCGGCCTGGCTACGCTCCGCGGCGCTCCTGGCGAAACCGGAGAGCTGAACCGTGCCCTTCAGCGTCTCGACGCCGATCGCCATCGCGCTCACCGTCTTGTCCTCGGCCAGCCGGGCCTTCACCCCGGTGGTGATGCTGGCGTCGTCCACGTACTGGCCGACGGTGGATTGCTCGCGGGTCACGGCACAGCCGGCGGCGGTGAAGGCCAGCAGGCCGGCCAGGGCAAGGGAAACGGCGGTGGTTTTCATGTTCGGCTCCTTGGATCCGGGCGGTTCTCGGCGGGCCATTCCCGACGAGTGGTGCTGATCGAAAGGATAGGGGGCGGCACCGCGGGGCGATGTCCGACATGGCGGACTGGGGTGTAGGAGGAATCCGGCCTGGCGAGGGCGCCCCTCAGCGGCGCCCTCGCCCGGGGCCATCCGCCGGTGCGTAGGCGCAGTAGCCCGGCCGCGGCCCCACCTGGGGGTGCTTGCGGCAGGTGTCGGGACGCTGGTCGTACACCGTGCAGCGGCGCGTCACCGCGTCGAGGTAAAGGCAGTCGCCGCTGGCCCGGCGGGCCAGGGTGAAGATGCTGCGCTTGAAATTGAAGTGCTCGACCACCCCGGCCTTGGCGAGGCGCCGGGCGATCTGCTTGGGCGCCTCGTGCTCGGCCTCGAAGGCGTCCACGAGCTGCAGCCGCACCAGGTCGGGCAGCCGGACTTCCACCGGCATCGTGCAACAGTTGGCCACGCAGCCGGCGCACAGGCCATTGCGGTAGCGGGTCCAGGTTTCCAGGCGGTCGACGTCCACCTGGGAAGGGCCGGTTGAAGCCATCGAAACTCCCTCGGTTTGCATGCAGGCCCGGCCGGAGCAGCTCCGCCGGGGGCGCATGTATCGTCCCCCGGGCCCGCTCCTGTCAAGGGCGTCCTGCCGGGCCGCTTGGGCAGGGCATCGGGCCGGGGCATAATTGACAAAATTTCACCCCAGGAATGCCCGATGCCCGCACGCCCCATCCTCGCCGCCGCCCTGCTCGCCGCGGGCCTGTCGACCGCCGCGGCCCAGGAGGCCAGCTACCGCTTCTCACCGGTCAACCAGTGGGACATCAACAAGACCGCCGCCTACTGGAACCCGATCATCCAGTACGTCTCCGAGAAGAGCGGCGTGAAGCTCCAGCTCAAGATCGGGCGCACCTCGGCCGACACCACCAGCTATGTGCTCGCCCAGGAGGTCGAATTCGTGTTCAGCAACCATCTCTTCAGCCCGGAGCGCGACGCGCTCGGCTGGAAGGTCTTCGGCCGCCGCAACGCCCCGGCCCTGCACGGCCAGATCGCCGTGCCGGCCGACTCCCCGATCACGAAGCTCGAGGAGCTCAAGGGCCAGGAGGTGGCCTTTGCCGGGCCCGAGGCCTTCGTCGGCTACAAGGTGCCCTACGCCCACCTGGCCTCGAAGGGCATCGACGTGAAGGTCGTCTTCGGAGGCAACCAGAACGCCGCGATCGCCCAGATGTTCGCCGGCAAGGCCAAGGCCACCGGCAGCAACTCGATGCTCATCGACGGTTACGCCCGGCGCGAGAACAAGAAGTTCCGCATCCTGTGGACGTCCGAGCCCTACCACGACCTGGCCCTGATGGCCTCCGGCAAGGTGCCCGACAAAGACCTCAAGGCCGTGGCCGGCGCCTTCCTCGAAATGCACAAGGACGCCCGCGGCCGCGAGGTGCTGCACAAGGCCTCGCAGGAGGTCGGGCTGGATGCCGACGCCTACTTCATTCCGGCCAGCGGAAGCGACTACGCCGCCTATCGCCGCTTCTACCAGAGCGCCCCGGCGGGCGTGCGCTGAGGCTGCAACGCCCTGTGTCCCCGCTATCCGCCCTGCTGCCCAAGTCGCTCGTCGCGCGCATCTACGCGCTCTACTCGGCCGCCCTGCTGTTTTTCGTCGGTGGCGGCCTGGGCCTCTTCTACCAGTACCAGTTTGCCCAGCAGCTCGAGACGGCCCAACAATCGGCCACCATGCTTATCGAGGTGACCGCCCAGACCATCGCCGACAGCGCCGTCATCGGCGACTACGACACCATCCGGCGCACCCTCGAGAAATCCACCCTGCGCTCCCAGTTCGCCGCCGCCACCTTCATCGACATCAGCGGCGGCCGGCTCCACAGCGAGAGCCGCACCCCGCCCGAGGCCCAAGCCCCGGCCTGGCTGGAGGCGCGCGTCGCCGAGCACCTCTACGAGGTCAACCGGGTGATCAGTGCCGGCGGGCGCGACTACGGCGTGCTGCGCCTGGCCTTCGACGTGGACATGATCGCTGGCAACCTGTGGGTGCTGTTCCGCAACGCCCTGCTGCTCACCGCGCTGGGCCTGTCGGGCGGGCTGCTGATGATCTGGTTCCCCCTCAAGCGCTGGCTCGGCCCCCTCGGCCGGGTGCGCCAGCTCGGCGGTGACGAGCTGGCCAGCAACACCGAGGGCCTTACGGAACTGCCACTCGAGTTCCGTCCGATGTTCGACGTGCTGCGCCAGACGGCCACCCGCCTGCAGCACGAGCTGGCCACCCGCGAGAAGGCGCTGGTCTCGCTGCGGCAGGTGCTGGCCGACCTGCAGGCCCTGCCGGCGAACCCCGGCACCCCCGGTGACAACGACATCGAGGGCATGACTGCGGCGATCGGCCGCCTGGTGGCCGAGCGGGAAGCCGGCCGCCTCGCCCTTGAGCAGGCCCGCGACGCCGCCGAGGCCGCCAACCGCGCGAAAAGCGACTTCCTGGCCAACATGAGCCACGAGATCCGCACCCCGATGAACGGCATCCTGGGCATGACCGAGCTCGCCCTCCAGACCCCGCTGAGCGCCGAGCAGCGCGACTACCTGCAGATCGTCAGCAGCTCGGCCGACGCCCTGCTCACCATCATCAACGACATCCTCGATTTCTCGAAGATCGAGGCCGGCAAGCTGCGCATCGAGAGCATCCCCTTCGACCTGCCCGGCCTGCTCGAGGAGGCCCTGCCGGCGATCGCCGTCAAGGCGCGGGAGAAGCGGCTCACGCTCAAGTGGGGCCTCGCCGCCGACGTGCCGCAGCTCATCGCCGGCGACCCGGTGCGGGTGCGCCAGGTGCTGCTCAACCTGCTCAGCAACGCCGTGAAGTTCACCGAGAAGGGCGAGGTCGAGCTGCAGGTGCGGCGCGAACCCGGCGCGCCCGGCACGGCCGACACCCTGTGCTTCTCGGTGCGCGACACCGGCATCGGGATCGCCCCGGACGCCCAGCGCCACATCTTCGAGGCCTTCTCCCAGGCCGACAACTCGACCACCCGCCGATTCGGCGGAACCGGCCTGGGGCTGTCGATCTCCAGCCACCTGGTGGCCCTGATGGAGGGCGAGATCCGCCTGCACAGCGAGCCGGGCCGCGGCTCCACCTTCTGCTTCACGCTGCCCTGCCGGCCGGCGGACGCCGTGCGCCCCCCCGCAGCGCGCCCCACACCGGGCGCCACGGCCCCGGCGGGCGGCCTCCCGGTATTGCTGGTCGAGGACAACCGGATCAACCAGCGGCTGGCCTGCAAGCTGCTCGAAGGCCGCGGCTACCGGGTCACCCTCGCCGAAAACGGCCAGCTCGCCCTCGACGCCCTGGCCCACGCCAGCTTCGCCGTGGTGCTGATGGACATGCAGATGCCGGTCATGGACGGCCTCGAAGCCACCCGCCGCATCCGCGCCCGCGAGGCCGCCAGCGGCCTGGCCCGCACGCCCATCGTCGCGATGACGGCCAACGCCATGCAGGGCGATCGGGAGCGCTGCCTGGCCGCCGGCATGGACGACTACCTCAGCAAGCCGATCAACGCCGACGAACTCTTCCGCCAGCTCGAACGCTGGGCACAGGCCCGGCCGGCCGCCTGAGCACCGCCTACTGGCGGGCCGCCTTCAGGCGGTCGACGAACTCGCCTTGCACGTCGCGCACCATCGCCTCGACGGTGTCGATGTAGCGCTTCTCGTCGGCCGTCACCGTGAACTCCTGGGTGCTCGTCGTCCCCACGCCACGCATACCGGCCAGCCCGCCTATCACCGCCAGGGTCACCGACACCGCGTTGCCCACCTGGGTCTCGGTGGAGTTGCTGCTCTGGGGCGCCTCGACGGCAAAATCGGCGCCCGCCGACAGCTTCTTGTCGAGCCGGAAGAAGCCGCTGCCGTCGGCCGAGGGCGAGCTGTTGTTGCGCAGGCGGAACGACGAAGTCTCGCCGGGCACCCGCAGCGCGAGGCGGGTGTCCGTCTTGTCCAGGTACAGCTCGGCCGCCGCGTTGGCCGACGCCGACACCGTCTTCTCGCTGCGGTTATTGAGGAAATTGAAACGGGTCAGCTCCGAAACGCTCCCTCCGGCCTTGCCGAAACCCACGACGTAATACGCCTTCAGCAAGGTGATGCCGCGGGCCTTGGCCAGCTCATCCTCCACCTCGCGGACCTCCTTCTGCCCGGAGAAGGCGCGCGACAGGGTCGCCCCCATCTTGTCGGCAGCCGAGAAGCGGGTGGACTCCTCGTTGGTCGACGGCCGGTGCCAGGGCAGCCCGGCGGGGGAGAAGACCAGCGCCTTGCTGTTCTTGAAGCCCTTCGACTTGTCGTGGGTGAAGCCCACCTCGACGGGCGAAGGCTCGGGTTTTTCGCCCTTCAGGTTGGCGTAGAGCGGGTCCTGGCGGATCTCGTCGAGCTTCACCATTTCCACACCTGAGGCCTCGAGGCGGGCCACCAGATCGGCGTACAGGCGGTCGGTGGCCGCCTGCATGGCCGCCGGCGAAACCCCCGCCAGCGTGAACTCGGTGATGCTCGACGACGAGCTGCCCCAGCTCGACGAAGCCTTGACCAGGAAGTTCTGGTACTCCACCGCGTAGCCCACCAGCGCCACCTTGGGATACTTCCTGAAGCTGTCCACGTCTTCGGCCTTGATCTCCGGGCCATCGGCGGCCTGTGCCGCCACGCAGGCCAGCACGCCAGCCACCGCAAGGGCAATGCGCATTCTCGAACGGGTCGTCATGATTCCTCCACAAGGGCTTGAGCGATCGGCCGGGACGACCGGATGCCGGGTCCACCTCGGACGGCAAAATCAAATTAAGGCTCAGGAAGCCCGGCACCGCAAACCCGGGCGCACCGGCGGCATGAAATATTTCACCGTTTCCTGCACCGCTGCGCCGCCCATCCGGCGGCGTGGCACCCACCCGCGAACGCAAAACCGCCAAACTTTCCGTTATCGCGGCCGTTGACCCCATGGCGCCGCCCCGGCAGTGTCCGGGCCGGACGGAACTCGCCCAGAAAGCCGCGCCGCCCCGAGGCCGCGGCACGCACCCGACTCCTGCGGGGACCGCCATGATCCACACCCGGATCGTCGCCAGGCGCCCAGCCCGGCCGACGACCGCAGCACAGGAAGACTGACCCGATGCCCGACCAAGACGCCGGCAGCCTGAGCTTCAAGCTGGTCTATTACGGCCCGGCCCAGAGCGGCAAGACCACCAACCTGCTGCGCCTCCACGACATCCTGTCGCCCGAACTCAAGGGCGAGGTGATGACCATGGAGACCAAGGACGACCGCACCCTCTTCTTCGACCTCCTGCCGCTGGGCTTCCGGGCGCCCTCCGGGCTGCTCATCAAGCTGCGCCTGTTCACCGTGCCCGGCCAGGTGGCCCACGACGGCACGCGCAAGGCGGTGCTGTCGCGGGCCGACGGGATCGTCTTCGTGGCCGACTCCGACCGCAGCCAGGAAACCAACAACGGCGAGGCCTTCCAGAGCATGGCCGACAACTGCCACCGGGTCGGGCTGGATTTCGAGCACATCCCCCTCGTCGTCCAGTTCAACAAGCGCGACCTGCCGGGCGCCGTGCCCGAGGCCGAGATCCGCGAGCGCTGGGAGGCCGCACCGTGGCCGCTGCACTTCGCGGTGGCGCTCACCGGCGACGGTGTCGAGGCCACCTTCGAATCGCTGCTGCGCGCCCTTTACCGGCGCCACGACGCCGAGCTCGGGCTGGCCCGCGAGCACGGCGTCGGCGAACAGGCCTTCGTTGCCGGCATGCTGGGACGGCCATGAACACCTCCGACTTCGACCGCGAATGGCGGCTCGGCGAGCTCTTCGACGCGCGCATGCTGGCGCGCATCGCCCCGCCGCTGGCCGAGCTGCTCGGCGCCGACCTGGCCATTCTCGACCGTGACGGCGCCGCGCTATGGGGGCAGCCCGCCGCCGAGGCCCGGCGCGAGGCGCTGGTGCTCGAGATCGAACCCGCCGGCTACCTCGCCAGCAGCAAGGCCGACCCGGCCCGCCTGCACAGCGCCGGCCGGATGTTCACCGCCCTCCTGCGCGCCGAGGCCCGCTACCGCATGGCCTCGGCCCTGCACCTCGAGGCGGTCACCCAGGATTTCGAGACCCTCAAGCTCGAACACTCCCGCCTGCTCGCCTCCGAGGCCCGCTACCGCAAGCTCTCCGAAGAGCTCGAAGCCCGCGTCGAGGCCCAGGTGGCCGACCTCGAAACCCGCCAGCGGCAGCTCTACCAGGCCGAGAAGCTCGCCTCGGTCGGCCAGCTCGCCGCCGGCACGGCCCACGAAATCAACAACCCGCTGGGCTTCGTCAGCAGCAACCTGAGTAGCTTCAAGCTCTACCTCGACAAGTTTGCCGCCCTCCACGGGCGGCTGGCCGAGGGTGAGGCGGCGTGGCAGAGCCTCGACCTCGACTTCGTCCTCAAGGACGGTGCCGAGCTGCTCGCCGACTGCAGCGCCGGCCTGGCACGGATCGCCCGCATCGTGGCCGACCTGAAGAGCTTCTCCAACGAGGGCCGCCCGCCCACCGAGGCGGCCGACCTCAACGCCTGCCTGCAGCACGCGGTGAGCGTGATCGGCACGCCACCGCCGGGCATCCAGCTGGAAACGTCGCTCGCCCCGCTGCCGCCGCTCACCTGCAACCCGGGGCACCTCAACCAGGTCTTCGCCAGCCTGATCCGTAACGCCCTGCAGGCCATCCAGGACGCCGGCCGGCCGGGCACGGTGCGCATCGAAAGCGAAGCCAGCGCCGACGGCATCCACATCCGCATCGCCGACGACGGCGTCGGCATGAGCCCGGACCAGCTGGCGAGGGCCTTCGAACCCTTCTACACTACGCGGGCCATCGGCACCGGCACCGGGCTTGGCCTGTCCACCGCCCGCAACATCGTGCTCGCCCACCACGGAAGCATCGAGCTGGCCAGCACCCCGGGCGCGGGCACCACGGCCACGCTCTTCTTCCCGACCGCGCCATGACCGACTACAAGAGCCTGTTCACCGGCAGGAGCGACGCGCCGCAAGCACCGGCGAGCCACCTCACGCCGCCCAGATACCGCCTGCTGCTGGTGGACGACGAACCCGGCATCGTCAATGCCCTGCGCCGGGTGTTCCGCCAGGAGAACTACGAGGTCCTCACCGCCAACAGCGGCCAGGAGGGCCTGGCGCGGCTGGCCGAGGGGCCGGTGCAGCTGGTCATCAGCGACTTCATGATGCCGGGCATCAACGGCGCCCAGTTCCTGCGCGAGGTCAAGCAGCGCTCCCCCGACACCATCCGCATCATGCTCACCGGCCACGCCAACACCGACGCGGTGATGGGCGCGATCAACGAAGGCGCGGTGTACAAGTTCATCCTGAAGCCCTGGAACGACGACGACCTGCGCGTGACGGTGGCGCTGGCGCTCGAGCAGTTCGACCTGATCACCCGCAACCGCGCCCTGCGGACCGAAAACGAAAAAAAGGCCAAGGAGATCAGCGCCCTCTCCAAGCTCGCCGCCACCCACCGCAGCCGGCTGGGGATCATGCTCCACAAGAAGAACCTGCTGTCGTCGGCCCAGCTGCAGGAGCTCACGCTGCTGCAGGAGCGCCGCGCGGAGCCGATGATCGCGCTGCTGCTCGAGAAGGACTGGGTCGAGGAGCGCAAGATCCGCAAGCTGCTCAAGGACGATCTGCTGATCGAGGAAGTCCAGCTGCCCGAATTTGCCGTCGACCCGGTGCTGGCCGAGATCATCCCGCGCAGCTTCTGCGCGCGTCAGCTGGTGGTGCCCCTCAAGCTGCAAGGCAGGCACCTGATGATCGCGATGGCCGACCCCCTCGACGAGGGGCTGGTGGACGAGGTGCGCTTTACCGCCGGGCTCGAGCTGCAGATCGTCAGCGCCGACGTGGCGGCCGTCCGCAAGAAGATCGAAGAGGTTTACGGCAGCGGCAGCGACGTGGATTTCAAGGAGCTCGAAACCCTCATCGCCTCACCCGACCCCTATGAGGGCATCGAGATCGTCATCGAGGACGACGATGCGGCGCGCCTCGAAGACCTGCTCCGCGAGACCGAGGCGCCACCGGCGATCCGCCTGGCCAACGCGATCATCATCGAGGCGATCCGCCTGGGCGCCTCCGACATCCACATCCAGCCGCGCACCAAGAGCGTGGTGGTGCGCTACCGCATCGACGGGGTGCTGATCGACAAGATCCAGATCCCCCACCAGCAGCACCAGTCGCTGGTGTCGCGGCTGAAGATCATGTCGGAGCTCGACATCTCGGAGCGCCGCCACCCCCAGGACGGCCGCATCACCGTCAAGACGCCGATGCGGATGGTCGACCTGCGCATCTCCACCCTGCCCACGATCAACGGCGAGAAGGTGGTGATGCGCATCCTCGACCGCAACTCGGCGGTGCACAGCCTGGCCAACCTGGGCTTCTCGCCCGTCGACCTGCCCCGCGTCACCGACATGGTGGCCCGGCCCCAGGGCATCATCCTGGCCACCGGCCCCACCGGCAGCGGCAAGACCACCACCCTGTATTCGCTGCTGCAGCACGACGCCACGCCCGACAAGAACTACGTGACCATCGAAGACCCGGTCGAGTACTACCTCGACATGGCCGGCCAGGTGCTGGTGCGCGAGAAGATCGGCCTGACCTTCCCAAGCGTGCTGCGCGCCCTGCTGCGCCAGGACCCGGACGTGATCCTGCTCGGCGAGATCCGCGACTTCGAGACCGCCGAGGTGGCCTTCCACGCCGCGCTCACCGGCCACCTAGTGTATTCGACGCTGCACACCAACTCGGCGGTGGCCACCGTGGCGCGGCTATTCGATCTGGGTCTCAAGCCCTACGTGGTGGCCAGCGCGCTCGAGGGCATCATCGCCCAGCGCCTGGTGCGGCAGGTGTGCCCCAAGTGCCGCGAAGAGGTGACGGCCGACCCGGCCCTACGGCGGCGCCTGGGCGGCGACTTTGCCGGCGTCCAGCAGACCTTCCGCGGCAAGGGCTGCACCGACTGCCACGGCACCGGCTACAAGGGGCGGGTGGCGCTTTACGAGGTGCTGGCGATGGACGACGAGCTGCGCGACTGCATCGGCGGCGGCGCGAGCGTGCTGGAGATCCGCCGCAAGGTGCGCAGCAAGGGCCTGCGCGGTATCGGCCAGCACGGCCTCGAGAAGGTCCAGGCCGGCATCACGACCCTCGAGGAGATCCTGCGCGTCCTCGGCCCGCAGGCCGGGGAGTCGAGCTGAGGCCCCACCCGGCTGAGCTGGCAGGCAGGCCTCAGCGGCCCGCGGTGAGCCCCATCTCGACGGTTTCGGACATCTGCTGGATGACATCCACCACGCGCCGGGCGTCCTCGCGGATGCGCTTGATGGCCTCCCCCGCGGTGTTGGCCAGGGCGACTCCCTCGGCCACCTGGGTGAGGCCGGCGTTCATGTTGGCGGTCACCGCCCGGTTCTCGACCTCGATGGCGGCGACCATGCGGGTGATCTCCTGGGTGGACTTGGCGGTACGCTCGGCCAGCTTGCGCACCTCGTCGGCCACCACCGCAAACCCCCGGCCCGACTCGCCCGCCCGCGCCGCCTCGATGGCGGCGTTGAGGGCCAGCAGGTTGGTCTGGTCGGCGATCTCCTTGATGGTGTTGGTGATCGAGGAAATCTCGGCGGTGCGCTGCCCGAAGCTCGCCACCTGGGCAGCAGCGGCGTCCACCGCCTGGGCGATGGTCTGGATCTTGGCCACGGTCTCGAGAATGATGGCCTCGCCTTCGGAGGAGATCTTTTCGGTCTCGGTGGCCGCCGCCGCGGCCATCGCCGCGCTCTCCTGCTCGGCCTGGTAACGCTGGACCTGCCCGGTCACATCCGTGGCGGTCTTGACGATGCGCGCGACCTGGCCGTCGGGGTCGAAGACCGGGTTGTAGCTCGCCTCCAGCCAGACCTTCTCGCCCCGCCGGTTGACGCGGCAGAACTGGCCGCTGAAGAAGCGTCCGGCGCGCAGGCTTGCCCAGAAATCGGCGTATTCGGCCCTGTCCGCCTGGCCGGCCTCGCAGAACATCCGGTGATGATGGCCCACCACCTCGTTGGCCTTGTAGCCCATCAGATCGAGGAAGTTGTCGTTGGCGCGCAGGATGGTGCCGTCCGGCATGAATTCGATGACTGCCATGGAGCGCTCGATGGCCGTGACCAGCGCCGTGGTGCGGACCTCCTCGTCGACCTGCGCCGTGACATCGACCGCAAACTTGATGACCTTGCTCACGCGGCCACTGCTTTCATCCACCACCGGGTTGTAGGTCGCCTCCAGCCAGACCACCCGGCCGGAACGATGGCGGCGCTTGAAACGCCCCCGAAAATACTTGCCGGCGCGCAGGTCCGCCCAGAACTGCAGGTAGATCGGCGAGCCCACGTAATCGGGGTCGCACAGGGCGGAGTGATTCTGGCCGACCAGCCCCCCGCTCTCGAAGCCCATCATCGTGCAGAAGTTGTCGTTGGCGTCGAGCACCACGCCGTCCAGGCTCAGCTCCACCACCGCCGTCGAG
>JAEUNU010000228.1 GCA_016789125.1 Zoogloea sp. | reverse complement strand
TGGACGAAGGCCACCGCGTTCTTCTTGGTGGGGTGGCTGTCGGGCAGCTGCTCGGCCACCAGCACCGGGCCGACCGGGATCAGCGCGCCTTCGACGTTCTTGCCGCCGACCCGCAGGAACTCCTTGCTGGTGACGCCGTGGGACTGGTAGATGCGGCCCTTGAAGCCGCGCTCGCGCAGGGTGATCTGGGGCATCGCGGCGGGGGTGCCGGAGGCGCCCACGAAGACGGCGTCGGGCTTGGCGCTGATCAGTTTGAGGATCTGGGCCTGCACGCTCGGGTCGGCGCGGCCGTAGCGCTCGGTGGCGACGATGGTGATCTTGCCCTCCGCGGCCTTGGTGAGGGCCTTGTGCAGCACCTCGCCCCAGGAGTCCGAGAAGCCGATGAAGCCGACGGTCTTGACGCCGGCCGCCACCATGTCGGCCACCACGCGCTGCACCATCAGGTCGGCGGAGGGCTCGCTGCGGAACACGAAGCCGCGCTTGTCGCCGGAGACGTCGAGGGGCGCGACGGAGATCATCGGCACCTTCTCACCGTTGGCCACGTCGGCCATCGCCACCGCGGTGCTGATGAGGTTGGGGCCGAGGATGGCGTCGACCTTGTCTTCGCTGATCAGCTTGCGCACGTTCTTGACGGCGGCGGTGGGGTCGGTGGCGTCGTCGAGCAGGATGAAGTTCACCTTCTCGCCGCCGACGCTGGTCGGGAACAGGGACACGGCCTTGCGCGTCTCGGCACCGAGGGCGGCGGCCGGGCCGGTGAGGGAGGCCACCACTCCGATGTTGATGTCGGCCAGGGCCGGAGCGGCGGCGAGGGCTGCGGCGGTGATCACGAACAGGTTCTTCAGTTTCATTGTTGTCTCCTCTGATTTGGGGGGTACGGTGCTGCGGTTTCAGGCGCCGGCCGAGATGCCGGTGAGCGCTGCGAAGCCGGCGATCCATTCGGGGATCGCCCGGTAATAGCGGGACTGGGCCGTATAGTGGCCGCCGGTGGCGGCGTTCATGGCGGCGTTAGCGGCGACCCAGGTTTTTACCTCGTGGGCCGAGGCGCCGGCCGCTTCGGTGATGGCGTCGTTGCCGTAGCCGTCGAGGGCAGCCCAGTCCTGGCAGGCCAGGTTGGCCATGAAGGCCTCGTCCCAGTTGGGGTTGAGCGGGTGCAGCGGGCTGCTGCCGCCGGCAAACAGCGTGGCGGCGTCGATGGTGCGCTGCTGGCGGGCGGCGCGGGCCGCGGCGTCGGGGTTGCGGCCGGCGATCAGGCGCTCGGCCACCTCGGGGCTGGCGGTGGCCATCTGCGGCACCGGCGGGTTGTGGGAGAGGCCGCCGGAGCCGATGAAGAGCACGCGCTTGTCGAGCCCGCGGGCAAACTCGCCCACCGCCTCGCCGAACTGACGGGCGCGGCGGAAGCTCACCACCGGCGGCGCGACGCTGTTGATGAAGAGCGGGATCACCGGGTAGCGGGCGAGGCTGCCGGTGAGCTCTTCGAGCGGCTGGGCGAAGCCGTGGTCCACCTGCATGCGGTAGGAAACCGCGAGGTCGATGTCGCGGGCCACCACGTGGGCGGCGCAGGCTTCGGCGATCTCCCGCGGCACCGCCAGCGGGCCCGGCGAGGTGCTGTAGTCGCCCACCGAATCGGCGGCGGTGCCGATGCAAAGCTGGGGCATCGCATCCAGGAAGAAGCCGTTGTAGTGGTCCGGCGCGAACAGGAAGACGAGCTCCGGGTCGAAGGCCTCGACCTCGGCGCGCAGCCGGGCGACGACCTGGCCGACTTCATCGACCACCGCCGGCAGCGGGTCGACGTAGCCCTTCAGCGGAGTGTGGGAGAGGCAGGTGAGGAGCGCCTTCTTCATTTGGCCTTGCCTCCGGCATCCACCGCGAGGCCCATCTTGTCGGCGACGGCGGCGATCAGCTCATTGACCTCGATCGGGTACGAGATGCCCGCCACGAAACGGTCAGGGCGCAGCAGCACGATGGAGCCCGGGTGCTGGCCGAACCATTCCTTGAGGCGCATCTGCTCGTCGCCGAGCACGTCGGTGGCGTCGCTCATGTCGACGGTACGGTCGATCTGCACCACCGGCTTGAGGGTCACGATCCTGGCGCCCAGGGCCTGCAGGATGGCACGGCTCTTGGGGCTCAACCAGTAGTTGGGGTCGGCACCCCAGGCCAGCAGCGCGAAGCCCTGGCCCAGCGCGTCGTCGAGCAGCTTCACCTCGCCGGCGCGGGTGCGCACCTTGGGCTGGATGAACATGCGGCCGACCGGCGAGTTCTTGCGGCGCACCTTCTCGTGCACCACCAGGCCGTTCTCGTAGAAGGGCATCGGCTTGAAGCGCATCTCCATGAAGTAGCGCTTGACCGGCGGAATGTAGTTGAGCACCCAGGTCGTCACGTCGCGCAGGCCTGCCAGGAAGGCGTTGCGCGGCGAGAAGATGCGCCCGGCGGTGACCGACAGGTCGATCATGGCCTTGGCGTGCAGCGGGCGCTCCGACTGGTAGGTCTCGAGGAGCGCGTCGCTGCCCTTGCCGTTGACCACGTAGGCCAGCTTCCAGGCCAGGTTGGTAGCGTCGCGCATGCCGGTGTTGTAGCCCTGGCCCTGCCACACGGGCATGATGTGGGCCGCGTCGCCGGCCAGCATGATGCGGCCGATCTTCCAGCGCTCGGCGATGCGGGCGTTGTGGGTGTAAACGCGCTTGCGGATGAAGTCGAGGCGGCTGATGTCCACGTGGGCCGGCAGCACCTTGGCCAGCAGCTCGGCCATCCGCGCGGGGGTGGTCACCTGCTCCTCGGTCTCGTCCTCGAAGATCATGAACTCGAAGCGGCGCACGCCGTCGGGCAGCGCCACCGACACGTAGGGGCGCTGTGGGTCGCTGTGCATGTAGATGTTGGGCACGCCGAGCGGGTCGTTGCGGATGTCCACCACCAGCCACTTGGAGGTGTCGGTGAAGCCGCCGAAGCCGATGCCCAGCGTGGTGCGGATGAAACTGCGGCCGCCGTCGCTGGCCACCAGGTACTTGCAGCGCAGCTGATTGACCTTGCCCTTGTGCTGCACGGTGAGGCTGACGCCGGTGGCGTCCTGGTCGAACTTCTCGAGCTCGGCGCCCATCCACACGCTTACGTTGGCGAAGCGCTTGAGGCCGTCCATCAGCTCCCGGTCGACGGCGGGCTGGTTGAAGGCGTTGCGGCGCGACCAGCCAAAGTCGTCGGTGCGCGGCTCGATGGAAGCAAAGCAGCGCCCGCTGGCGGTGACGAAGCGCATCCAGTGGTAGGGCGTCAGGTGCTGCTGCACGACGCCGGCCAGGCCGATGCCCTGGATGCTGCGCAGGCACTCGTCGTCCATGCCGACGGCGCGGGGGTAGTCGATCAGCTCCTCGCCCTTCTCGAGCAGCAGCACCTTGACGCCGTACTGGCCGAGGGTGTTGCTGATGGTCAGGCCGACGGGGCCGGCGCCGACGACGATCACGTCGGCATCGAAATCTTGAGCAGCGCTCATGGGTGGTCTCCTCCCGGGTGGGCTGCGGCAGGCTGAAAAAGGGCCTCCGCCGCGCGGATCGGTGTTGTTCTGGGTCGCGCCCGCCGGAGCGGGCTAAAGGTCTGGCCGATGCATCCGATTTGCCTGCTTTGCTAATGGATGCATTTACGGAATTGATTCTATGGCCGGCGGGCGCCGCTGCAAAAAATCAAAACAAAACGTCCACCTGTTGCACAATGTTGTTTTACAGAGGGTTTTACGAGATGCGTAAAGATGGCGGCGCGGATTACGCCCTGGTCCGCGGCCTGACCCGCGGGCTCGACCTGCTCAAGGCGCTCAACAGCCAGGAGGGCGGCCGCTCGACCCTCGCCCAGCTGGCGGAGGTCACCGGCCTGCACCGCACCACCGTGCGCCGCCTGCTCGAGACCTTGATCGCCGAAGGCTACGTGCGCCGCAGCACGTCCGACGACCGCTACTGCCTGGCCCTCAACGTGCGCTCCCTGGCCGAAGGCTTCCGCGACGAGGACTGGATCTCGTCGATCGCTGCGCCGGCCCTCAGCGAGCTGCTGCAGACG
>JAEUNU010000222.1 GCA_016789125.1 Zoogloea sp. | reverse complement strand
ACCCGACCCGTAGCACGGCAGCAAGACTTTTCCACGGAGAGCCCCAGATGACGGACAAGATTTACTGTTATCACTGCATGTCCTACCACCGCCCGGAGAACATGCGGCAGGTCACGACCCGGGCCGGCGTGCGCTGGCGCTGCATCCGCTCCATCGAGGCGGCCCGCAACACGATCGATGCGCGAGACGCCTTCGGGGCGCGCCAGACCGAGCTGAACCGCTCGCGCAGCCTCGCCGAGCAGGAGCGCATCATGCGCGAGTATCGCCGCCCGGACTACCGTTGCTAGGCGGCCCGGCGCGTGGGACAGGCCAAGCTGTCGGTGTTCGATGCCCTGCTGCGCTGGATCGGCGAGAGCAGCCGCGCCTCTCGCCTCGCTCGCCTGGCGACTCAAGGCCTCGAGCTGCCGCACCGGCACGACGCCGAGGCCGAGCGCTGGCGCGAGGACATGGGTGAGTCGGAGTCGCGCCCCGAGCTGCGGCCCTGCCAGGGCTTCCACCAGGGCGAGCCGCCGGCCTAGCCCTGCTTAGTCCAGCGCCTTGCGGAAATACGGTAGCAGCGCCTTGGCGGCTTCTATCCGCAGGCCTGTTTCCACGCTGTCGTCGTTCATGACCGCGAGCAGGAAGCCCACGGGCTCGTGATGGCCGGCTGGGGCCTGACGATCGGCTGCGGCGGTGTCGGCACTCGCCGCTGGCAGAACGCCCAGCGCCCTCTCCAGGGCGTCGGGCTTGATGCTTGCGTGCTCCGCCAGCAGCTCGGCCTGCTTGTGCAGGCTCGGGGCCATCTCCAGCCAGGGCTCGTCGACGAACATGCTGCCGAGGCTGGCGTCGATGAAGGCTGACCATCTGCCCTCCCCCAGGTGGGCGGGCACCAGCTGGAGCGGGGCGCGGGGGTGCAGTGTGAGCCGCGTTGCCGGCACCTCGGCGAGGTAGCGCTGCCGGAGCACTTCGGCAAATGCCTCGGCCCGGGACTGCGGCACCGCAACGGCAAACGAGAACCACAGCCCGTAGGTCTTGCCGCCCGACACCGAAACGGCGGGGGCCGGCAGGTCGAGTTCGCTCTGCACGCCCTCGTAGAGCTGTGCAGCCTGAGTCCAGAGGCCGCTGTCGAGCTCGATGACGAGGGCGCGCACCGTCCCGTCGGGGCCGAGGAGGTCTATGCTCGCTCCGCCCTCTCCCCGCAGCATGGTGAGCAGGGCGGCGGCAGGCACATCGGCGGGCCCGGCCAGATAGAGCCGCTGGAGTTCGGCGATCAGTTCGTCCATCGAATGTCTGTCTGCCGGGTGGATGCTCAAGCCCGCGCCCCGGCGCTTGCCGGGTGTGGGAACGAGATGGCTTCGCAGCGGGGGCAGACCTCCCAGGGCGGGCACTCGCAGACGGGCTGGCAGGCCCGGTAGTTGCTGCCGACGATGATCAGGCTGCTCGCCTCCATCTTGCGTCCCGTGGCCTTGACGACCGTGGCGGGCGCCGCGGCGCCGTCGTGGGGGCTGGGGGACCAGCGCGCAAACGGGGACAGGTCGGCCTTGCCATCCACGTACCACAGCTTGCGCGCCGCATCCCAGCGGGCGCCCAGCTTCTTGGCTTCATCCTTCTCGGCGAAGGGGACTTTAAGATTGATTCTCATGCTCTCGATGGTTTGGGCGCAGCGCAGGGCGCTGAAAATGCACGGGAGGCGCCGTGTCCGGCGCGTCCCCGCAAATAGCTGACGAGAATCTACCCAAGTCCCGTGGCCCGCACAAGGCGGCGGTTCAGCTTGCCGCGCGGATCCACTCGGCGACCGTCTGCGGGGTGGGAATCCGGCCGGAGGACACCAGCTTCTCGTTGATCACCAGCCCGGGCGTCTTCAGCACGTCGTAGGCGATGATCTGCTGCATGTCGGTGACCTTGCTGATCTCCGCGTCGACGCCGAGGGCGGCCACCGCTTCGCGGGCGATCTCCTCGAGTTTCCGGCAGTTGGCGCAGCCGGGGCCGAGAACCTTGATGTTCAGCATGATCAGACTCCTTTGATTGAAGTGGTTTGCCGGCGGCTGGCCATCGACAGCAGCCCCGCCAGCGCAGCGACGAAGCCGGCCAAGCCCAGGGCCAGCACGAGAAGCGGCGTGCCGTCTATCCAGGCCCCATAGGTGAGCCCGGCAACGGTGCTGAAAAGGGCCACCAGCGCCACGTATGTCCATGCCTTGGTTCGTCCGATGATGGCGGAGATGATCAGGATGCTCTGCAGCGAGAGCTCCGGATCGGCCATCAGGTAGGCCAGCAGCGGCCCGCGGTGCATGCCCAGGTCGAGGAACATCCTGGCGATGGGCACCTCGACCAGGGTCGGGAAGTACATGAAGACGCCGAAGGCCACCCCGGCCAGGTTGCCCTGCACCGTGTTGGCGCCGGCGAGGGATTCTATCCACTCAGGGCGGATCAGCACGCGGACCATCCCGACGATGAACACACCCGCCACCAGCAGCGGAAAGATCTGCTTCACGAAACGCCACGACTCCCACAGCCAGTCCTGCCGCTCATCCTCCGACATGTGCCGGCGGCCGATCTGCAGGAGCGCGGCCAGCGCCAACGCGACACCGAAGAACTTGCCGGTGACGCCGATGCGCAGCCCGCCGGGCGTGGCCTGGATGGTCAGCGCCGCCAGCAGCAGCGTGAGGGCGATCAGCCCCAGGCTGATGCCTGTCCACCGATTGGCACCGCTCTGGATGTTCTCGATGCCGCGCCAGGCGCTTGCGCCGATCGCCAGCAGCAGGCCGATCAGCAGCACGCCCTGCACCGAGACGCCCTCTTCGCCCTTGCCGGCGTCGAAGGGCACCAGCTGGTCGAGCCCCGCCTGCCACGTCTCGGCCGCGGATAGCGGGAGCTCGAACTGGAACCAGCTGCCCGTCAGCACGCCCAGCTTCAGAGTGCCCGCCAGCAGCAGGGCAACCCAGGTCAGCAGAAAGACCAGCGCCGCCCGCCCCATGCCCTGGGCGCCGGCGGCACCGAAGGCGCTGTCGGTGGCCTGGTCGTGGGCCACATCGTCGGCCCGGAAGAGCAAGGCCATGATCAGGCCAATGCCGATCCCGAAGATCAGCGACAGCAGGAAGCGCGCGATGGCCAGGTCGGGCCCGATGATGCCGCCGGTGTAGACCAGCGCCAGGATGTTGGCCGCCGGGGCGAAGAACAGGAAGGTGATCGCCGGCCCCAGCCCCGCACCCTTCTTGTGGATGCCTGCAAACAGCGGGACGATGGTGCATGAGCACACCGCCAGCAGCGAGCCGGCCGCCGCGGCCGCCGGGTAGGACACCGCCTTGCTGGCGTTGCGCCCCAGGAAGCGGGTGATCGTCTCCTTGGGGATCAGCGCGGCCATCGCTCCGGCGATGAAGAAGGCCGGCAGCAGGCACAGCAGCACGTGGGCCGCCAAGTAGGCCGCCAGGTTGCCGAGCCCGCCGCGCAGCACGGGCAGAATCGAGGAAAGCACTTTGTCCATGATCGGTCTCGCCGGTTGGGGGTATCTCCTGCACTGAAGACGCGGCAGCTTGCGAAAGGATGCAGCGCCGGCCGCAAAATCAATCGAGCGGTGGGCGTGGAACGAAACAGCACACCTGCCCTGCCCCATCGAACTTCACCTGGCAGGCGGCCGAGAGCTGCTCACGCAGGCGCTGGCGGGCCCGCTGTACGCGGGATTTCGCGCCGGGCAGCGACAGGCCCTTGAATTCGGCAAAGGCTGCCTGGGACATGCCGCCCAGGTCGCACAGGCTGATGGCCTCCCGGTCTGCCGGCGACAGCTCCGACAGCACCCGCGGCAGGCAGCGGGCGAGCGCGTCGACCGGCGCTTCTGCGGCTTCGGCCGTCGTGAGGTCGGGTGGCAGCGGCAGCATTGGGTGCTGGCGCCGGAGGTGGTCGAGAAAGGTGTTGCGCGCCACCTCGAAGAGCCAGGCGCGGGGCTGTTTCACCGAGCAGAACGCCTCGCCCTGCCGGCAGGCCTTCAGGAACAGGTCGTGCAGCAGATCGTCTGCCTCGTCCGGATCGGCCAGCCGGTGGCGCAGGTAACGCCGCAGCTCGGCCTCGTGGGCCGACCAGGCGGCCAGCAGGCAAGATACGGTCACGGTCACCTCGGCAAGAGCTGTGCGGGAGTGCTTGCCCCTGATGTTACGCCGTTGCCGGCACTGCCGCGCGGTGCCCTAGCGGCCCGCCGCACGGCCGGCGTAATCAAACCAGTGCCGGCCACGGTTGAGGATGGCCACCAGCGACAGCATCACCGGCACCTCGACCAGCACGCCGACCACCGTCGCCAGCGCCGCGCCGGAGTCCAGGCCGAACAGCGAGATCGCCACCGCCACCGCCAGCTCGAAAAAGTTGGACGTGCCGATGAGGCAGGCCGGGCCGGCCACCTCGAAGGGCAGCTTCATCAGCCGCGCCCCGATCAGCCCGACCGCGAAGATGCCGTAGCTCTGCACCACCAGCGGCACCGCGATCAATGCGATCACCAGCGGCTGGGCGACGATGGTGCCGGCCTGGAAGCCGAACAGCAGCACCACGGTGGCGATCAGCCCGACGACGGACCACGGCTTGAGCCGCGCGACGAAGTCGCCCACCGCCCGGGGCGAGCGGCGCGCCAGGGCGTGGCGGGTAGCCATGCCGGCAACGAGCGGCAGCACCACGTAGAGCACCGTGGACAGCACCAGCGTCTCCCAGGGCACCGTGATGTCGGTGACACCCAGCAGGAATGCCGCGATCGGCGCGAAGGCGAACACCATGATCAGATCGTTCACCGACACCTGGACCAGCGTGTAACTGGCGTCGCCCTTCACCAGCTGGCTCCACACGAAGACCATCGCGGTGCACGGCGCCACGCCCAGCAGGATCATCCCGGCGATGTATTCGCTGGCCGATGCCGGGTCGACCCACGGCGCGAACAGATGCTGGAAGAACAGCACGCCCAGCACCGCCATCGTGAAGGGCTTGATCAGCCAGTTCACCACCAGCGTCAGGACGAGGCCGCGGGGCTTGTTGCCGACGTCCTTCACCGCGTGCCAGTCGATCTGGATCATCATCGGGTAGATCATCACCCAGATGAAGACCGCCACCACCAGGTTCACATGGGCCAGCTCCAGCCCGGCGATGAGATGGAAGGCGCTCGGCACCAGCAGGCCGAGCCCCACCCCGGCCGCGATCCCCAGGGCGACCCACAGGCTCAGGTAGCGTTCGAAGCGCCCCATCTCAGGCCTCTTGCGTGAGGGTGGTCTGGCCGATCTGATCCAGTTCGCGCTTGAGTGCCTGCGCTTCCAGCTTCGCCAGCGGCAGGCTTGCGAACAGCGAGATCCGCCGGTGCAGCAGCATGAAGGCCTGGGAGAAGGCGCGCTGGATCTCGTCAGGCGAGCCCACCGCCGCCACCGGGTCCTCGACACCCCAATGGGCAGTCATCGGCTGGCCGGGCCACACCGGGCACGCCTCGCCGGCGGCCTTGTCACAGACGGTGAAGACGAAGTCGAGGGGCGGCGCATCTGGCGCCGAGAACTCGTTCCAGTCCTTGCTGCGCAGCCCTTCGGTGCTGATCCGGTTACGGTGCAGCAGCTCAAGCGCGATGGGGTTGACCTGCCCCGCCGGCAGGCTGCCGGCGCTGAAGGCCCGGAAGCGGCCCTTGCCGACTTCGTTCAGGATGGCTTCGGCCAGGATGCTGCGGGCCGAATTCGAGGTGCACAGGAAAAGCACGTTGTAGATCTTGTCGGACATCTTGAACTCCACTCGAAAAATCAGGGTTTCAGCTCGGGAGCCTTGCCGAGGAATCAATCACCGGGGCGGCCACGGTTCGGGAAATCTTGCCCGAAGAAAATTTCCAGGCTTTTACAACTATCGAAATTTTGACCCAGAACCTGCTGGCGGGCGGCTTCTTTTCATGTGCCCCGTCAGCAGGCGAGCTTGTCGATGCAGGCCTTCGCGCCCGCCACCTCGGCGCATTGGCCCGGCACGCCGGCGCAGCACTCCTCGGTCAGGTAGGCGATCAGCTCAGCCATCAAGGCCAGGTTGGCGCGGTAGCGCAGGAAGCGGCCCTCCTGTGCCACGCTGACCATGCCGGCGTGAGTGAGCGCCTTGAGATGAAAGGACAGGCTCGATGGGGCGAGATCGAGCGCGGCGGCGATGTCGCCGGCCACCATGCCTTCCGGGCCCTTCTTGACGAGGAGACGGAAGGCCTCGAGACGCCAGCCGGAGGACAGCGATTCGAAAATCGCGGTTGCGGTCTTGGTTTCCATGGCCTGAATATACAATACTTCAACAAGTATTGAAGCAATTTCCGTCAACGTAACGGAAACGTAATAAACAGGTGAAACAATTCGACAATCGTCAAAATGTCAGATTCGGGAGAGGCTAAAATGAAAGTGGGTATCAACGGCATGGGCCGCATCGGCCGTCTGGCGCTGCGCGCCGCGATGGGGGCGGCCGAGCGCCAGTCCGACGACCCGCGGGCGGGCAACCGGCTGGAGGTCGTGCACCTCAACGAGCTCAAGGGCGGCGCCGCGGCCACCGCCCACCTCCTCGCCTTCGACAGCGTGCAGGGCAAGTGGCGCGCAGACATCACCGCCGAGGGCGATGACGGCATCCGCATCGATGGCAAACGGTTGGGGTTCAGCGCTCATGCCAGTGCGGCGGAGATCCCGTGGGGCGAGCTCGGCGTGGATGTGGTGCTCGAATGCACGGGCAAGTTCCTCACCCCCGAAACCCTGCAAGGCCACCTGGACCGCGGCGCAAAGCGCGTCATCGTGGCGGCGCCGGTGAAAGTGGGCGGCGTGCTCAACATCGTGGTGGGGATCAACCACGAGCAGTACGAGCCGGCGCGGGACCGCATCGTCACTGCGGCGTCGTGCACCACCAACTGCCTGGCGCCGGTGGTCAAAGTGATCCATGAAAACCTGGGCATCCGCCACGGGCAGATCACCACCATCCACGACCCCACCAATACCAACCTGGTGGTCGACGCGCCCCACAAGGACTTGCGCCGCGCCCGCAGCGCGATGATGAGCCTGGCCCCCACCACCACCGGCAGCGCCACCGCGATCGCGCTGATCTACCCGGAGCTGAAGGGCAAGCTCAACGGGCACGCGGTGCGTGCGCCGGTGCTCAACGCGTCGCTCACCGACTGCGTGTTCGAGCTGCAGCGCGCCACCACCGCAGAAGAGGTGAACGGCCTCTTCGCCGCCGCGGCCAGGGGCGAGCTGGCCGGCATCCTGGGCTACGAGGAGCGTCCGCTGGTGAGCGCCGACTACGCCCGCGACACCCGCAGTTCGATCGTCGACGCGCTGTCGACCATGGTCACCGACGGCACCCTGCTCAAGGTTTACGCCTGGTACGACAACGAGATGGGCTACGCCTGCCGGATGGTGGACCTCGCCTGCCACATGGAGGCCGTGGGGATCTGATGCAGCACGCCGCCCGCAA
Organism: Zoogloea sp.; assembly: GCA_016789125.1. Lineage (GTDB taxonomy): Bacteria > Pseudomonadota > Gammaproteobacteria > Burkholderiales > Rhodocyclaceae > Zoogloea. Next base: position 14,619 of record JAEUNU010000222.1, on the reverse strand, counting down.
CTACGCCATCGTCACCGCCGCCTACTGGGGCTTCACGCTCACCGATGGCGCCTTGCGGATGCTGGTGCTGCTGCACTTCTACCGGCTGGGTTACTCGCCCTTCACGCTGGCCTTCCTGTTCCTGCTCTACGAGGCCGCCGGCGTGGTGGCCAACCTGATCGGCGGCTGGCTGGCGACGCGCTACGGCATCACCCGGATGCTTGCGGTTGGCCTCGTCACGCAGATCGCCGGTTTCACGTTGCTGTCGATGCTCCAGCCCGGGTGGCCGGCCTTCATGTCGGTAGCCTGGGTCGTGGCGGCCCAGGGCGTGTGCGGCGTGGCCAAGGATCTCACCAAGACGGCCAGCAAGTCGGCGATCAAGGTGACGGCCGCCGCGGCGAAGGAGCAAAGCGCCGGCCAGCTCTTCCGGTGGGTCGCGTGGTTCACCGGTAGCAAGAACGCCATGAAGGGCGTGGGCTTCTTTCTGGGCGGGTTGCTCCTCGAGACGCTGGGTTTCAGCCACTCCCTGTGGGCGATGGCGGGCCTCCTCACGCTGGTGCTGCTGGGGGTGCTGACGTCGCTGCCGCCGATGATGGGCAAGGGCAAGGCCTCGAAATCGGCCAGGGAACTGTTCGCCAAGAACCCGGGGATCAACACCCTGGCGGCGGCGCGGGTAGTGCTCTTCGGGGCGCGGGACGTGTGGTTCGTGGTGGGCGTGCCGGTGTTCCTGTATTCCCAGGGCTGGACCTTCACGATGGTCGGCACCTTCCTGGCCCTGTGGACGATTGGCTACGGCCTGGTGCAGGCCCTGGCGCCCCGGCTGGTGAAGCGCAGTTCCGATGGGTTGAGCCGTGAGGTGCCTGCAGCCCGCGGCTGGTCGGCGGTGCTGGCGCTGGTGCCGGTCGGGTTGGCGCTGGCGGCGGCCTTCGATGTGCCCCGGCTCGAATGGGTGGTGGTGGCCGGGCTGGGCGTGTTCGGCGTCGCCTTTGCGGTGAATTCGTCGGTGCACTCCTACCTGATCCTGGCCTATGCGGGCTCGGAGAAGGCGGCGGAGGACGTTGGCTTTTACTACGCCGCCAACGCGCTGGGGCGCTTCATCGGCACCCTGCTCTCGGGGCTGCTCTACCAGTGGGGTGGGCTGCTGTACGGGCTGGTCGGCTCGGCTCTGATGCTGGCGATGTGCTGGGCGTTCACGCTTGCCCTGCCCTTGCGCCGGGCCGGAGCGGCCGCGGCGCGGGTTTGAGCAGGCGCCGTTCAGCGGATGCCGAGCAGCTGGACTTCGAAGTTGAGGGTGCTGTTGGGCGGGATCTTGCCCAGGTCGCGGGAGCCGTAGGCGGTCTCCGGCGGGCAGGTGAGCTTGGCGGAGCCGCCGACCTTCAGCTTCTGGACGCCCTGGGTCCAGCACGGGATCACCTGGTTGAGGACGAAGCTGGCCGGCTGGCCGCGCTTGTGGGAGCTGTCGAACTCGGTGCCGTTCAGCAGCGTGCCCCGGTAATGCACCATGACCTGGCTGTTGGCCGTCGGGCTGTCACCCTCGCCGGCCTTGAGGTGCTCGACCTTGACGCCGGAAGGCAGGGTTTCGACGGCCGGTGCGGCGGAAACGGTGGCGGAGGCGGCCAGGAGGGCCGCAGCGAGAATCGGGGTGGCAATGTGCATGGTGAGCTTCCGTGGAGATCGGGCCACAGATTGTAGCCAAGACGGCCGACGGCTTCGTGACTTGCAGGAGGGATTCAGCGCTTCTGCGGCCAGTACCAGCTGGGAACGCCCTTGCGCCCGCCGCCCACGCCCTGCCGGTGGCGGCTGCGCAGGTGGCCATCGACGGCGCTGATCCAGGGCGCGAGGCTGTCGTCGGCCAGCGTGTGGTCGACGAAGAGTTCGGGCAGGCGGTAGCCGAACCAGCGGTAGGCGGCCAGCAGGCGCACGGTGGTTTCGGCCTCTTCGAGGGAAGCCTTGCGCGCCGAGGGTGGCAGGAAATTGAGCTGGATCGGCTTGCCCTGGTTGGCGGTGTAGGCCCAGTCGCGCCAGACGCCGTCGATGGTCTCGTTCTGGGAGGCCATCGGGGCCATCGAGAAGACGTGTTTCTGGTGCAGCGTGAGCCGCCGCATGCGATCGAGCTGGGCGGCGCGGGCGAGTTGCTCGTCGGGCACGAAGGGCGTGAAGAAGCCGTCGCCGCAATCGGCGTGGAGCAGGAAGAGCGACAGCAGCGCCTCGAGCCGGTGGTCGCCGGCCATGTCGGCGATCTGTTCGAGGTAGGCGCTGCCAGGCGTGATCTGGAAGCCGGCCGGGGCCAGCGCGGGCTGGGGCGCCTTCATCAGGGCCGTGACCACGCCGTGCTCGGCCGGGGTGAGGCCCGCCACGACGCCCTCCTCGTCCCGGTGCCCGAAGCGCCCTGCCCGACCGCCGATCTGCTGGAGCAGCGCGGGGGGCAGCTCCGCGCGCCGGACGCCGTCGTACTTGTGGACGGCGGTGAACACCACGCGCTGGATCGGCAGGTTGAGGCCCATTCCGATGGCGTCGGTGGCGACCAGGATGTCGGCGTCGCCCCCGGCGAAGCGGCGGGCTTCGCGCTCGCGCACCTCGGGCGACAGGGCGCCGTAGATGCAGGCCACCGGCTTGCCCAGGGCCAGCAGGTCGTCGCGCAGGTTGAGGGCGTCGCGCCGGGAGAAGACGATGAAGGCATCGCCCGGACGCGCCTTGCGCAGCGCGCCGGCGGGGTTGTTGGCGAGGGCGTGGCCGACGACGAGCGGGTGCTTGCGCGTCTTGTGACGGACCTCCAGCGGCAGGCCGAGCCGGGCCGCCAGGGCCTGGATGGCCGGCTCGGCCGACGGGGCGCCGAGCAGCCAGACTTCCCGGGCGTTGGCGCCCACCACCGCCTGGGTCCACGCCCAGCCGCGGTCGGGGTCGCTGAGCATCTGGATCTCGTCGATCACCGCGACGTCGATTTCCCGCTCCGGGTCGAGCATCTCGATGGTGGAGGCGGTCACCCGGCTGCCTTCGACGATGCGCCGCTCCTCGCCGGTGATGAGGGAGGCGCTGACGCCGAACTCGTCGTTGAGGCGGGTGAAGGCTTCCAGCGCCAGCAGCCGCAGCGGGCCGAGGTAGATGCCGGAAGCCGCCGTCGCCAGCCGCTCGAAGGCGTCGTGGGTCTTGCCCGAGTTGGTCGGGCCGAGCACCGCGATCAGGCGGCGGGGGCGCCGGCGGGCCGGAAAGCTGTCCGGGTAGTCGGACAGCCGGACGCTGCGGCCGATCTGTTCGGCCAGGTCGTGGTGGCGCTGCCGGGCCTGCATGTCGGCGATCGACTGCCGCAGGGCCTTGCCCACGCGGGTGAGATCGAGCTCGCCGCTGGCCCAGTCTTCGCGTAGCTTGCGCAGGTTCGGCTGGAGGCCTTCGGCCTGGCAGGCTTTGAGGTAGGCCTCGATTTCGACGATGGCCGCCTCGAGGGCCTGTTCGAGCTCGCCGGCGCAGGCCTTGAGCATCGCGTGCTCGGCGGCGTCCCGCGCCTCGCTCGACCGGCGGCGCCAGTGAGCCTGCTGGCCGAAGCAGCTTTCGGGGATGTAGCCGAGGATGCGGAAACTTTCGCCGGCAATGCTCACCCGCCGCCCGGCGGCGAGCCAGACGCGGTTGCTGCTGAGGACGCGGGAGAAGCGGAGGTCGGTGGCGGGACTGTTGAGAGGCGTGTTCATGTAGGGTCGGGCGGGCCCGTTGTGGTTCTTATTGGCTGCCGAGGTGCTGCAGCGTCGTGATGACGTCCCGGAGGCGCTGGTCGAGATCGGCCAGCAGCCCGTCGAGTTCGCTGCTGCCTCCATCGGCCAGCAGCGACGCCTCGAGCCTGGCGGCGGACTCTCGCAAGGTTCGCATCCCCAGCGTGGCCGCCGACCCCTTGAGGGAGTGCGCGACACGCCGGGCAGAGACGCGATCGCCTTCGTCGAGATGCTGCTTCAGGGTGTCGATGGCATCGCCGTGGGCGAGGACGAAATGCTTGAGGAGCCTCAGCAGGAGCGCTTCCTTGCCACCCAGGTTGCTCAGGGCGTAAGCCACGTCGACAAGTGTGCCGGCGGCGAGGGCCTGGAGGTCGGTCGAGGCGTACGGCCGCCGCGTGGCGGGCGCAGTATGGACCTCCTGAGGCTCGCCGGCCAGCGCCGCGGGCTCGCGCAGCCACTTGAGGAGTACGGCGTAGAGCATCTGCGGGTCGACGGGCTTGGTGATGAAATCCACCATTCCGGCAGCGAGGCAGCGCGCCCGGTCTTCGGAGAAGGCGTTGGCGGTCATGGCGATGATGCGGGTGCGCGGCCGCCCCGGGATGGCGCAGATCTGGCGGGCGGCCTCGACGCCGTCGAGGCGGGGCATCTGCATGTCCATGAGCACCAGCGCGTAATCGGCGGTGCGAACCTTCTCCACCGCCTCGATGCCGTCCGCTGCGGTGTCGGTGTGCAGGCCGGCCGACTTGAGCAGCTCGGTGGCGACTTCCCGGTTGACGTCTTCGTCATCCACCACGAGGATGCGGGCCTGGCCGATGCAGGCCTGCAGTTGCTCGACCAGCTGTGTGGTGTCGGGCGTCTCGGCGGCGCTTGCGCCATCGCCGCGCCCCTCCTCCATCGTGACGCTGATCCAGAAGGTGCTGCCGACGCCGGGCTCGCTGTCGACCCCCGCCTCGCCGCCCATCAGGGCCGCCAGGCGGCGGGTGATCGCCAGCCCCAGGCCCGTTCCGCCATACCTGCGGGTGGTGGATGCGTCGGCCTGTACAAAGCTCTGGAACAGGTTGGCTTGCTCGTCCTTGCTCAAGCCGATACCGGTATCCTGGACTTCGGCCCGGATGGTGAGGGTGCCGGCCGACCGGGCGGTCAGGCGGGCGCGGATGGTGATCGATCCGGACGTGGTGAACTTGACGGCGTTGCTCGCCAGGTTCAGCAGCGCCTGGCGGAAACGCGTGACGTCGCCCTGCACCCACAGGGGCGCGGCCTCGCAGTCGACCTCCACCGCGAGCTGCTTGGACCTGGCCGACTCGAAGATGATGGAGCGGACCTGGTCGAGCACGGCGCATACCGAGAAGTCGACCTTCTCCAGCTCGAGCCGGCCGGATTCGATCTTCGACAGGTCCAGGATGTCGTTGATGATGGTGAGCAGGTGGCGGGCCGAGGTGTCGATCTTGTGCAGGTATTCGGCGTCCTCGGCACTCAGCCCCGGCCGGTGCTGCATCAGGTGGCAGACGCCGATGATGGCGTTCATCGGTGTGCGGATCTCGTGGCTCATGTTGGCCAGGAAGGCGCTCTTTGCCCGGTTGGCCGCCTCGGCCTGGGTCTTGGCCTGCTCGAGCTCCTCCGTCCGGGACATCACCACTTCTTCGAGGTGCTCCCGGTAATGGTCGAGCTCGACGGCCAGGCGCTTCTTCTCGGTGATGTCTTCCTTCACCGCGACGTAATGCGTCACCTTGCCGTCGATGTCGAAGACCGGGCTGATCACCGCAAACTCCACGTAGACGCTGCCATCCTTGCGCCGGTTGATGAACTCCCCTTTCCAGGTCTGCCCTTTCGAGAGTGCCGCCCACAGTGCCGCGTGCTCTTCCCGGGGTGTCTGGCCGGAGTGGAGGATCTTCGGGTTCTGGCCGATGACCTCTTCGCGCTGGTAGCCGGTTGCCTTCACGAAGGCCTCATTGACGTACTCGATCCGGGCTTCGCGGTTGGTGATCATGATGCTCTCGGGGCTCTGCTCGATGGCCATCGAGAGCTTGCGGAGCTCGGCCTCGGCCTTGTGCCGCTCGGTGACGTCGTGGACGATCGAGTAAAGCAGCTGGCGATCGCCAATGTCGATCGGCCCGCTGAAGGATTCGACATTGCGGATCGACCCATCGGCGCAGCGATGCCGGAAGCTGAAGTGGCTTCTCTTGGTCGCGTAGGCCCGCTGCATTTCCTCGCGCAGCGCGTCGGGGCCCAGGGTGTTGATCTGCGAGACGTTCATCGTCAGCAGCTCCTGCTGCGACCAGCCATAGAAGCGGGCTGCCGCCTGGTTGGCGTCGATGATGGCGCCGTCCTGCGGGTCGAGAATAAGCATCACGGAGCTGCTGTTCTCGAAGAACCGACGGTAGCGCGATTCACTCTGGGTGAGCTCGGCCATCCGCGCCTCGAGGTCGTGGTTCAGTTGCTCGAGGGCCAGCTGGTCGGCGTGCGCCTGGCGTGCCCTGCGCTGAAGCTCCTGGATCATCGCGTTGAAGTTTGCGTTGAGTTGCGCAAACTCGGGCGGCAGGTCGGCCGTGGGAAGGCGGGTGTCGAAGTTGCCCGCGCTCACCCCTTGCGCGGCAGCGTTCAGCCTCCTGATGCCGTTTTCCACGAAGCGGCGCAGCAGGTAGCGGGCCAGCAGCAGCGACACCAGGGTTGTGGCGGCCAGCAGGCTGAAGCGCAGCCACAGGCCCTGGTCGATCTGCGCGACGACCTGGTGTATTGGCGCTGCGACGCTGACGATCAGCGCACCGTTGGCGATGTTCACGGGCTCGAGGACGAAAAGCTGCTCGACGCCGTCCAGCCCGGTCATCAGCACGCGCCGCTCGTTTGCCTTGATCGCCGCCACCAGCGCCCGCCGGCTCGCTTCCGGCAACCTGGCACCGCGCCACTTCTCGGGGTCGGGGAAGCGCGAGATGGCCTCGCCGTCGGCGCTGAACAGGACGGAGGTCCACCCGGCCGGCAACTGGTAGCTGGTGGTCAGGCGGTCGAACCAGCGGATATTGGTGGCCGCGAAGACGGCCGCCAGGAAGTTGCCTGTCTCGTCGCGCAGCGGGTAGCCGAAGGTGATGCCGTGCTTGCCCGACATCTTGCCGATCACGAACTGCCCCGGCGTCAGTCCCGGCGCTGTCCGGACGTCTTGAAACCAGACGCGATCCGAGACGTCGACAGGCCCTGCGTCGGGCAGCGAACTGCAGAAAACCTTGCCGTCCGCCGAAACGGCCCCGAGGTTTGAGATGTCATCCACCGACGTGGAAAGGCGCTGGGCCAGGGCGTTGCAGGCCGTGGGCTCGAGACCGGCCATGTCGTTGGCCTTGGCCATGGAGACCAGCAACTGGCGCACCTGGCGGAGTGCCGCGGCTTCTTCCACCCGCACCCGCTCCACCAGCAGTCGCGCGCGGAGTTCTATGTCGGTGACGGCCTTGGCGCGGTTTTCACGATAGTCATGGAGCATCAGCACGGCAAGCGGAACGATCGCCAGGAGCAGCACCAGCCACAGACGTCTGCTGAGCGAGAGCTTACCGAACACTGATGGCATCTGGACCTACCTGCGAAGCGTGAGCGAGTGTCACGAGTTTGTTCATGGGACCCGGCTCGGGCGAAATGCGCGTCTCGTTCGCCGTGCCGACGATTGACCGTGCATCCGGAATCCGGAATCCGGAATCCGGAACGGCCGGCCCCGGTGTCGTGGATCTGTGCAGGCTTCCGGGAAGAACGGCCTGACGCCCGGGAGCTTGAGCACCAGTCCTGCGGCAGGTGCTGCATCCTGCCGCCCGGCGGATCGGGGTGCTCCCCTCTTGCCGCTTCCCAGGTGGCTCAACTTTATGTCATGACCGCCGGATTGTCTGCCCCCTGCCGCCGCTTTGCAGGCGCGTGCGCGGGGCGCCGCGCCCAGCAGGGACGGCCCATTGCACGCGCTACGAAACCAATTGCCCTTTCCTCCTGTATGGTTATATTGAAATATAATCGTATTGAAACAATTTATTTGACCAAAGGGGTTTCGATCCCGAGGCTCAGCAAAACCGTCGACGGCGTCCTCGTGCCTCGACCCCTGATGATTCACGGCAGCAACGAGAGGCGTTACTTGTGGTCAAGACACTTGCAGGCCTCCCCTCAAGCCGCGTGGCGTTGGTGCGCTTCGCGCAGGTTCTCACGGTCACCGCTGGATATTTCATCACCGGATGGCTGGGCCTGAAGCTGCCTTATTTCGGCTCGCACATTACGCTCATCTGGCTTCCGACGGGCATTGCGGTTGCGGCCCTGATCAGGTGGGGCGTCGGCATGTGGCCCGGGGTCGCGCTGGGGGCCTTGCTCGTCAATCTCGCCATCGGCTCGTCGCTCCTCCTCGCTGTCGGCACCGCGGTCGGCAACACGCTGGCACCGATGATGACCGCCTACTGGCTGCGGCGGGTCGGTTTCGACTGGGCCTTCAGGCGCCAGGTGGACGTCGTGTCGTTCATCATCGCGAGTGCCGCCGGCATGCTGATCTCGGCCACCGGTGGCGTCCTCAACCTCTACCTCGCAAACCTCGTGACGGCGGAGGGGATGGGCGTGGCCTGGCTCACCTGGTGGATAGGCGATGCGGTCGGCCTGCTCCTGGCCGGGCCGCTGTTGCTCCCGCTGACCCGCCGGAGCCTCGCCCAGCTCGGCGGCAAGAAGCGCATCCTGGCGGTGTGGTTCCTGGTGGCCGGTGTCATCGCGTGGCTGGTCTTCATCATGCGCTATGGCGAAGCCGGGCTGCGCCTGCCGCTGGCTTTCCTCACCCTCCCCCTGTTCGCCTGGGCGGCGTTGCGCTTCGGCGTCATCGCCGCGGCGGTGGCATGCCTGGGGGTCGCGATGGTCGCTGCATGGAGCGCTGCCTCGGGGCTGGGGGCCTTCCATCAGCACGACCAGCAGCTCGGGCTCATCCTGCTGTGGAGCTACATCGCCACGACGCAGCTGACCGGGCTGTCGCTCTCGGCCCTGAAGGCCGAGCGGGAGCACGCCGAGGAGATCCTGTTCAGGAGCGAGGAGCGCCTGCGGATGATGACCGCCAGCGTCAAGGACTACTCCATCATCATGCTCGACCCGGACGGCAGGGTGGCATCGTGGAACGAAGGGTCCAGGCGCCTGAAGGGGTATAGCGAGGCCGAGATCCTGGGCCAGCCGATCGACCTGTTCTATACCGCCGAAGACCGGGCCAGCGGCAAGCCGGCGAGCCTCCTGAAGCTCGCTGCCGATACCGGCCGCGCCGAGGAGGAGAACTGGCGCGTGCGGAAGGACGGCTCGCGTTTCTTTGCCGACGCCATCCTCACGGCGCTCCACGACCCTTCAGGGGCGCTGATAGGCTTCTCGAAGGTGACCCGTGACATCACCGAACGCCGGATGGCGGAGCTCGAGATGCGTCGGCTGAACCGCTCCCTGCGCCTCCTCAGTGACAGCAACCTGCTGCTCGTCCAGGCGGCCGACGAGGCGACGCTGCTCAACGACATCTGTCGCCTGATGGTGGAGTCGGGTGACTACGTGATGGCATGGGTCGGCGTTCCCGAAGACGATGCCCGGAAGAGCGTCCGGTCGGTTGCGGTGGCGGGCGACGAGAATGGCTACCTCAAGAGCGTGAGCATCTCCTGGGATGGCGACAGCCCGCTCGGCCACGGGCCGACTGGTACGGCCCTACGGACAGGAAAGCCCTTCGTCAACCAGAACGCCGAAAGCAACCCCAGGCTCAGCCCGTGGCGCGACGCGGTGCTCAAGCGCGGCTACCGGTCCAGCATCGGCCTGCCCTTCGTCTGCGAGGGGCAGGTGATCGGTGTGATAACGATTTACTCCTGCCTGCCCGACGCCTTCGAGGAGAACGAGGTGAGGCTCCTCGAGGAGCTCGTCCAGAACCTGTCGTTCGGCATCCAGATGCTGCGCACGCGCCAGGAGCGGGATTCCGCCCGGGCTGCGACCCAGGCGAAGAGCGTTTTCCTCGCCAACATGAGCCACGAGATCCGCACGCCGCTGAACGCGATCCTCGGGATGGTGCACCTGCTGGCCCGCGAGGGGGTGACCGACAGGCAGGCAGAGCGGCTGACTACCATCCGTTCGTCGGCCGACCACCTCCTCAGCGTGATCAACGACATCCTCGACCTCTCCAAGATCGAGGCCGGCAAGCTCCTGCTCGAGAAGACCGAGCTCGTGGTGGAGGCCCAGCTCGCCAACGTGCTGTCCATCCTGAGCCCGCGCGCGCAGGCCAAGGGCCTGCAATTGCGGGTCGAGACGGAGGATCTGCCGCGCAACCTGCTCGGCGACCCGATTCGCCTGACCCAGGCGCTGCTCAACTACGCGAACAACGCCGTCAAGTTTACCGACCGCGGGAGCATCACCCTGCGCGCCCGGGTGCAGGAGAGTTCCGACACCAGCGTCCTGCTGCGCTTCGAGGTCGAGGACACGGGGATCGGCATCGACCAGGCTGCGCTGCTGCGGCTCTTCGAGGCGTTCGAGCAGGCCGATACGTCGACCACCCGGGAATATGGTGGAACGGGCCTGGGGCTGGCCATCACCAAGCGCCTGGCGGCCTTGATGGGCGGTGAGGTCGGCGTGAGCAGCACGCCCGGGGTCGGCAGCACCTTCTGGTTCACGGCGAGGCTGGAGAGGGGGTCGCCCGACAAGGTGGGAACGCCGGCCATCTACACCCGCAACGCGGAGGCCCTGCTCGCGGAAAGCTGCCGCGGAAAGGCGATCCTGCTCGTCGAGGACGAGCCGATCAACCAGATCGTGGCCCAGGAGCTCCTCTCCGACACCGGCCTCCTCATCGACACCGCCGACAATGGCCTCCAGGCCGTGGAAATGGCGCGGGCGAAGCGCTACGACCTGATCCTGATGGACATGCAGATGCCCAAGCTGGACGGCATCTCGGCGACCCGCCAGATCCGCCAGATCCCGGGCCGTGAGGCCATGCCGATCATCGCCATGACGGCCAACGCCTTCAGCGAGGATCGCGCGCGCTGCCTGGATGCCGGGATGAACGACTTCCTCTCGAAGCCGGTCGTCCCCGACAAGTTCTACGCGACCCTGTATGCCTGGCTCCAGCCGCCGGCGATGGATCTGGAAAAATCAAATCTGACATGATGCAGCTCATCAAGGCGCTGCTGGTCGCCGGCTACATGTCCTGCAGCGCGGTGCCGGTGGCCGCCGTCCCGGAAGTCGCGGCGCCGGACTCCATCGCCGTCGTGACCGACGACAACTACCCGCCGTACATCTTTCGAAACCCCGACGGTCAGCTCGAGGGCTACATCGTCGACTTCTGGAAGCTCTGGGAGCAAAAGACCGGCGTTCGCGTCCGGCTGGTCGCCACCACCTGGGCCGACGCGCAGCAGCGCATGCTGGCCGGCGAGTTCGACGTCATCGACGCCATCTTCCGTACGCCGGAGCGGCTGGCGCTGTACAGCTTCACGCAGCCCTACGCGAGCCTGCCGGTCGCCATCTACGCTCACAACTCCATCCGCGGCATCCACGAGGCCGCATCGCTGCGCGGCTTCGAGATCGGTGTTCAGGCGGGGGACGCCTGCATCGGCGAGCTCAGGAAGCACAACATTTCCTCGGTCGTCCCCCTCCAGAATAATGTCTCGCTGCTGGCTGCCGCACGGCGGGGCGACATCAAGCTCTTCTGCATGGACGAGGCGCCCGCCAATTACTACCTCTACCGGGAGGGCGCCCACCACGAGTTCATCAAGGCCTTCGACCTCTACACGGGGCAGTTCCACCGGGCCGTCCGGAAGGGCAACGAATCCATGTTGGCGCTCGTCGAGCGGGGCACCGGGGAGATCGGGGCCGACGAGCTTTCGGCACTCGAACGGAAGTGGACGGGAACGCCTTTTCGCTGGCTGCCGTATGTGCAGATTGCCGGTGTCGCGTTCGGGGTGCTGCTCATCGTCGGGGCCGGGCTGGCGCTGTGGGTGCGTGCCCTGCGGGCGGCGGTGGCGCGCAAGACGCAGGAGCTGGAAACCGAGAAGGCCAGTCTGCGCGACAGCGAGGAGCGCTTCCGCACGCTCTTCGAGGACACCGTGCAGCCCATCGCCCTCGCCGACGAGAACCGCTTCATCGCGGCCAATCAGGCCACCCTGTCGATGCTCCACATGACGCGGCCCGAGCAACTGATCGGACGCACACCGCTGGACATCTCGCCGCCCGTCCAGCCCGACGGCCGTCCGTCGGCGGAGAAGGCGATGGAGATGATCGCGACGACCTTCGCGAAGGGCTCCCACGCGTTCGAATGGAAGCACCTTCGCGCAGACGGCGTTCCGATCGACGTCCAGCTCCTGCTGACGACACTCCACCGGGACAATCGGCGCCTGCTGCACGTCGTCTGGAACGACGTGACCGAGCAGAAGAGCAACCAGCGCGAGCTGGCTGCCTATAGGCTTGAGCTGGAGCGGCGCGTTGCGATCCGCACGGCCGAGCTCGCCGCGATGGCTGAATCCCTGCGGGTGGTCAATGTCGAGCAGCAGGCCATCTTCAACGCCACCACGGTCGGTGTCGTGTTCGTACGGGAAGGCCACATCCTGCGCTGCAATCGCGCGCTGGAGGCCTCGCTGGGCTACGCCCACGGCGAGCTGGACGGGCAATCCTTGGGCTGCCTTTTTCGCGACGATTCCGAGTTTGCCGCCATCGCCGGGCAGATTCAGGCCAACCTCGCCTTGCATGGCGCCTTCCGCACCGAGGTCGAGGTGGTGCGCAAGGATGGTTCGGGGATATGGGCGCGCCTGTCGATGCAGGTCATCGAGCCCTCGTGCCCGGAGAAAGGCCTGGTCAGCATCATCGAGGACATCACGCGGGAGCGGGACGCATTCAATGCCATTGCCCGCGCGAGGAACATGGCGGAGGAGGCCGCGCGCGTGAAGTCGGATTTCGTGGCCAACATGAGCCACGAGATCCGCACCCCCATGACCGCGATCCTCGGCATCACCCACCTCCTCCTCAACTCGAACCTGCCGCCGCGGCAGCAGGACTACCTGCAGAAGATCCGCATGTCGGGTGAACATCTGCTGGCCATCATCAACGACATCCTCGATTTCTCGAAGATCGAGGCGGGCAAGATGCACATCGAGCACGTCGCCTTCGCGCTCGACGACGTACTGGGCAGGGTGGGCGCGCTGATCCAGGAGCGCTGCGTCGCCAAGGGGCTGGCGTTCGTCGTCGAGGTGGCGCCTGACGTCCCGCCGCAACTCGTCGGCGACCCGACCCGGATCGTTCAGGTGCTCGTCAATTACGTGGGTAACGCGGTGAAGTTCACCGAGCGCGGCAGGATCGGCCTGCGCGTCGAGCGGGTGGCCGATGAAGGACGCGGAGTCGTCCTGAAGTTTCTGGTGCGCGACACCGGCATCGGCCTGAGCGCCGAACAGCGCCAGCGGCTGTTCCAGAGCTTCCAGCAGGCCGACAGCTCGATCTCCCGCAAGCACGGTGGTACCGGCCTGGGCCTCGTCATCTCCAAGCGGCTGGCCGAGCTGCTGGGCGGCGAGGTGGGGGTGGACAGCAGCCTCGGGCAGGGCTCGACCTTCTGGTTCACCGCCCGCCTGGAGGTTGGCGAGCAAGAAGATGTCGCGTCAGGGCGCCTCCCCTCCATGCCGGATCTCGCCGCCATTGCCGGCACCGATGTATTGCTGGTCGAGGACAACGAGATCAACCAGGAGGTGATCCGGGAGATCCTGGAGGGCTTCGGCGTCAAGGTGACGGTTGCCGACAACGGCGCCCAGGCCGTCGAGATGGTCAGGCATGGCGACTACGGCCTGGTGTTCATGGACATGCAGATGCCGGTCATGGATGGGCTCGACGCGACCCGCGAGATCCGCAAGCTGCCGGGCCGCTCGGCCCTGCCAATCGTGGCGATGACCGCCAACGCCATGATCGAAGACCGGGCGCGCTGTCTCGCCGCAGGCATGAACGATCACTTGAGCAAGCCCGTGGAGCCCGATGAACTGCTCGCCAAGCTCCGGGAATGGATCGATCGCGGCCGGAATGCGGCGACGAGCTGAAATTTGATGCCACGTCATGCCGTGCGGATCCCCGGAGGCATGGCAGGCAGATCGACAAAGGTAATTGTAATAAACCGTTAAAATGTTCTGCGGTGCAACAAGTACCGGTTTCCGTCCTGTGCGTGGGGCTAGAATCGATACGCCTTTGTCTTTGGAACGCCGCTTATGTCCCTCGAGTCTGCCTGGTCTCCTGCGTTGAGTGTCGGTCACGCTGTTCTGGATGCACAGCATGAAAGGCTGTTGCTCGTCTGCAGCAGGCTTTTCGGAAGCGCGAGCAGCATGAACAAGAGTGACTTTCTTGCACTCCTGAACGACCTGGCATCCCTGGTTCATGAGCACTTCGAGACCGAAGAGAATATTCTGCGGGAGCACGGCTACCCCCAACTCAAGGCGCACCAGGCTGAGCACGACGCACTTCGGGGGCGGCTGACCGACCTGCTCTATGAGGCGATCTATGATCGCTTCGACACCAACGGCCTGCCCCAGCTGGCCCGGGATCTGGTCTTGAACCACGTTCGCGACTGCGATCTGGCCTTCAAGGGTTTTGTCGCGGGTGGAAGCGTCTAGCGCGCATATCCTGACATGGAAGAGCAGGAGCCCCTGCACCGCCCACTCCGCAACTGCCGCGTTGTCAGTTGATGCACGATCTGGCCTGAATGTCGCCCAGGATAACCCGTGATTCGCCGGCAACGGCCCGTGGCCGGCAGAGTGGCATGTCCTGGCGGACAAAAAACAAAAAAGCCCTTGAATCTCAAGGGCTTTTTTGTGGTTCTTGGCGGAGAGTGAGTCTGCCTAGATACAGCTCAATGCAGTCCAGTTGTGTGCAAGATTTTAAGACAAGTATCTGATTTTAAAAGCCTGTTATATTAATGGCGTCCAAACCGCACTAACGGAAGCCAGCTCTTAGTGGCATACTGGATGGCACACCAGCT
>JAEUNU010000214.1 GCA_016789125.1 Zoogloea sp. | reverse complement strand
CCGGAATCGACCAGGTAGATGCACGGCAGCTTGTTCTGCTGGGCGATCTCCTGGGCACGCAGGTGCTTCTTGACCGTCATCGGGTAGTAGGTGCCGCCCTTCACGGTGGCGTCGTTGGCGACGATCATGCACTCGACGCCGCTGACCCGGCCGATGCCGGTGATGACGCCGGCCGACGGCGCCTCGTTGTCGTACATGCCCAGCGCGGCGAGCTGGCCGACCTCGAGGAAGGCGGTGCCCGGGTCGAGCAGGTGGTCGACCCGGTCGCGGGGCAGCAGCTTGCCGCGGGCGGTGTGCTTGGCGCGGGCCGCCTCGCCACCGCCGAGGGACACCCGGGCGGCCTGCTCGCGCAGGTCGGCCACCGTTTTGCCGAGCGCTGCGGCGTTGGCCTGGAACTCCGCAGACCGGGGGTTGATGCTGGATTTGATGATGCTCATGGGTCTCCTCTCGCTCCTTATTTTTGTCTGCTACAACTGCTTCTCGTCGCGGATGCGCTTGCCGACGGCCGGCGGGTGGTAGGCCCCCATCGTCCGCAGCAGCGCATGCGCGTTGTCCTCCACCAGCAACAGGCCGCGGTTCTCGGCCTTCATGAAGCCTTCGGCGACGCCCCGCTCCATCATCTGGACCAGCGGCTGGTAATACGCCTCCACGTTGAGCAGGCCGACGGGCTTGCTGTGGAAGCCGAGCTGGGCCCAGGTGAGGATCTCGAAGAGCTCCTCGAAGGTGCCCAGCCCGCCCGGCAGGGCGATGAAACCATCGGCCAGCTCGGCCATGCGCGCTTTGCGGGTGTGCATCGAATCGACCACCTCGAGGCGGGTCAGGCCCTCGTGGCCGACCTCCCATTCGAGCAGCGCCCGCGGGATCACGCCCACCACCCGGCCGCCGGCGGCCAGGCAGGCATCGGCGACAATGCCCATCAGGCCGACGTTGCCGCCGCCGTACACCAGCTCGATGCCTCGCTCGGCAAACAGCGCGCCGACGGCCTCGGCGGCCGCCCGGTAGGCCGGCTGCGCGCCGGGGCGCGAGCCGCAGAACACGCAGATGCGTTTCATGGCGGCCTCCCGGTCAGAACGGGCCGGACTCGAGCCAGCGCTCGATCTGCGGCAGCCGGTCGGCACCCCAGAAGGCTTCGCCGTCGACAATGATGAAGGGCGACCCGAACACCCCGCGGGCCAGGCCCAGGTCGACCTCGGCGGCAAGGCGAGCCTTGATCCCGGTGCCAGCGAGCACCGCCGACAGCGCGTCCCGGTCGACACCCACTCCGGCCGCGATGTCGAGCACCGCGCCGAGATCGGAGATATTCACGTCATCCACGAAGTACGCCCGGTAGGCCGCCAGCCCGAACTCCCGCGCCTGCTGCGGGCTGCGGTCGTTGAGCCACAGGAAGGCCCGCGCGGCGTGCTGGGTGGGGATCGGGAAGGTGGTCGGCTGCCGGTAGGGCAGGCCGAAGAAGCGCGCCGAGCGCTCGATGTCATGCATCGAATAGGCCCCCTTCAGCGGAATGCCGGGCAGCGGGCCGAGCCCGGTCACCTTGAAGGTGGCCCCCAGCAGGAAGGGGTGCCAATGCACCGTGCGCCCGTGGCGGGCGGCCAGGGCGTCGATTTTTTCGGCGGCAAAATAGCCGTAGGGCGACGAGAAGTCGAAGTAGAAATCGACAGGCGCGGCGTCTTTCTTCGGGGCATCGGTCATCGGTGTTTCCTCAGCGCTGCGGGCCCTTCGGCCACAGGATCATCTGGGTGTGGCGGCCCCCATGCACGGCGGTCGCCTCGCACAGCAGCACGCCCTCGGCCTGGGTGCCGAAGAAGTTGGTCTTGAGTTCGATGGTGGTGAAGCTGCTTGCGCCCTCGGGCAGGTGGGCTCGGGTGGCGTAGCCGGCGGCGGTGTCGGCCAGCGCGATGATCGCCGCGGCGTGCAGGTAGCCGTTGGGCGCCAGCATCTCCGGGCGGATCAGCATGCGCGCCGACAGCCGCCCGGGGGCGAGGCCGACCGCCTCGAAGCCGAACCAGCCCGGCAGGTGGCCGACGCCGTGGGCGTTGAGGCTTTCCAGCGTGGTGCCGGCGCGGATCGTCAAGGCGGGCATCGGGGCATCCTCAGCTCTCGAGGGCGTCGAGGGCTTCGAAATAGCGCGGCATCATGTCCTCGCGCCGGCTCACGTTGATGCCCAGGTCGCGGATCAGGCCGTCCTTGAGACCGTACACCCAGCCGTGGACAGTGAGCCGCTGGCCGCGCTTCCAGGCGTCCTGGACGACGATGGTCTGGCACACATTGACGACCTGCTCGATGGTGTTGAGCTCGCACAGACGGTCGTGGCGCATCTCAGGCGGCAGCAGGTCGACCCGGCCGACATGCTTCACGTGCACGTCCTGCACGTGGCGCAGCCACAGGTCGACGAGCCCGACCCGGTCGCGCCGCATGGCCGCATTGACGCCGCCGCAGCCATAGTGGCCAACCACCATGATGTGCTTCACCTTGAGCACATCCACCGCGTACTGGATCACCGACAGGCAGTTGAGGTCGGTGTGCACCACCACGTTGGCGACGTTGCGATGCACGAAGACCTCGCCCGGCAGGAGGCCGATGATCTCGTTGGCGGGCACGCGGGAGTCGGAGCAGCCGATCCACAGATACTCGGGCGACTGCAGGTGCGACAGCTTCTCGAAGAAGGTCGGGTCAACCTGGCGCATCCGCCGCGCCCAGGCCAGGTTGTAGTCGAAGAGGTGGAAGAGGTTCTCGTTCTTGACCTCGGACTCCGACCAGTTCTCGAGGTCGAGGGCGAGGAACAGCGTGCCCTCGACGGGGGTCGGGTAATAGGCCGGCGCCTCCTTGAAGCCGAGTTCGCGGTACAGCTTGACGGCGATGCGCATGGCCGGCAGGGTGTCCATCATCACCTTGCGGTAGCCGAGGGCCTTGGCGGCCTTGATCGCGGCCAGGGCCAGCTGGCGCCCGATGCCGTTGCCGCGCATCTCCGGCTCGACATACAGCCGCTTCATCTCGCAGACGCCGTCGGAGGACGGGCGGATGCCGACGCAGCCGGCCGGCCGGCCCTCGAACTCGGCAAAGAACAGCCGCCCCGCCGGCGCCGCGTAGGCGCCGGGCAGCGAGGCCATCTCCTCGCCGAAATTCTGGTAATCCAGATCCACGCCCAGCCAGGCCGCGTAATTGCGGAAGAACTGCCGGACTTGTTCGAGCTCGACATGGTCGTCGGCCCCAAGAATGCGAAGCTTTACAGGCATCGGTCACCCATCCATCGAAACGAAACAACCTGACACGATACCCCTCTCGGGAGTCCGTTTCACGCACTGCACCGGCCGCCCTAGCCGCGACCGCGCGGCGGCAAAAGCCGGCGGAACGCCGACTTATGCCATCAGGGATCAGCCGCCGGCGCTGCGGCCGGGGGCCGGGATCAAGCCGTCTCGCCGAAGAGTTCGCGGCCGATCAGCATGCGGCGGATCTCGCTGGTGCCGGCGCCGATCTCGTAGAGCTTGGCGTCGCGCCACAGGCGGCCGGTGGCGTAGTCGTTGGTGTAGCCGACGCCGCCGAGGGTCTGGATCGCCTCGCCGGCCATCCAGGTGGCCTTTTCGGCGGAATACAG
>JAEUNU010000175.1 GCA_016789125.1 Zoogloea sp. | reverse complement strand
CCCTGGTCGAGGAGCTGGTGCGCAAGGGGCGTCTCGATTCCGAGGGCGCCCTGCGCCATCCCAACCGCAACGTACTGCTGTCCTGCCTGGGTTCCGAACGGGAGCCGCGGGTTGATCTGGGGCATGCCTCGCCGCTGGCCGGCGGTGACGCCTTCCTGCTGTGCTCCGACGGACTGTGGGCCTACATCACCGAGCAGGAGATGGGGCAGATACTCGACACCCAGTCTCCCCGCGACGCAGCCTCCACCCTGATCGAGATGGCCCGCCAGCGCGCCCGCGGCGGCGGCGACAACATCTCGCTGGCGGTGGTCAAGCTGGTCGAGGTCAACCCCAAGCTGCGCACCGAAGTCGCCCGCTACGGCGGCTGAGCCCGCCCGGGGCGGCGGGGTTCGCGCCGCCGCCGGCGGGTGCTCCAGATTGTCACTACCTAGGGCAGCGCTCCGTTCTGCAGCTCCGGTCCGCTGAATCTTCCGCGTCTTTCAAGCTCCAGGCGGCTCGCTATGCCGCTGGTGGTCGCCTGTTCCCTGGTCTCAGCGGGTTCGCAGCCAGTTGCGGCGCCAGAAGGCCGCCGCCATCACCGTTGCCGCGCCGCCCATCACCCCCAGCGCAATCCAGAAGCCCTCCGGGTCGTCGAGGAGGGGCATCGCATGGAAGTTCATCCCGAACACGCCGGCAATCAGGGTCGCCGGCATGAACAGGGTGGTCAGCACGGTGAGGATGCGAACCTCGGTGTTGAGCCGGTTGCTGACGCTCGACAGGTAGATGTCGAGCAGGTCGGCCAGCAGGTCGCGCACCGACTCGAGGGATTCGAGCACGTGCACCGTGTGGTCGTAGATGTCGCGCAGGTAGAGCCGGGTGTCGGCGGTGAAGAAGCCGTTGTCGGCGCGGGACAGGGTGTTGAGGATCTCCCGCAGCGGCCAGATGGCCCGGCGCAGCACCAGCGCCTCGTGCTTGACCCGGTTGATCTCCGCCAGCAGGGCCGGGTTGGGGCGGGCGAGGGCCTCGTCCTCGAGGTCTTCGGCCATGTCGGAGAGGTTGTCGAGCATCACGAAATAACGGTCGACCAGTGTGTCGAGGAGCGCGTAGGCCAGGTAGTCGGGGCCGTGGGCGCGCATCGCGCCGTGCTCCGCGCGCAGGCGCTCGCGTACCGCCTCGAAGGCGCCGGTGGCGCGCTCCTGGAAGGTCAGCACGAAGTTGCGGCCAAGCACGATGCTCACCTGGTCGGAGGTGAGGCTGCGGGTTTCGGGGTCGAAGTCGAAGCAGCGCGCCACGATGTACTGGTAGTCGGCGTACTCGTCGCTCTTCGGGCGCTGCTGGGTGTTCAGGATGTCCTCCTGGACCAGCGGATGGAGCTTGAAGCGTCGGCCGATCTCGGCCATCACCGTCGGGTCATGCAGCCCGTATACATTGAGCCACATCTTCTCGCGGGTGGCGTGGTAGTCCCGCGAGGCCTCGAGGGATTCAAAACGGGTTTCGGTGATGCCGCGGGCGTCGAACTCGATCAGCGTGATGCTCGGCTTGTCGGTCTTGATCTCGCCAATATGTACCAGTGAACCTGGGGGTAACCCTAGCTTTCGGGTTGGGCGGGTTCGTTTCTTGCTAGACTTTCTCATCACTACCCAGCTATTTGAATGAAATGATCGATTTCTCCCGCTACGGGCCCGATGCCTGCCCGCTATGCTGGCCGGAGAAGACAGCAGATTACTCCCCGTTCGCGCATCCTGCCTGCGACGGCGACTGAATTCCAACTACCCACTGAGGAGCTTCCATGCCTCTGGTCATCGGTGTGACCAAAGAGTTTACGCCGGGTGAGCGCCGTGTTGCGCTTGTTCCGGATGTAGCCAAGAAATATCAAGGGCTTGGTGCAGCTTTGCTGCTCCAGGCAGGTGCCGGCGCGTCGGCCTACCATCGTGACGAGGACTACGGCGCCGCCGAGCTCGAGGCCGACGCCGGCCCCGTGCTGGCGAAGGCCGACGTCATCCTGCAGGTCCAGCCCCTGGGCCTCGAGGACATCGCGCAGCTCAAGCCCGGCGCCGTGCTGGTCGGCCTGCAGCAGCCGTGGTCGAGCGCCGAGCGGGTGAAGCTTTTGATCGAGAAGCAGATCACCTGCTTCGCCCTCGAGCTGCTGCCGCGCATCTCCCGCGCCCAGAGCATGGACGTGCTGTCCAGCCAGGCCGCGGTGGCGGGCTACGAGTGCGCGCTGATCGCCGCCGACCACTGCCCCAAGTTCTTCCCGATGCTCACCTACGCCGCCGGCACCATCCGCCCGGCCAAGGTGCTGGTGATCGGCGCCGGCGTGGCCGGCCTGCAGGCCATCGCCACCGCCAAGCGCCTCGGCGCGATGGTGTCGGGCTACGACGTGCGCCCGGAAACCAAGGAGCAGATCGAATCCCTCGGCGCCAAGTTCGTCGACACCGGCGTCTCGGCGGCGGGGGCGGGCGGCTATGCCCGCGAGCTCACCGACGAGGAGAAGCGCATCCAGGCCGACAAGCTCGGCCGGGCCATCGCCGAGTGCGACGCGCTGATCACCACCGCCGCGATCCCAGGCAAGAAGGCCCCGCAGATCGTCACCGCCGAAATGGTGGCGCGCATGAAGCCGGGCTCGGTGGTCGTCGACATGGCGGCCGAGACCGGCGGCAACGTGGCCGGCACCCAGGCCGGCGAGAAGACCCTGGTCGGCGAGACCCTGGTGATCGGCCCGGTGAACATCCCCAGCCGCATGCCGGTGCATGCCTCCGAGATGTACGCCAAGAACCTCTACAACTTCATCTCGCCCTTCATCAAGGACGGCGTGCTCGGCCTCGACTGGGAAGACGAGGTGCTTGCCGGCGCCTGCCTGACCCACGCCGGCGAAATCCGCCACGCGGGCGTCAAGGCCGCGCTGGGCCTGTAAGGAGAAACTCCATGGATGGAATGCTTGCCCTCTATATCTTCATGCTCGCGGCCTTCACCGGCTACGAGGTGATTTCCCGCGTGCCGGTGATCCTGCACACCCCGCTGATGTCCGGCTCCAACTTCGTCCACGGCGTGGTGCTGGTGGGCGGCATGATCGCCCTCGGCCAGGCCGAGACGCCCCTCGAGCAGGCCATCGGCTTCGTCGCCGTGCTGCTCGGCGCGGCCAACGCGGCCGGCGGTTACGTGGTGACCGAACGCATGCTCGCCATGTTCAAGTCGAAGGAGAAGAACTGATGGCTATCAAGTGGCTGATTGACGCGAGCTACTTTGTTGCCGCGATTTTGTTCATCCTCGGCCTGAAGGGCATGAGCTCGCCGGTTTCGGCGCGCAAGGGCATCGTCTGGGCCGGCGTCGGCATGGTGCTTGCCACCGTCGTCACCTTCCTTACCCCCGGCATGGGCAACATGCTCTTGATGATCATCGCCATCGGCCTCGGCGGCGTGCTCGCCTGGGTCTCGGGCAAGAAGGTCGCGATGACCGACATGCCCCAGATGGTCGCCATCTACAACGGCATGGGCGGCGGCGCGGCGGCGGCGATCGCGGCGGTCGAATTTGCCCGCGGCGAGATGCACGGCACCGTGGTCACCCTGCTGGCCACGCTGGGCGCGCTGATCGGCGCGGTGTCCTTCTCCGGCTCGGTGGTGGCCTGGGCCAAGCTCCAGGGCGTCATGAAGAAGGCTTTCCGGCTGCCCGCCCAGAACGCCGTCAACGTGGTGCTGGCACTGGCAACGCTTGCCCTCGGCGCCGCCATCGTCATCGCCCCGGCCATCGACCCGCTGCTGGTCGGTGCCTTCTTCGTGCTGGCGCTGGTGCTCGGCACCATCATCACGCTGCCCATCGGTGGCGCCGACATGCCGGTGGTGATCTCGCTGTTCAACGCCTTCACCGGCCTGGCGGTGGGTTTCGAGGGCTTCGTGATGGGCATCCCGGCGCTGATCATCGCCGGTATCGTGGTCGGCGCGGCCGGCACCCTGCTCACCCAGCTGATGGCCAAGGCCATGAACCGGCCGATCAGCAACATCCTCTTCGTCCCGATGGCTGCAGCCGGCGGCGGCGAGGCGGTCGAGGGCGAGCAGAAGGAAGTCGGCGCGATGGACGCCGCTGCCATGATGCGCTACGCCAGCAAGGTCATCATCGTGCCGGGCTACGGCATGGCGGTGGCCGGCGCCCAGCACAAGGTGTGGGAGATGACCGAGCTGCTCGAAGAGGCCGGCGTCGAGGTGGTCTTCGCGATCCACCCGGTGGCGGGCCGCATGCCCGGCCACATGAACGTGCTGCTCGCCGAGGCCGGCGTGCCCTACGAGAAGATCTTCGACCTCGAAGAGATCAACGCCGACTTCGCCCAGGCCGACGTGGCCCTGGTGATCGGTGCCAACGACGTGGTGAACCCCTCGGCGCGGACCGACAAGTCCAGCCCCATCTACGGCATGCCGATCCTCAACGCCGACATGGCGCAGAACGTCATCGTCGTGAAGCGCGGAAAGGGCACCGGCTACTCGGGCATCGAGAACGCGCTGTTCTACAAGGACAACACCCGGCTGCTCTACGGCTCTGCCCAGCAGGCCGTCGCCGAGGTGATCCAGCACGTTAAGGCGATGTCGGTGTAAGCCTCAGCGCGCCCCACGGCGGCCGGTGGGCGGCTGCGGGGCTTTGTAGTGAAAGGGGCTGCCTGCGGGTGGCCCTTTTTTGCAGGCGATGTGCCGGTCAGTGGTGAAAGCCCGTCTGTTGTCGGTGCGTTGTAGGGGCGACTTCAGTCGCCCGCGGCGGTGGAATGAAGGATTCATGGCGGGCCATCCGCAAGCGGATCGGCTACCACCCTGTCAGCCGAGTTTGAGGAGCGCCCCGATCTTGGCCCTGATCTCGGCCATTTCGCCTGCGGTGGCGAGTCCCTTTTTTTCTGCCTGGCGGGTTTTCCAATCCAGGCTCTTGACCTGGTCGGCCAGTGCTGCGCCGTTGGCAGCATTGCCTGTGAGTACCACCTCGAAGGGGTAGCCCTTGATCTGGTTGGTGATCGGCACACACACCAGCAGCCCCGCGCGCTGGTTGTAGGCCGCTGGGCTCAAGACGACGGCCGGGCGCCGGCCGGCCTGCTCATGGCCGCTCTGGGGGGTGAAGTTCAGCCAGACGATATCCGCTTCATCGGGAATATACGCGGCCATCAGAGCGATTCCTGACCCTGGGGCAGGCCGAAATCCTGCTCGGCATGGAGGTTCTGCGCCGTGATCCCGGCCAGCAAATCATCCAGCTTGTACGTCGGGGGCACCGGTTCAATCACGATACGGCCGTTCTCGGCGCGAACCTCGACCGCTTGATCGAGCTTCAGGTGGGCTGCCTCCATCACCGCAGCCGGCAAACGAATCGCCGGGCTGTTGCCCCATTTCTTGACGAGTTGAAGTGCCATGACTGCCTCCGTAGAAACATATGTAGATACGGCTTCAGTATGGGCGATTCCTTTTCAGTGATCAACAAAAGTATCTACCGACTGTTCGGCAGCCGGGTGAATTCTTTGCCTCGCCAAAGGAGTCACCAAGAAAGGCGACCCCGCCGAACAGGCCGTCTGCTCAAGCCTTGCCTGATCAGATGACTCCCCTGCGCTGCAGTCATGACCCCGGCAAAATTCAGACGCCCGTTGTGTTTTTCGTCAGCACCCGCAGGCGCTGCAAAGCCTCTTCGACCACCTGCCCATGCCGCGCGATCGAATCGAGAATCTCGGCCGGCGAGCGCAGGTCGCGCTCCACCCTGGCGTGGGGATTCACGGCCTTCAGATCGAAGGTGGCCGCGTCGATGGCATCGGCACGGGCCTGGGCTTCGCGGATCGCCTTTTCGGTGAGCAGCAACTCATCGCGGCAGGCACGCAGGGCCGCGTCGTCGCCGCCGGCCTTCTTCAGCGCGGCGGCCTGCTCCTTGAGGGCCACCGTCTTCTCGCGCAGCTCGGCGACCTCCGCCAGATGGGGCGCCATCTCCTCGGCCGCCCTGGCGCGGCGGGCGGCGAAATCCACCGTCCATGAAAAGTCACTCTCGGCCTCCGGCGTGCCGCGCTGTCCCAGCAGGCGGGCGAAGCTCGGGAAGGGGCGCGGATCGCGTCCTTCTTCCTGCGCGGCGGCCTGCTCGTTTTCCAGCCATTCTGCGGCCAGGGTGTCCGGCAGCTCGGCATCGGCCAGCACCTCGAAATGCTTGCTCCAGCCGAAATGGGCCAGGGTCATCGGGGTCTTCTTGCCCACCTTCACGCCCGACAGGTCGTAGTACCAGATCCGCTCGGTCTTGCGGCCCTTGGTGAAGAACAGCAGGTTGGTCTTGACGCCCGCCCCGGCGGTCGAGAACACCCCGCCGGGCAGGCTGACGATGGCCCACAGCTCGCACTCGTCGAGGAGCTTGCGCTTGGTTTCGACAAAGGCGCTCTCGTTGGTGCGGAACAGCAGCCCCTCATCCAGCACCACCCCGCAGCGCCCACCAGGCTTGCCGTCCAGGGCGGGCTTGAGCTCCTTCAGGATGTGCTGCATGAACAGCACCTGGGTCGAGCTGCTCTCGAAGCTGTAGTTCTTCTGCGCGTCCTTGCCCTCCTTGCCGCCGAAGGGCGGGTTGGTCAGGATCACGTCGAAGGTGGCCGGGGCCTCCTCGAACAGCGCGTCGTAGGTCGGCGCCCCGGAGAGCGTGTTGCCGTGCCACAGGTTGGGCTGGTCGATGCCGTGGAGCACCAGATTGGCCAGCGCGATCGGGAAGACCAGGTTCTCCTTCTCGCGCCCGAAGAAGCTGTCGTGCTTCAGCCCCTCCAGCGCCGTCGCCGCCGGCTGATCGCCCAGCTTGACGGCCATCTGCTCGTAGGCCTGGGCCAGAAAGCCGCCGGTGCCGCAGCAGGGGTCGTAGATGGTCTCGCCGGGCTGGGGGGCCAGGGTATGCACCATGGCCCGCACCACCTCGCGCGGCGTGAAGAACTGGCCGCCGTCGGAGTTCTTCTCGCCCATCTTCAAGAGCAAGTCCTCGTACACCTGGGACAGGGTGAAGAAATGCCGGTCGTCGATATGGTCGATGCTGATCTGATGCACCAGATCGAGGATGTTGGCGAAGTCGGTCTCGGAGTCCACGCGCACCCGCTCCACCGCCGTCATGATGCGGCCGATGACGCGCTGCCGCGGCGTGGCCAGCAGGTTCGGGCGGCCATCCGGCAGGGTGTCGAGACGGTGCAGGTAGGGCAGCAGCTCGGTGTTGATGAAGGCGAACAGGTCGCCGACCCGGGCCTTCAAGGCCTCGCGCTTCCAGCCCAAGGCGCGCCCGTCGACGGTGAAGGCCTCCTGCTTGTCGTCGAAGGGGGCGGCCCAGTCCTGCCAGCGGTAGGGTGCCTGCAGCGCCGGCGCAAAGGGCCGGCCGACGGCCTCGGCCTCTTCCTGCGCCTTGCTCTCCTGGGCGTCGAGGATGCGCAGGAACAGAATCCAGGTGAGCTCCGGCACGTACTGCAGCGCGCTCGCGCAATTGGAGCGCCGCATGATGTCGCAGATCGACTTGACGAAGCTGGAGAGGGATTGGGTGGAGGCGATGGCCTTGGGTTTCTTGGCTTTTTCGTTCTTCTTCGGGGGGGCCATCTTCATTCCTGAAATGCTTGTGCCAGCAAGCGAGCCGGCAGGCGCTCGATCTCGCGGAGCTGTTTTTCGATATGGGTCTTGAGGGGGCGAATCTCGGCCAGTGCCTGGCTGCCAGCCTGCTGCACATGAAGCGGCGGCAAGGTGATTTCACCTTCAGCCAGCCGATTGAACAGCATCCGTTCGCGCACCGCCCCGCGGGCAAGGGAGGCGATGCAGTGCTCCCCGTAGGGCGAGCGCAGCCAGTAATAGAACCAGCGGGAGTCGACAAGCCCTTCGCGGCCTCGCAGCACGACATAGTCGGGGCTGGTGATGCCCGGCGTGTCGCCGTCGTCCACCATCGCGATGGAGCCGATCAGGATGCGCATTGGGTTGTAAAACACGGAGCCTCGCTGGACGGGCTTGTAGCGCTCTGGATTCTTGCCGACCGGTTCTTTGGCGAGAGCGAGGCCACCACGGGTTGCTCCCAGGACCGGGAACTCTGCCCAGCCTGTGCCGACCCCGGCACGCACCTCGTCGAGAACATCGCCAAGCGAACGGGTTTGGGTCTCGGGGTGGTTCAGGCTGTCGCGGACGGTAGCGTTGGCAAAGCTCAAGAGTTCCCGGGTTTGGTGCAATGCAGACTGTCGTGCGGCTTCCACTTCGCCCAGTTGCGCTTTAAGGAACGCGGCAATTTCACGCTGTTTCGGCAGTGGCAGAAGCGGAATCGAAAGAGTCTCCAGGTCTTCTCTTGATAGGCCGGGCACGGTAGCACCCACAGCCTTTTCCTGAAAATGACTTAGGCGTGTCAAGAGAAAGCTGAACAGGTAGTCCTTGTCTATGCGCCTGTTATCTCCCCTGATTGCCATCAGTTGGCGTCCGATGGCAACGGTTTCATCAGGCGCTAAGTTGATTTTTCCTACACCAGCGCCCTTGACCGTTATCAGAATGTCACCAGGCTCACAAACGACCCGCGGCCGTTCAGTCCATCGAGCGATTTTGGGTCGGATAAGACCGAAGTCCGCAGGCCCCGTGAGATAGCCGATACCCCGGCCGGCCTGGTTGTGGTCTGACTCAAGAATGTGTTGCCCCGAAATGATCTTCGCCACTGCACTCAATTCGAGTGTGCTCATACCCCAAACAACCTCGTCTTCGCTTCTCTCAACACATCCACGGGCTTGCCCAGTCCTTTCAAGGCCGTCAGTCCGCCGGCGCGGCGGATCTCCGGCACGTTCCATAGCTCTGTCGATTCCAGTTCGTCGGTGCCGCCGATGCCGAACTGGTGCCCCAGCCCGCGCAGCACGATGGCGGCCTTGCCGTCCATGGCGTCGAACCACGCGGCGTTGCCCGTCAGGTAGGCGTCCTTGCGCTCGATGCGCTTGAGGGCCTTTTCGCGGTAGCCGTAGTGGGCGAACAGGTCGAAGTGGTCGCAGTCGTTCATCTGCATCAGCTCGCGCACCATGTCGGGGGAGTAATGCTCGCCGAGCAGGTGGCCGATCAAGGCCCGGCGCTTGCCGGTCTCGACCCACAAACCGCGAAAGTCGTGAATGGTAGCGGCTTCGCGCAGCACGCGGGCGATCATTTCCTGGCGGTATTCCTCGATCGGGACGAGGGTGTCGCGCCCGTCGCGCTGGAGCAGGATGTGATGCCCCAGGGAGTCGATACGGCTCTTGCCGCCGCCGGGCATCTCGGGGAGCGGGGCCGGGCCGCCGACGTCGCCATCATCCCCGTCGCCGCCCCCGCTGCCGCCGGGCGTGGCGGGCTTGGGCTGGCGCCGCGCGGTAATGAAGTCGGTGCCGAACAGGTCGGTGACGCCGGTGTAGTCGTAGAGCCAGAACTTGTACTTCTGGGTCTCCTCGTGGATGCGCGTGCCGCGCCCGACCATCTGGTAGAAGAGGATGCTCGATTCCAGGTAGCGGAAGAACACGACGGCATTGAGGCGCTCGATGTCCACGCCGGTGGCGAGCAGGTCGACGGTGCAGGCCACAAAGCAGCGCTCGCCGGAGCCGCGCATGGGCTCGATCAGCTCGGCGCCGCCCTTGTCGGTGCATTTGAAGGCGTAGTGATCCTTCGGTGTCTGCCCGCGCGCCTCGCACCATTTGGCGTAGAGGGCCTGCATCTGGGCGGCGACCCGGTCGGCGTGGATGTCGCGGGTGCAGAAGATGATGACCTTTTGCTCGGGGCCGCCGTGCGCGCACAGGCGCTGGAAGAGGTCGGCGCACATGGCGGTGATGCGCTCGGGCATCAGGATCTCATCGTCGAAGTCCTTGGCGACGTACTGGGCCTTGAGGTCTTCGGCCTTGACGTACTTGCCGGTGCGCGCGTCGATGGGCTTGTTGGCGAGTACCTGCTCGCGGGTGAAGGTCTTCTTGTCGACGGAGGGGCGCAGCTTGACGATCTCGCAGGCGGCCAGGTAGCCGTCTTCCTGGGCCTGGATCAGGGTGTATTCATAAACAGGTTCGCCAAAGTAGGCGCGGTTGTTGGCGGTGATCTCGGCGTCGGTCTTGGTCTGCTGCTTGCCTTCGCGCAGCTGGCGCGGCGTGGCGGTGAGGCCGATATGGATGGCGTCGGGG
>JAEUNU010000119.1 GCA_016789125.1 Zoogloea sp. | reverse complement strand
CGATGCCAGGCAGTACCAGATCATCCCGATTGCCGCGCCGACCGACGAGGAGCGCGCCCAGCCCTACCTCTGGCGTTTCTGGCGGCACATCCCGCGCATCGGCCGGGTCGCGGTATTCGACCGTTCCTGGTATGGCCGCGTGCTGGTCGAGCGGGTCGAGGGTTTCTGTTCGGAAGCCGACTGGCTGCGCGCCTACGCCGAAATCAACGATTTCGAGCACCAGCTGGCGGAGGCTGGCGTCGTGGTTGTCAAGTTCTGGCTGCAGATCAGCGCCGACGAGCAGTTGCGCCGCTTCAAGGAACGCGAGGCCACCGATTTCAAGCGCTTCAAGATCACCGACGAGGACTGGCGCAACCGCGAGCGCTGGGACGACTACGTTTCTGCCGCCTGCGACATGGTCGACCGCACCTCGACTGGCCTGGCGCCGTGGACGCTGGTGGAGGCCGACAACAAGTATTTTGCGCGGGTCAAGATCCTGCGCACCCTGGTCGATAAGCTCGAAGCCGTTCTCGAAGAGTAAACGCGCGTCGGCCTCGGGCAATCCCTTCAACCTGTCCTGTGTGTCTGCCAAGTGAATTCGTCCGATCTCAACGCCGCGTCGGCGGCTGAAAACCTCTCCGCGCGTTTCGTTGCCTGGGTGCGGGCGGCGGCGCCCTTCATCCATGCCTTCCGGGGCAAGACCTTCGTGCTGGGCTTCGGTGGTGAGGTGGCGGCCGGCCAGCTGGCCCAGAAGCTGGCCTACGACTGCAACCTGCTCGCCGCGCTGGGCGTGCGCCTGGTGCTGGTGCACGGGGCGCGGCCGCAGATCGAGGCCGAGCTGGCCCGCCGCGGCCTCACGCCGCGCTACCACAACGGCCTGCGCGTCACCGACGCGGCGGCCCTCGAGTGCGTCAAGGCGGCGGTGGCGGTGACTCGCATCGAGGTCGAGGCTCTGCTCTCCCAGGGCCTGCCCAACACGCCGATGGCGGGCAGCTTCATGCGCGTCACCGGTGGCAACTTCCTCACCGCCAAGCCGGTCGGGGTGGTGGACGGCATCGACTACGGCTTCACCGGCGCGGTGCGCAAGGTGATCGCCGACGAGATCGTGGCCGACCTCGACCAGCAGAACGTGGTGCTGATGTCCTCCCTCGGCGTCTCGCCGGCCGGCGAGATCTTCAACATGAGCATGGAGGCCGTGGCCGAGGCGGTGGCGATCGCGCTGCAGGCCGAGAAGCTGATCTACCTGTGCGATGCGCCGGGCCTGCTCGACGCCGAGGGGGCGCTGATCGAGGCGATCACCGCCGACGACGCGGAGGCCATGCTGAAGGCCGGCCAAGGCCTCACCGAAGACCTCGACCTCTACCTGCCCTGCGCGATCCGCGCGGTGCGCAAGGGCGTGGGCCGCGCCCACCTGATCGACCGGGACAAGGACGGCGGCCTGCTGCTGGAGTTCTTCACGCCCCAGGGCGTCGGCACGGTACTTACCCGCGACCCGTTGTTCCGCCTGCGCGAGGCCACCGTCGAGGACATCGGCGCGCTGGCCAGCGTGATCGCGCCGATGGAGGCCGACGGCACCCTGGTGCGGCGCAGCCGCGAGCGCCTCGAGGAGGAGATCGAGCGCTTCACGGTGGTCGAGTACGACGGCGTGCTGGTGGGCTGTGCGGCGCTCTACCCCTTCATCGACGAGCGCGCGGCCGAGATGGCCTGCGTGGCGGTGGTCCCCGAGCACCGCCGGGCGGGCCTGGGCGAGATGCTGCTCAAGCGCATCGAGTCGCGCTCCAGGGCGATCGGCGTGGAGCGCCTGTTCGTGCTCACCACGCGCACCTCCGACTGGTTCCGCGAGCGCGGCTTCCGCGAGGCGCCCCCCGACGAGCTGCCCCGCCAGAAGCGCGAGATGTACGACGTGAGCCGGCGCTCGAAGGTTTTCATGAAGAGCCTGTGAGAGGCACCGGGATGCGCCCACTCCGTGCAGGGCACGCGATGACTTCTCCGCCCGGCCGGCGGCTTGCCGGAGCCCTTGGTGTCGCCTGTCTCGCCGTGGCGGCCCCGCCGGCCTGGGCCGCCCTGCCGGAGCTGTTCATGTCGCCCCTCGTCACGGTCGGCGCGGGGCTGGCCACCTTGTGCGGGCTGGCGGGGGGCGGCTACATCCTGATGCTTCGGCAGCGCCTGGCGCGGCTGACGGCGTCGCCGGACGCCGACGCGGAGGCCGGCAGCCACGATCGTCACTTTCGCCTGGCTGCGGAGGCAGGGCGCGGCATCGAGGGGCTGGTCGGCCTCGACGGGCGCCTCATCTGGGCCAACCAGGCCGTCGAGCGCCTCACCGGCCACGATGCGGCGGCCCTCGCTGCGGCGGATTTCGTCGAGCTGCTGGTCTGCGAACGCGACCAGGCCTTCTGCCGCCAGCAGTTGCAGGTGCTCGTGGAGACCGGCGTGCCGGCCGATTTCGAGTTGCGCATCCAGCGCCGGGATGCGGCCACGGTGTGGATGGCCTGCCACTGGCTGCCGGTTCGTGAGGAGGGCGGCGGCCTGCTGGGCCTGCGGGTGAGCATGCAGGACATCCAGTCGCGCAAGGAGGCCGAGTACCAGCAGCTCGAGACCGTGGCGGCCCTGCGTCGGGCGCAGGCCCTGTCCGAGCATTACCTGCGCCGCAGCAACGAGGAGCGCCTGCGCCTGTCGGCGCTGCTCGACGTGGTGCGGGCGGGCATCCTGTTCATGGACCCGGACCACCGGGTGGTCTATTGCAACCAGTCGTTCTACGAGATCTGGGGCGTTCCATCCAGCAAGAGCCTGGTCGGCATGCGCGACGTGATGCTGCAGCGTATGGTGATGGATCTGCTCGCCGAGCCCGAGGCGTTCCTGAAACACCTGAAGGATGTGGTCGACAGCCGCAAGCCGAGCGAGCCGGTGGAGTTTCAGTTCAGGGACGGCCGCGTGCTGACCAGCTCGTCGTGCCTGGTGCCGGCGCCGGAAGGGCCGCGGGCGATCGGCCGGATCTGGGTGTTCGAGGATGTCACGGCCCAGCGCCTGGCGGCGAGCCAGCTCCAGCAGATGGCCGAGCGCGACCCGCTGACCAATCTCTACAACCGCCGGCGCTTCCACGAGGAACTCGTCCGGATGCTCGCCGACGGCCAGCGGCGGAGCGAGGGCGTCGGGCTGCTGGCCATCGATCTCGACGGCTTCAAGCCGGTCAACGACCGCTTCGGCCACCAGGCCGGCGACGAGGTGCTGGTGCAGCTGGCGGCGGCGGTGGGAGCGGTGGTGCGCCGCAACGAGATGTTCTTCCGGATGGGCGGCGACGAGTTCGCGATCCTCGTCCCGTCGGCGACGGCCCTGCAGCTGGCCGAGCTGGCGCGGCGGGTCACCGGCTGCGTCGCCGGCCTGCGCTTCAACTTCGGCGACGAGACGGTGGCGGTCACGGCGAGCCTCGGCATCGCCTTCAGCCCCCAGCAGGGTGGCGGCCCCGAGGGGCTGGTGGGGGCCGCGGATCGGGCGATGTACGTGGCGAAGACCCAGGGCGGCAACCGCTGGGCCTTTGCCCCCGCCGAAGGCCACGCGCCGTCGCTGGCCTGAGCGGCCCCGGCGGGCTAGAATCTGGGCACGTTTCCGGTGGCTGCACGATCGCGCCGGGGGTTTTAACTCAAGAGGTGATACATGGCACGGATGGTCAATTGTGTGAAGCTCGGCCGCGAGGCTGAAGGTCTGGACCTGCCGCCGATTCCCGGCGAGCTCGGCAAGCGCGTCTTCGAGAACGTCTCCAAGGAAGCCTGGCAGCAGTGGGTGCGTCACCAGACGATGCTGATCAACGAGAACCGCCTGAACCTGATGGACGCCCGGGCACGCAAGTACCTGGCCGAGCAGATGGAGCGCTACTTCTTTGGTGGCGGTGCCGACCAGATCGCCGGCTACGTCCCGCAGTAATCTCCGGCGCAGCGCTGCGCCTGGTGTCGAAGGCCCCGGTTTCCGGGGCCTTCGTGCTTTTGGGTGGGCGCCAGGGCGTTCATCGGCCGCCGGTCGCGACTCATCCTCCCGCTGGGCGTGTCGGGGCGGGGAGCGGGACGCCCGCCTCAAGGCTGTACAGCCAGGCCAGCAGCTCGGCGACGACCACGTAGAGCTCCGGGGGAATGCGGGCGTCGAGGTCCACCTGCATCAGCAGGGCCACGAGTTCGGGGGATTCGTGCACATACACGCCTGCCTCCTTGGCCCGGGAGATGATTTCGGCGGCGATCAGGCCGCGCCCCTTGGCGACCACCGTCGGGGCAGACTGGCCGGCGTTGTAGGCGAGGGCGACGGCCTCGGCGCGGGGGGCTTCGCCGGGGGATTCGGGGCGGTTCATGGCGCGCTGCGCAGCTCGGCGACCAGCCCCGTGAGGGGTACGTCGGCCGCCGCCAGGGCGTCGGCCAGGCGCGTTTCGGCGTCGGCGAGGGCCTGGCGGGTCGTGTCGTTGTCGGCGATCAGGCGCATCGCCACGCCTGCGGGGGTGAGGTGCAGGCGGGCCTCGACGCCACCCAGATGGGGCAGGGTGAGGCGCAGGGTGCTGTTCCAGTTCTCGTCGGGCTCGTCGCCGCTGCGGCCGTCGGCGGCCGGGTCTTCGATCTCCCATTCCATCGTCTGGCCCGGCCAGACCTGCCCCTGCCAGATGAAGTTCTGGGTGGCCACGGCGTCGAGCTGCTGGTGGACCAAGGGCAGCAGGCGCTCGGGGATGGTCGCGAGGCCTTCGTTTGCAGCGCGCGGGGTGGCAGTGGCAGTGGCGCCTTCCTGGGGGGCGCCGGTCAAGGGGGTTTGGGTCGTGCTACGGCCCTGGGGCTCCTGCATGAGGGCCGCGGTATCGAGCTTGCCAGCCAGCCAGCGGGTTTGATG
Organism: Zoogloea sp.; assembly: GCA_016789125.1. GTDB lineage: Bacteria > Pseudomonadota > Gammaproteobacteria > Burkholderiales > Rhodocyclaceae > Zoogloea. Next base: position 5,998 of record JAEUNU010000119.1, on the reverse strand, counting down.
GGATTCGTAGAACAGCCCGCTCTGCTCGAGCGCCGTGCTCAGGCGGCTCGCCAGCAGGGCGCTGTCGGCGGGGCTTTGCGGCGCTGCCGCCAGCATGGGCTGGCCACCGTTGAGGGCTGCAGTCTGTGCAGCGGGCTGGCCGGTGAGCAGGAAGCTGATCAGCCGACCGGTCTGGCTGAGTGCCGGCGCAGAGGCCGCCGTGCTGGCCCCGGCGCTTGTTGCCGGTTGGGCGATGCTCGCGAAGACCGCCCGCGGCGTGACGTGGCTGACGACGAGTTCAAGCGTATCGCCTGCGTTGGCGGCGTGGGGCAGGGCGAGGGTGACTTCGCGTCCGGCGATGCGCGCCTGGTAGGTGTTGTCGGGGCGGGCCGCCTGGAGGTTGGCGACGATGCGCTGCCCGGGGGTGAAGGCCGGGAGCTGGTCGGTGATGGCCTTGACCCGGGCCAGGGGGGCGACGTTGGGCTCACCGGAGAAAAAGCTCGCTTCGGTGAGCATCCGGAGGCGGGCGGCGAGGTCGCCGGGGATCATCGGGTGGCTCCGCCGGCCGCTCGGCCTGGTGCTTATTCGTCTTTGGACGGCTCGCCATAGGCGGCGCGCACGTTACGTTCGCGCACGCCGCCGGAGAGCAGCTGACGGACGTTGTCCATCCAGGGCTCGGTGTGCACGCGCACTTCCTTGTCGTCGTCGAGGATGCGCCGGATCAGCGCGATCTTCTTCTGGCGCTCGTCTTCGGACATGCGCTTGCTGGCACGGCCCTGGAAGCCGAGGGCTTCCTCGACGCCCATGCGGTCGCGCAGGGAGGCGACCTGCCGCTCGAGGCGGGTGAGGCGGTCCCAATCGTTGGCACGGGCGGCGTCCACCATCTCGGTGGAGTAGCTGCTCATCTGTTCCAGGAGGGCGAGGGAACTCATGAATGATCTCCGTGGGGCTTATCGCTGGGCCTGATCGGAAGCACCAATGGCTTCCCAGGCGCTTTTCAGGTCTGTGAGCAGTTGGGTGACTTCGTCCATCGCCGGCCGGCTGTTGTGCAGGTTGGCGTAGAGAAGCCGCTGGGTCATGTAGTCGTACAGGGCGCCCAGGCGCTGGGCGAGCTCGCCGCCGGCTTCGTAGTCGAGGCTGACCTTGAGGCCGTTGAGGATGATCTCGATGGCCTTGGAGATCGCCATGCCCTTGCCCGGAACATCCTTGTTTTCGAGGGCGATCGCGGCGGTGCTGATCTGCAGCAGGGCACCTTCGAAGAGCATCAGGATCAGCTTGTGGGGGTCGGCGGTGGATACGCCGGTTTCGACTCCGACGCTGCTATACGCGGCGGCACCGCGGCGGGCTGCGAGACCAAACGACATATGCATTCTCTCCGGGCGGTCTTAGTTGCTCACCATGTTGCTGAGGAGGGCGAGCTGCTGGCTCAGGTAGCTGCTGGTGGTGCTCATGCTGGTCATGGTGGTATCGAGGGCGGAAAACTTTGCCCTGTAGGATTTTTCGATGATCGTCAGCCGGCTCTCCATGGCTTCGATCCGGCTGTCCATGTACTTGACGCTGCTGCTCAGGCCGTCTGTCCGGCTGGCGATCACGCCGTTGGTGGCGAGAAGGTCGGTGGTGGTGGTCTTGAGCGTGTTGCCGAAGGCGCCGATGACGGCGGCGGTGGCAGTGAAGTTGGTGCTGGCCGCGGAGTCGAACTTGGTGCTGTTGAGCTTGAGCGAGCCGTCGGTCTGGAATTCGATGCCGATGTCGCTGAGTGTCTTGAGGGGGTTGCTGGCGAGCTCGGTCGGGACGCTGGTGAGGGCGGAGCGCACCTGCCCCTGAACGCTGCGCAGGGTGCTGTCGCCGTTGAGCACCGCGGCGGTCTTGGTGGTGCTGTTGTAGGCGCCGAGGCTCTTGATCGACGAGTTGAGGCTGTTGTAGGCGTTCACGAAGGCTTCGAGCTTGCCCTTCAGGCTGCTGTTGTCACGCTCGACGGTCAGGGTGGTGGTGCCGGTCTTTGCGAGGTCGAGGGTGATGCCGTCGATGGCGTCGGTGATCTTGTTGCCGTTGGTGGCGATCGAGACGCCCTGGATCTTCACGGACGCGTCGGTGGCGGCCTGAGTCTGGTTGAAGGCGCTGGAGGCCGCGATCGGGCTACCCGGGTTGGCCGGATCGATGAAGGTAGCGGTGCCGGAGATGCTCACGGCGTTGGCGGTACCGCCGTCGGTGGCGGTGAGGAGCAGGTTCTGTTTGCCGCTGGTGTCGGTGACGATGGTGGCGCTGACACCGGCAGAGGCATTGTTGATCGCATCGCGCACGCCTGCGAGGGTGTTCTGGCTGCTGTCCAGGGTGATGTCCACCGGCGTGCCGCTGCCCTTGGTGATCGTGAGGGTGCGGCTGGTGTCGCTGCCGAAATCGAGCACCGCGTCGGTCGCGCCGTAGGTCTTGCCGAGGGAAAGACGCTGGTTGGTGGCGAGGGTGCTGACCTCGAGGGAGTACTTGCCGGCGACGGCCGAGCTGCCGGTTGTTGCCGTTGCGATGGTCGAATCGGCAAGACTTGCCTTGAACCCGGAAAAAGCTGCCGTGGCGGTCTGCCCGATGGCCGGCGTGAGGGCCTTGGCCGCGGTTTGCAGTGAGGACAGGGCGCCCTTCAGGGTGCCGAGGGCGGAGATCTTGGACTCGAAGCTGGACTGGCGGGTCTGGAGGTTGGTGATCGGCCGCTTCTCGAGCGACATCAGCGAGCTGATGAGGGATTCGACGTTGATGCCGGAGCCGATTCCTGCTGATGAGATTGTGGCCATGATGCACCCCTTGTCTTGCCGTGTCGCGATTTGGAAGGATTACGACCGGCCTTGCAGAAACTTGAGCCGCATCGTGCGTTGCCATTGATATAGCATGATGCGTGCCAGAGTGGTTCAGTGTTCCTTCGGAAGAGCCGTCTCCCTCGCAGGGCCACGAGGGGCGCGGTTTGTTTCTCCCGAGGGCTCCGCCTTGCCCAGCTCTGCCTTCGGCAGGCGGGTGGGGCCTTTTGTTCCGATGGTTCAGGCTTGTTGCTTCACCAGCAGGCCTTGCAGGGTGTCGAGGGCCTTGGCGATCTTGAGGACTTCTTCGGACGGGATCTGGCGGATCACCTTTTTCGATTCCGTGTCGACCACCTTGACGATCGAGACGCCGAGGTCTTCATCAATGGAGAACTGCAGGCTGTTGGCAGACTTGGTGATGACGTCCTGGATCTGCTTGACGGCCTGATTCAGCTGCTCGCTGCTGGGCTGGGCGGCCTTGTCTGCCCCCTGGGGCTCCTGGGCGGACTGGGCGCGAACGACTTCGGGAGGGGCTTCTGCCTTCCGTGCAGCGCCCGCACCAGAGGTGGCCTGGACGGGGGGCGCGTACTGGGTGCTGCTGGCGCCGACTGACTGGATGCTCATGCTCTTCTCCCAAGTGTGCGGGAGGCGCCGCCACCATCACGGTGGCGGCGCCCGTCGGGTTGATTCCAGACCGGATTACCGGAGCAGGGACAGCACGTTGTTGGGCATGCTGTTGGCCTGCGAGACCATCGCGGTGCCCGCCTGCTGCAGGATCTGCGCGCGGGTCATGTTGGCGGTTTCCTGGGCGAAGTCCGCATCCATGATGCGCCCGCGGGAGGCTTGCGCGTTCTCGGAGGCCACCTGCAGGGTCGAGACCACCGAGCTGAAGCGGTTCTGCACGGCACCCCAGTTGGCGCGGGCCTTGTTGAGGTTGTCGAGTTGGGTGTCGATCGCCGCGATCGCTGCGGTCGCGCCGGCGACCGCCGAGACAGTGCTGGCAGAGAGCGCATCGGGAATGCCGGAGGCCTGGACGGAGGCGCTGCCCACGGTGATCTTGTCGCTGGCGGCAGTGCCGGCGCCGACCTGGAAGGTGGTATCGCCGGTGACCTTCAGGACGGTTTGGCCGTTGAAGGTCGTGCCGTCGACCACACGCTGGATTTCGTCCTGCAGGGCTTGGAATTCGAGGTCGAGGTTGTCTCGGTCGCCTTGCTTGTAGACGCCGTTGGCCGACTGCACCGCGAGTTCGCGCATGCGCTGAAGGTTATCGGTGACAGCCTGCATTGCGGATTCGGCGGTCTGAGCCATCGAGATGCCGTCGTTGGCATTGCGGATGGCGACGTCGAAGCCCTTGGCCTGGGCGTTCATGCGGTCGGCGATCGCCAGGCCGGCGGCGTCGTCCTTCGCACTGTTCACACGGAGGCCGGAAGACAGGCGCTGCACCGAAGTGGCCAGGCTGGTCTGGGACGAGGACAGGTTGCGTTGCGCATTGAGCGACATCGCATTGGTGTTGATAGTGGCAGCCATTTGGGTTCTCCTTAATTCCGTTCAAGATAAGCGTCTAGGCTTAACTTTGGTTCGCCTTGCCCGGTGTGTGTAAGGCAACCGCCGTTGAAATCATTAACGGAGCCTCCCAGGGTGACTTTAGAAAAAAGTTGACTTTTTTGTAGGGAGGCGTCCTACGAGAATCTGGCCGGATTACCGCCTGGCTTGTGATAGCGGCCTCAAGAATCAAAGCTTTAGCTTCAAGAAGTAACACAGCCGGCAGAATCTCTGCCAGCTGACAACAGGCTTTCAGGCGCGGAATCCGACGCCCTTCATGGCATCCCATTACACACATCTCCCCACCCTGTACCCTATCGTCCTGAGTGACGACCACACGGAGCGTGCAGATGAGCTGGGCGAAGCAGGAGTTTGAGACGATCGAGTTGGGCGATGCGCGGCTGAATCAGCGCGCGGTGCTGCTGGCCGAGCGGCTGGGCCAGAAGCCCGGCGCAAGCATTCCCGGCGCGTGCGAGAACTGGGCCGAAACGGCGGCGGCGTATCGATTCCTGCGCAACGAACAGGTGGGCTGGGAGGAGGTGCTGACCGCCCACGCCCGGGCCAGCCAGGCGCGCATTCGCGAACACGCGGTGGTGCTGTGCATCCAGGACACCACCGAACTGGACTACAACGGCCAGGCGATGAGCGGGCTGGGACCGCTCAGCTTTGAAGCCCAGCGCGGCCTGTACCTGCACCCCACCTACGTCGTCAGCCCCGAGCGCGAACCGCTGGGCGTCACCAACGCCTGGACCTGGGCGCGGGAGTTCAAGCAGGGCGATGCGCCGCGCGGCGGCATTCTCGAGAGCGTCCGCTGGGTCGAGAGCTACGAGCGGATCGCCGAACAGGCCCGCGCCCTGCCCGAGACCCGACACGTCTGCATCGGCGACCGGGAGTCGGACATGCTGTCACTGCTGGTCAAGGCGCGTGACCTGGATTACCCGGCCGATTATCTGGTGCGCTGTCAGCACAACCGGGTGCTCCCCGAGGGGGGCAAGCTGTGGGAACGGGTCATGGCCGGCACGCCGCTGGGCAATGTGCGCTTCGAGTTGCCCGCCGGACGCGGGCGCAAGGCGCGGCCGGTCGAGCAGGAACTGCGCGTCGAACGCGTCGAACTGGCCGATCGCCAAGGCGGCAAACTCGAAGTGAGCTGCCTGATCGCCGCCGAAATCAACGCCCCCGAAGGCGTCAAGCCCGTGTGCTGGCGGCTCCTCACCAACCGGGCCGTCCCCACCCTGGCGGCGGCGGTCGAGCTGCTCGACTGGTATCGGGCCCGCTGGGAAATCGAGCTGTTCTTTCTGGTGCTCAAGGAGGGGTGCCGGGTCGAGCGCCTGCAACTGGCCGATACGGATCGGCTGCAAACGGCGCTGGCCCTCTACATGGTCATCGCCTGGCGGATCAACCGCCTGATGCGTCTGGGGCGCACCCTGCCGGATTTACCGGCGGATCTGGTGTTCGAGGCCGACGAGTGGCGCGCTGCCTTCATTCTCAACAAGAAGCCGGTCCCGAAAACGGTGCCACCCCTGAACACCGTGCTGCGCCTGATTGCCCAGCGCGGCGGCTTCCTCGCCCGCCGACATGACGGCGAACCGGGCGCCAAAACCATCTGGCTGGGGCTCCAGGAGATCGCCGTCTTTGTAGAAGGCGCCCGCTATGCGCGGCAGTTCGGGGAGGGCTGAGATGTGTGTAATGGGATG
>JAEUNU010000093.1 GCA_016789125.1 Zoogloea sp. | reverse complement strand
GTCAGCTACCGCCTCATCGACCGCGACGGCCAGGTGCGCTGGGTGTGGGAGCAGGGCCGCGGCATCCATTCGGGCCGCGGCGAGTTCCTCGGCCTGGAGGGTTTCATCACCGACGTCCGCGGCAGCCGCGGCGCTCAGGAGGAGGCACGGCGCCGGCTGTTCTTCGACAACGCCGCCGGGCTGCTGGGTTTCAGCCTGTTCCTCGACCGGCTGCAGCACCTGGTCGCCCACTCGGCCATCGCCGGCTACCCCTTCGCGGTGCTCCACCTGCGCCTCGAACCGCTGGCCGAGATCGCCGCCCGCCACGGGCCGGCGATGGTCGAGCGGGTGCTGGTGGAAACCGGCAAGCGCCTGCGGGTGGTGCAGGGCGACTGCAATGGGGTGGCTCGCCACGGCGATGGCTTCGCGGTGCTGATCACCGACTTCCGCCCGGAGACGCTGGCCTGGGCCGGCGCTTTCGACTTCGACCCGGCCTCACCGCCCGGCCTGGCCCGGCTCGCCAATGCCCTCGCCGAGCTGGCCGCCCGCCCGCTGCGCATCGACGGCCACCCGCTGGTGCTCGCCGGGCAGGTCGGCATCGCCCCGCGGGGCGGCGCCGACGCCCAGGCGGTGCTGGCCGCGGCTGCGGCGGGAGTGGCTACCGGCTGAGCTGCTCTCAGTCCATCAGCCCCTTGCGCGCCAGCGCCAGCCGCCCGACCAGCTCGGGGATGCGCTGTTCGTCGGCGATGCCGTAGCCGAGCAGCAGGCCATTGTCGCCGGCCAGCCCGGCGTAATAGGTGCTCAGGGGGCGCACCGCCACGCCCTGCGCCCAGGCCGCCCGGGCTACCGCGGTGTCGGGCGGGCCGTCCGGCAGGCGCAGGACCAGGTGCAGGCCGGCCTGCCCGCCGAGCACCGGGCAGGCATCGCCGAAATGGGCCTGCAGGGCGCTGCGCAGCACCTGCTGGCGGGCCCGGTAGATCGGCCCCATGCGGCGCAGGTGGCGGGTGAGCTGCCCGCTCTCGAGAAAGCGCGCCAGGGCTCGCTGCTCGACGGCCTGGCCGCCCCGGTAGAGGCTGCGGATCGCCTCGCCGAGCCCGGCCGCCGCCCAGCGTGGCACCACCATGTAGGCGATGCGCAGGCCCGGGTAGAGCAGCTTGCTGAAGGTGCCCACATAAACCACCGGCGCGTCCGGGCGCAGGCCCTGGATGGCGGGCAGCGGCCGGGCGCCGGGCTGGGCGTGGTTGAAGTCGCTGTCGTAGTCGTCCTCGATCAGCCAGCCGCCGCCCGACTGTACCCGCTGCAGGAAGCCCAGCCGGCGCTCCAGGCTCAGCACGCTGCCCAGCGGGTACTGGTGGGACGGGGTGACGAACAGCAGGCGCGGCGGAGCGGCCTGCCACAGCGCCGGCTCGGGCGCCATACCGTCGTGGTCCACCGGCACGTCGATGATCTTCAGGCCGGCGGCCTGCATGGCGTTGCGGGCCGGCGCGTAGCAGGGGTTCTCGAGCCAGGCCGTGTCGCCGTCGTCGGCCAGCAGGCGGGCGCAGGCGTCGAGGGCCACCTGCCCGCCGGCGACGATGAAGACCTGCTCCGGCGTGCACGCCACCCCGCGCCGGGCCGACAGGAAGCCGGCCACCGCCCGGCGCAGCTCGGGCTCGCCGCCGGGCTCGGCGTCGGCCAGCTGGCGCGCGCTCACCTCGCCCCAGGCGTGCTGCAGGAAGCGCGCCCAGCTGCGCCACGGAAAGGCGTTGAGGTCGGCCACGCCGGGCGCGAAGGGCAGCAGGCTCTCGCCGCGCTGCACCGGCGGTAGCCCGCGGGCGCGGCGCGACAGCATGTCGACCGCCCCGGCCGGCGCACCGGCCCCGGCGCTCGGCTGGCCCAGGGGCAGCGCGGCCACCCGGGTGCCGCCCCGGTCGGCCTCCACGAAGCCTTCGGCCAGCAGCAGCTGGTAGGCGAACAGTACGCAATTGCGGGCCATGTGCCGGTCGGCGGCGAGCTGGCGGCTACCGGGCAGGCGGGCGCCCGGCGGCAGGCGCCCGTCGAGGATGGCGGCCTTGAGCGTCTGGTACAGCCGCAGCTGGCGCGCCTCGCCGGCGGGCGGGGCGTCGTCGAGGGCGGCGAGGATGAGGTCGAGTTCGAGGGACATCTGGCTCCATGCGGGCGTTGCAGGGTGGTTCCATGGATGGTGCCACGGCGCAGCTATGCTGGAGGCTCACTTTTGAAGGAGCCTGCCATGCCCCCGCCGTCGAACAGCCCCCGCACCCAAATCCGCCGCAAGCCCCAGCGGGCCCACCATGATGCCGCCACGATCCGGGCCATCATCGACGCGGCGCTGGTCTGCCAGATCGCCTTCAACCAGGGCGGCAGCGTGCATTGCCTGCCGATGGCCTGCTGGCGCGAGGGGGATTATCTCTACATCCACGGGGCCAACAACTCGCGCCTCGTCCAGACCCTGCTGGAGCAAGAATGCGCGGTGGGCATCACCCACCTGGACGGGCTGGTGCTGGCCCGCTCGGCCTTTCATCACTCGATGAACTACCGCTCGGTGGCGATCTACGGCCGTTTCGAGGCCGAGGACGACCCGGCGGCCAAGGCGGCGGCCTTCCGGGCTTTTGTCGAGCACGTCAGCCCGGGCCGGGCGGCGCGGGTGAGGCCGCCGTCGCCGGCCGAGCTGGCGGGGACGCGCCTGCTGCGCATCGCCCTCGATGAAGCCGTGGCCAAGATCCGCAACTGGGGCGCGGAGGACGCCGACGAGGACATGGCCATCCCGGTGTGGGCCGGCGTGCTGCCGCTGGCCCTTGGCGCCGGGCCGTTGCAGCCGGAGGCGGGCTGCGCGGAGAGGCTGCCGCCGGTGGCGCCGGCCTTCATCGGCGGGCCGGCAGTCGTGGCCGGTGAGCGCCGCCGCTAGGCGCGGGGCTGGCGCTCGCCCGCGCCGGCGCCTCGCAGCCTGCGCCAGGTCGTGATTGACGCAATCCCGGGGGCCAGCCAGAGCGACAGCCACAGCCCGGCCAGCACCGCCAGTGCCAGCGCGTTGGGGCCCGAGCGGGTGATCGCGTAGATGACCGCCAGGGCAATCGCCGTGACGGCTACCCCTGAGGCGATATAGACGATCGCCAGCTGGCGCAGGAAGACGAGGATGAAACGCCCCAGCGGCACGGCCTCCAGCCGCAAGCCCCCGTTACGGAAGGCGACGTAGCAGCCCGCCGCACACAGGGCCACCGAGGCCGCCGCGAGCTGGAGCCAGAACGCGTCCGTCCACTCTGCCCGGCCCCGCACGAAGAGCATCAGGACGACCGAGCAGGCGAGCGCGCTGAAGGTGAAGACGACGCGGAGGGTTTGGCTGGGAGTGTTCATGGGCAGATCCCGATGGGCAGGCGGTGTACTTATACCCGGCAATGCGGGGGCGCTGCCTTGATGAAAGTGAAGCCGTGGTCGTGCGTCGTCGGATGACCCGCCCTGCGACCCCGTTGTAAGCTGCAGGCCCGCGCACGTTCAGAAAAGCCACTATGGCCTTGAATGTCGGACATCTGCGGACCGCCGCCACGCTGGAGCAGGCCCTGTAGGCACGCCGGCTGCCGATGGCGGTTGACGTACAGCTGTGGAGCCGGCTGCCGGCGGGGTTTCAACCGGAGATCGAGCGAAGCTACGTTGTGGTGCAGGGCGGGCGCGGGCGTGCGGATGCTTTGAGGGCTCCCGCGAGGAGACAGCGCGCCAACAGAGCCATCTTCGGGCCGCCAGCGCTCAACTCTGTGAGCCCCGAGTCGCCGGGCGGTTTGGTGCGCACCTGTACGAATAGTATGATCCGGCAGCATTTATCCGAAGATAGCTATCGCGCAGCGTGAGCAACACCATCCCCCTGACCGACCAGCAATACAGCGGGATCAAGGCTTGAATTCATGCGGAGCGCTACACCAGCGACAGTGAATATATCCAGGGTCTGATTCGCCGCGAGCAGGATCGTGTCGCCAGCCTGAATGTGGCGCGCGTAGCCTTGATCTAGGACGAAGGCAGCGGCTTGCCGCAGGTGTTTGACGCGCAGGCGTTCAAGCTGGATCTGAAATGAAGTGCTTCACGCGGAGCCTCACGTGAGTCTTGAAGGGCAACTCCTAGATCAGAAGTCCCTGCGGGCCGTGACCGGCAAGACGGCCGACTGGAACGAAATCGCCAAGGATTGCATTGCCTTTGCCAATGCGTCGGGCGGCTGGCTGCTGCTGGGCATCGAAGACGGGCAGGAGGTGCCGCCATCCGGCCAGCGGATTCCCGCCGACCTGCCCGACACCGTGCGGCGCAAACTGGCCGAGCGCACGGTTAACCTTGCGGCGCTGCCGGATGTCGTCACCGCCCCGAATGGCGGCCAGTACATTGAGTTGCGCATCCCGCGGGCGATGGCCGTGGCGTCCACCACCGACGGCAGGTATTTTTTGCGTGTGGCCGATCAGAGCAAGCCGGTCACGGGTGACGACGTGATGCGACTCGCCAGCGAGCGGTCTGCGCTGCCCTGGGAGACGCAGACCACGCTGCACATTCCCCGCATCGATGCGGACGCCGGGAAACGCGACAGGCTGCTGAGTGCCTTGCGCGCGTCGGAGCGTGTCAAAGCCTCGGTCAAGGAAAAGTCCGACGATGAACTGCTCGACCACTATCAACTCGCCCAGGGGAGCCACCTCACTAACCTCGGAGTGCTCTGCCTTGGCCGTCAGCACCAGCGTGCCCAGCTGATCGCCTCGCCAGTCATTCAGTTCATCAAGTACGACGACCACGGCCAGAAGGTGAACAAGCTGGTCTGGGATGACCACACGCAGAGCCCGATGGAGCTGATCGAGGCCGTCTGGCTCGAGGTGCCCGACTTTCGCGAGCACTACGAGCTGCCTGATGGCCTTTACCGGCAGAACGTGCCCGCCTTCGACGAGATCGTGGTGCGCGAGCTGCTGGTCAATGCGTTGGTGCATCGCCCTTACACCCAGCGCGGCGATATCTTCCTGAATCTGCATCCAGATCGCCTGGAGGTGGTCAACCCCGGCCCGCTGCCGCTGGGCGTCACGCCACAAAACGTGCTCCACACCACCGTGCGCCGCAACGAACACCTGGCCCGGCTGTTCCACGACCTGAAGCTGATGGAGCGCGAAGGCAGCGGCTTCGACAAGATCTTCGAGGTGCTGCTCTCCCAGGGCCGCCCCGCGCCCGAGTTGATCGAAACCCACGACCGCGTGCAGGTGACGGTGCGCCGCCGCATCATCAGGCCCGAAATCATCGACTTCATTGCAAGGGCCGATCAAACATTCCAGCTCACCCAGCGCGAGCGAATCACCTTGGGTTTGCTGGCGCAGCATGACGCGATGACGGCCCGTGAGCTTGCCGCCGCGCTCGAACTTTCTTCGGTCGATGTGCTGCAAACGTGGCTCAAGCGGCTGCTGGAATGGGCGCTGGTGGAGAGCGCCGGGCGCACCCAGGCCACGCGCTATTTTGTTGCGCCGGGCCTGTTGCGCAGCCTCAACTTCAGCGCGGAGACGACCCTCAAGCGCATCAAGCCGCATCGGCTGGCCGCGCTGGTGCTGGAGGATCTGCAGCGCTATCCAGAGTCCGCGATCGGCGACATCCACCGGCGAATCGGTGGCGAGATTCATCCCAAGCAGGTCAAACGCACGCTGGAAGCGTTGATCGAGCGCGGCGCAGTACGTTTTGAAGGCAGCAACCGCTGGCGGCGGTACTGGGCGGTGTCATGAGCAGGCTATCGGACAGCTTTTGCGCTATCGGTGATAGATGGGCGATGGTGGTCGGGCGATACGTATTCAAAACCATGCCAATCAAAGGCTTGTATCAGACTTTGGACGCTGGAGTGGGTGGTGGAAAGTCACTCGCACCATGCCGCCCGCTGGGAAGATGGCCGTGGAGCATTGAGCCCAGATAGGTAAGCAGGGCATGCCACAAGAACAAGATTCCACCCTCTTCAGTAGAGCATTGGCTCGGGCAAGACCATGCTGATTGTTCCTCGTCTCGCCAAAGAAATTCCGGCGCAACCAGACTCCATCCCTCTACCGCCAGCCCCCCTTTCGGACTTCGACGATCGTGCCGCATGGGTACTGCTCGGTGAGCCCGGCGCGGGAAAAACCGTAGCCCTTGAAGAGGAAGCCAGGAGAACCGGAGGCGTCTTCATCTCGATTGCCGAATTCCTGATCGGAGACGCCGACGAGGCCTTGCGTGAGAGAACCCTGTTTCTGGATGGTCTCGACGAGGTCAGGGCGAGTGGCGAGGAGCGCACGCTGCTTCGGTTGACGTATCGCTTGAAACAACTGGGCATCAAGCGATTCAGAATCAGTTGTCGCGCTGCCGACTGGCTTGGCACATCTGACTCGCAGGACCTGCAAAGCATCGCTCCCGGCAAGGTCATTAACGTTTTGCAATTGGAGACTCTCACCAGTCTGGATATCGAGAGCATCCTCGCGAATACCTATGGGGTTGAGCGTCCCGCTGATTTTATGGTGACCGCCCAACGCAGGGGTGTGCAGGCTCTGCTGCAGAACCCCCAAACTCTCGGCCTTCTTGCCCGCGCGGTCCAGGGTGATCAGTGGCCCGCCACCCGGCGCGAAACTTTCGAAATCGCTTGCGCGAAGCTGGCCGAGGAACCAAATCCTCGTTATCGAAGAGCGCGACGTGGCAGGGACGTTCCCACGCCGGCGCAGTGTCTGGATGCAGCCGGCGAACTTTGTGCCGCACTGCTCTTGTCCGACAAAGTCGGAATCGCTCTGGACCCTGATGCAGCCGGCGAACATGTGCCTTTCCTCGACGACTTCTTGCCTTCGACCCACCCTCATGCTCTCCACGCGCTGAAATCTGCCCTGTTCCGCTCCTTGGGCAACGAACGGCTTCACCCCTGCCACCGCAGCATCGCCGAGTTCCTGGCCGCCCGCTGGATTGCTGGAAAGATCGATACCCAGGGGCTTCCCGTGGGGCGAGTGTTGAACCTCCTGCGGGGTTCCAGCATGCGAAGCGTCTCCGGCCTGCGCGGCTTGTACGCTTGGCTGGCGTTACACAGCCTCAAGGTTCGCGACACCTTGATCGAAGCCGACCCTCTGACGGTTGTGCTGTATGGCGACGTACAGCCCATGAGCGCAGATACCAAGCAACGTATCCTCGAAGGGCTCCGAGAGGAAGCAAGACACCATCCCGCCTTTCGCTGGCAGACCCGTCAGAACCATCCGTTCGGGGCGCTTGCCGACCCGGCATTGACGGATTACTTCAAGGCCTCGCTAGACATAGAGGCCCGGGATGAGGCCAGCCAGTCCTTCGTCGAGTGCATCATCACTGTCTTGTGCGAAGGCGGAGCAGATCGCGCTCTGCTGGATACACTCAAAAATATTGTCTCAGACGACACATGGTGGCCTGCGATCCGCCTACCTGCCTTGAAAGTCTGGCTCAGGCAGGTACCGTCCGAAGAAGCGGTGGCGCTGCTTGAAGCCGTCGCCGAATCACATGTGGCGGATGATCGGGATGAACTCACCGGGAGGCTGCTGGAAAACTTGTATCCAGGTTCAATCCACGCAGCAGCTCTCAGCGATTATCTGCACCTCCCGCAAGCAGCCAGTTATATAGGCAGCTACACAAGATTCTGGCGTCAGCTGTCTGAGAAGACGCCAGACGATCAGGCCCCCGCGCTGCTCGACGCCTTGGCAGGCCGAAGTGACCTTCAGTTCGGCGAGGGTATGTTGTCTGACCTTGTGCACGGCATCAGCAAGCTCCTGCTCAAAGGTGTCCAGCTCTACGGCGAGTCGATCACGTCCCTGCGGCTGTTGGACTGGCTGGGGATTGGTGCGGATGAATATGGAAATATCATGCGGGAGGCGGGGGCCCGAGAAGTGATCGGGCAATGGCTCACCGATCACCCATCACAATACAAAGCGTTGATTCAGCTCATTCATGAGGAATGTGCGCGTACGGGGGCGCTGGCACGCTCGGTGGTCTTTCCAGACATGCGCCTGCATGGCGCGATAGCGCCAGACGACCTTGGTCTATGGCATCTGGAGCTGGCGCGGTTGTCTCCGGACGGCGAGGACCGCCAAGGGCATATACAGTCGGCCCTCGACACCCTGATCCACGAACAAGGCTGCGTGGGGCTGGATCTGGAGCAGATCGAGGCCCAGGTCGCAGGAAGCCCCCAACTGTATGACTGCGTTCAAGCCAAGCTGTATTGCGAAATCCCCGAATGGCGCCGCGAAGAGCAAGCCCGCAGGCTGCACCGGCGGGCCAGCCATGCCGCGGCAAGGCACAAGCGACGCCTCCACCTGGAGGAGATGCAGCTCGAAATCGAATCGGGCACGGCAAGGGCCGGTGTCATGCATGAGCTGGCCTGTGTGTGGCGGGGGCTGTTTTCGGATGTCTCCGGCAGTACACCTTTGGAGCGCTTCGACATGTATGCCGAAGATGGGGGCGCGACGCTGGAAGCCTGCCGCATCGGTTTCCGCCTGTGCCTCTTGCGGCGCGATCTTCCAACAGCTGACGAGATCGCGGGGCTTGGCCTCAGTCAGCGGCAGCATTTCAGTAAACTCCCGTGCCTACTCGGCATGGACCTGCGCTGGCAGGATGGCCCTGAACACATCGATGAGCTTGATGACGAGACGCTGGCGCGCATGCTCGCCTTTCAACTCACCGACTCATCGGGCACGGATTGCGGATGGCTTGTTCACCTGGCGACCGAACGTCCGCACCTCGTCGCAAACGCCATGCTCGGGTACACAAAGGCTGCCTGGAAGGCTCGATCCCGGCCAGCTTTTAACATCTGGCCGCTGGTCTCCCGGCCTTCATGTCATGACTTTGCCCAGATCCTCATCCCCGCATTGTTCGACCTGTTCCCCTTGCGCGCTTGGTCTGAGTTGCTCCGGGATCTCCGGGGTCTTCTCAAGGCGGTCTTGTACTGCGGGATGGTTGATTTTCGCCCCTTGCTCGCAAGGAGACTCGCTGCAGATGGCATGGACGTGGCGCAAAAGGTTTATTGGCTGACTGCCGCAATGTTGTTCGATCCGGCCCGTTATGAGAACGAGCTATGGAGCTATGCAGAACATTCATGGGAGCGGGCTTGCCATGTGGCCGAGTTTCTTGGCGGTGGTTTTTCCGACGAACTGCCTGACTTTGTCTTGCCGGCCCGCACCCTTGGCCAATTGATCGAACTACAGACCCCTCACTCGGAGCTGGAATGGGAAGGGGAGGCTGGCATTGTCACGGCAGCCATGCAGCGTGGCGATCAGGTCCGCGCCTTCATCAAGAGACTGGGCGGTCTGGCAACGGACGACGCTCTTGCAGAACTCGAACGCTTGCTCTCCCTTCCGCCGATGGAAAAGCTCAAGTACCTGCTTCAAGACGCCAGGCACCAGTGGCATGTCCGTAAGCGCGAAGTGGACTTCCATTTCCCCGCCCTCGGTGACGTTGTCCAGACCCTTTCCAATCGTGCCCCGGCCAATATGCCGGATCTGCTCGCCCTGGCTGTCGATATGCTGGATGACATCGCCCGCGCGATCCGCCAGGAGAACGACGATGGCTACCGGGCCTTCTGGAACGTGGAAAACAGGAAGCCTGTCAGTCAGCGCGAAGAAAATCTGTGCAGAGACAATCTGCTGCGGTGGCTCCGGCCTCGCCTTGACCAGCTCGGCGTGGAAACAGAGAACGAGGTGGATTACGCAGCTGACAAGCGTGCCGACCTGCGCCTGTCCTATCGCAACCGCTTTCAGCTGCCCATCGAGATCAAGCGTGACAGCAACGCTGACGTGTGGGCAGGTTTGCACAAGCAGTTGATCGCGCAGTACGCCATCGCACCAAAGGCTGCCGGGCACGGAGTCTACGTCGTGCTGTGGTTCGACGGAGCCAGGCTTCCTGCCCCAATCGGCGGCGGCAGGAAACCCAAGTCACCTATAGAGCTACAGCGCCAGCTTGAGGCCTCGCTCTCATCCGAGGAGCAACTGCGTATCCGGGTTCGAGTGATGGATGTGAGCTGGCCCCGATCCGCGATGTGACACGTTCAGGCCCTCACCCGCGCCTTCGTCGGGTCGTAGTGCGGAAACGCCACCACCGTTGCATCGAGCCGCTTGCGGTGGCCGTCGAGTTGCCCGACTTGCAGTGCGGTTTCGAGCCCCGAATAGGCGATATCGACGCGAGCGAGGGCGATCTGCATGCCGAGCACCGGCGAGCGCGTGGCGCTGGTGATCTCGCCGACCTTGGCGCGGCCGAGGTAGATGCCGTCGCCGTGGCTGGCGGCTTCGTTGCTGGCGATGGCGAGGCCGACGAGTTTGCGGCGGGGGTGGGCCTTGCGTTCTTCCAGCGCGGCCTTGCCGATGAAGTCTTCCGGCTTCGAGAGGGCGACGGTGAAGCCGATGCCGGCCTCGAAGGGGTCGGTCTGGTCGCAGAACTCGTGGCCGGCGAAGGCCAGGCCGGCTTCGATGCGCAACATGTCGAGGGCGTCGAAGCCCAGGGGCACGATGCCGAGCGGCGCACCGGCCTGCATCACGGCGTTCCACACGGCCGGGCCGTCCTTGGGGGCGCACCACAGTTCAAAGCCCAGCTCGCCGGTGTAGCCGGTGCGCGAGACGACCAGCGGGATGCCGGTGGGGCCGCTGAGGCGTGCGGCGGTACAGCGGAACCAGCCGAGTTCGCCGATCGTCGGTTGAAGCGGCGCGGTCCACAGGATCTTGTCGAGCAGCTCGCGGCTCTTGGGGCCTTGTACGGCGAGGTTGTGCAGCGCGTCGGTGGTGTCGCGGATGTGCACGTCGAAGCCTCCGGCGGCGGCTTGCTCGCGCAGCCACAGGCCGGTGGTGTCTTCGCCGCACACAAAGCGGAACACGTCGCGGCCGAGGCGGAAGACGGTGCCGTCGTCCATCATGCCGCCGTGGGCGTGGCACACGGCGGTGTAGACGATCTGCCCGACGGCGAGCTTGCGCAGGTCGCGGGTCTGCACCTTCTGCAGCAGGGCTTCGGCGTCGGGGCCCGTGATGTCGAACTTGCGCAGGGCCGAGAGATCCATGATGGCCACCTTCTCGCGGCAGGCCCAGTATTCGGCGAGGGGGCCGTGGCCGACGAAGCTCCTGGGCAGCCAGAAGCCCTTGTAGTCGATGAAGTCGCGGGTGAGGGGTTCGGTGACCGGGGCGAAGGCGGTCGGGCGGGTCAGGCGGGCGGGGGAGTCGGGCGTCATGCGGTGGGCCATCGCGCGGGGGAAGGAGTGGTCGGCGGCGTAGAGGCGCGCCTCGATGTCGGTGGGCTGCCAGGCGTTGGCGGGGTCGATGTCGTCGGCGCAGGACGACACGGCCACCACCAGATCCTTCAGGGCCTTGAGCAGCACGTAGTCGCCGGGCTTCGACCACGGCTCGGCAAAGCCCAGGCTGCCGCAGGGCTGGATGAAGGTGTTGTAGAAGAAGTTGATCGCCGGCCAGCCGGCCCGCGGCTTGATGTCGAAGGGCGCCAGCGCGGCCGAGAAGTTGTCGCTGCAGTTGGGGTGGCCGGGGAAGCCGGCGTCTTCGTAATACTTGGCGGTGCAGGCGAGGGCGAAGGCGTCGTGGCGGCCGACGGTGTCCTGCACGGTTTCGAGCAGCGGCTGCATGCGGGCGTCGAAATACTTGGCGTGGAGGCCCGGCCGCGGGTAGGCGGCGCCGGCGAGGGTGCGCGTCACGGTGGGGTCGAGGCCCCATTCCTCGCCGGCCGCGAGGGCCTCGGCGTCGAAGGCGAGGAGGTCGGAGCACTGGCGGCCGTCCACGTCGATGACCTGGATGAACTGGCCGGCCTTCACCGTGAAGGCCCGGGCGCTGGCGGCGGGAATGCGGATCACCGCCAGGGGGGCGGGAAAGGGCTGGGCGGTGGGCGGCGGGGCGTCGGCGGCGAGCAGGAAGGGGTCGCCCTCCGGCTCGGCGAGGGCAGGCGGGACGATGTCGTTCATGCGCACACCTCCAGCTCTGCCAGCCGGCGGTAGCCGCCGGCGCTGAAGACCAGGGGGTTGCCGTCGCGGAAGCGCAGCTGCTTCACCTCGGCCACGAAGATCGTGTGGTCGCCGCCGGGGTACTGGGCGTAGGGCCGGCATTCGAAGGTGGCGAGGGTGCCTTCGATGAGCGGCGCGCCGTGCTCGCCGGCGCCGTAGGCGAGGTCGGCCCATTTGTCGGCGCCGCCCCGCGCGAAGCGGTTGGAGAGCGCTTCCTGTTCGTCGCCGAGCACATGGATGGCGATCGGGCCGCCGGCGGCGAAGGCCTCGCAGCAGGCCATGCTGCGGGCCAGGCTGAAGAGCACCAGCGGCGGGTCGAGGGACACCGAGTTGAAGGAGCTGACGGTGGCGCCCACCGGCCGGCCGTCGGCGTCCCAGGTGGTGACGATGGTGACGCCGGTGGGAAACAGGCCGAGGACCCGGCGGAACAGGCGCGCGTCGAAGGGCGCCCGGTGGGCGGCGGCGGGGCAGTCGAGGGTGGGCATGGTTTCTCCTGTGGTCTGCCCGCGGGGCTGGCCGGCCCCGCGGGGGATGGGGTCAGGCCTGGGCTTCGGCCAGCAGCTGGGTGGCGAAGGCGGCTTTCTCGGCCTTGCTCATCTTCTTGAGTTCGTTGCCAAGCACGCGTTGGTTGACCGACTGGTTCCAGTAGTCGAGCACCTCGAAGCCGAGCAGCGCGGCCTTGCCGACGAACTGGCGAAGCACCTCGTTGGTGGGGCCCATCACCCAGCCGGCCTTGCCGTCACGCAGCAGGCGCTCGATGCCGAGGGCCGGCTTGTAGCCGGTGCCGCCGCAGGCATGGAGCATCTTGTCGACAACAAAGGTGACGTTCTTCGACGAGAAGAACTTGACCTGCCACAGCCAGTTGAGGATTTCGGTGCGCGGCAGGTGGCTGATCTCGGCGTGGGCCGACCAGTCGCAGTTGTTGGTGAGGTCGTCGAGGGCCTTGGCGGCCAGGTACACGTAGCTGCGGCTGGCGTTGGTGTCGATCAGGCACTCGCCGACGTAGTCCTGGATGGTCGGGTAGTCGGCCACGCGCATGCCCACGTCGTTGTGCACCTTGCGGGTGGTGTGGTTCTTGGTGATGTCCATGGCGGCCAGGCTGATGCCATTCCAGCACGCCGACGAGCACACCAGGAAGAAGGGGTCGACCACCTCGTCGTTGGACTTGGCGCCGTCGCCGATGGGGCCGACCAGTGCGTCCGGGGCGATGTCGACGCCGTCCACCGAGATCGGGCCGGACTGGTTGCCGCGCATGCCGAGGCCGTCCCAGTTGGCGGGGTCGGCGTGGATCTGGTCCTTGGTGACCAGGAAGCAGGACAGGTCGGAGTAGTCGCCGCCGAAGTCGGGCGAGGTGGTCTGGATGATGTACCAGTCGGCAAAGCCGCCGGAGGTGGTCCA
>JAEUNU010000078.1 GCA_016789125.1 Zoogloea sp. | reverse complement strand
GAAAACGGCGATACGCATGGCGCTTAGAGGCCCCAGATCTGGTTGATGCGGATGTAGCCCACGCTGCCGTCCCGATGCTTGACCCTGACCCAGCCGTCGGCGGGTTTGTCGGTGAGCTCGAGGACGACGTCCTTGACGGCTTCGAAGGCCAGCGGCGCGGTGGCGTCGGGCTTCTGGCGGATGTCGGCGCGGGCGGCGGTGATGATGGCGGTGCGTTTTTCGGCGAGCACCCGGCGTTCGACCCACAGCAGGCTGCCGGCGGGTTCGCGCACCTTGGTCCAGCGGTCGATATTGACGACGACTTCGACCGGGGTGTGGCGCTGGATCACGAAAAGCGGCTTGCCCTGCTTCGAGGGCGCATCGTAGAGGATGGCCGGTTCGGCGAGGGAGCGGAAATCCGATGGGCCGAGGCCCGCCGCCGCGCAGGCGAACGGCAGGCCGAACAGCGCCGCGGCGGTGAGGCGGCGCATGCTCATTACTGGATCGGAACGTCGGTGCCGGGCTGGGCAGCCTGCTGGCGGTTCTGGGCGTACATGGCCTCGAAGTTGACCGGGGCGAGCACCACGGGCTGGAAGCCGGCGCGGGCGACGGCGTCGGAGACGGCTTCGCGGGCGTAGGGGAAGAGGATGTTGGCGCAGCCGATCATCATGATCGGCTCGAGGTCTTCCTGCGGCACGTTGCGGATCTGGAAGATGCCGGCCTGGGCCACTTCGACCAGGAACACGGTCTTGTCTTCGGGCAGCTGGGCGGTGACGGTGACGGTGAGGGCGACTTCGAAGATGCCTTCGTCGATGCCGTTGCTCTCGGTGCGCAGTTGCACGTTGATCTGCGGGGTTTCGCGCTCGAGGAAGATCTGCGGGGCGTTGGGCACCTCGATGGAGAGATCCTTGACGTAGAGCTTTTCGATGGAGAAGACGGGTTGCGCGGTTTCGGACATGGTGGTGGTTCCGGTTGAAAAAACGGTGTGGGCAGGGTTCAGGCGGCTTCGCCGCGCAGCAGCGCGTCGAGCTTGCCGGCGTGGTCGAGGGCGAAGAGGTCGTCGCAGCCGCCCACGTGGTAGTCGCCGATGTAGATCTGCGGCACGGTGCGGCGGCCGGTGCGCTCCATCATTTCGTCGCGCCGGGCGGGATCGGTGTCGATCCGCACCTTTTCGATCTCGGTGACGCCCTTCCTGCGCAGCAGACCTTCGGCGCGCACGCAGTAGGGGCAGACGGCGGTGGAGTACATCAGGATCTTGGGTTGCATGCTTATTTCCTCTTGCGGCTGATCGGCATGCCGGCCTGCTCCCAGGCGGCGATCCCGCCCTCGAGGTTGTGCACCCGCGCGAAGCCGGCCTTGCTCAGAATGGAACAGGCCGAGGCCGAGCGGGCGCCGCTCTGGCAGTTGAGGATGATCGGCTTGTCCTTGAATTTGTCGAGTTCGGCGGTGCGCTTGGCGAGCTCGCCCAGGGGAATGTGGCGGGCGTCGAGGAGATGGCCGGCGTTGTACTCGCCGGCTTCGCGCACGTCGATCACGATCGCGTCCTCGCGATTGATCAGCTGGGTGGCCTGGGCTGGCGAGAGGCCGCGCCCGCCGCCGCGAAGGGAGGTGACCAGGAGCAGCGTGCCGCTGGCGGCGGCAAGTGCTGCCCAGGCCCAGTTCCAGTCTTGCTGGATGAATTCCATGAAACGAACTCCAGATTGGGGGATGGGACAGGGAGGCTTAGTCGTCCCGGCAGAATACTTCACGCATCATGGCGATCAGTTGCAGGGTGCGCGGGTCTCCGACGCGGTAGAAGACCCGGTTGGCGTCCTTGCGGGTAAGGAGGACTTCCTTGTCGCGCAGGATCGCCAGGTGTTGGGAGATGTTGCTCTGGGAGGTGCCGACGGCGTCGACGATGTCTTGCACGCAGGCCTCTTCACCCCCGATCACGCAGAGGATCTTGAGGCGCAGCGGATGGGAGATGGCCTTCAGCGCGCGGGCGGCAGTCTCGATGTGTTCCTGCTTGGCGAGGAGGTCGACGGTATTGATATCCACGAAATAAGCGGGCTTCGCTACACACTAATATTATAAAATACCATCTTTTGAACCTCCATGTGCCCTCGCGGTTCCAAACCCTCGTGGCGAATGCCTCACCCCAATGCCATGTCCTGAGCGCCGAGATGGGCAGCTGGCTTGTTGGACGCTTGGTGGTGTCGGCTTCTGCCGGGCTGTCGAAGGGCGTGGAGGCTTTCCGGTTTATACTCGTTCCGCTTTTCAGACCGGCCCGATCGGGCCTGTGATGGCGCAGGCAGCGGATGCCCGCCGTGACGGAGACCATATGCGCAGTAAACTTCAACAAGCCGGCCTGGTGTTCACGGGGCTGTGCGCCGGGGTTCTCATCAGCCTCAATTTCTCGGCCAACGCGGACAAGTCGCCGCTTGCCCCGCTGCCGGTGGAGGAGTTGCGCAATCTCGCCGACGTTTTCAATGCCATCAAGCAGGGCTACGTCGAGCCGGTGGAAGACAAGAAGCTGATCACCCATGCGATCAGCGGCATGCTCTCCAATCTCGACCCGCATTCCGCCTACCTCGATGCCGAGGCCTTCAAGGAACTGCAGGTGGGCACCCAGGGTGAGTTCGGCGGCCTCGGCATCGAGGTAGGCTCCGAGGACGGTTTCGTCAAGGTGATCTCGCCGATCGAGGACACGCCGGCCTTCCGGGCAGGCATCAAGGCCGGCGACCTGATCATCAAGCTCGACGACACGTCGGTGAAGGGCATGCCCCTCAACGACGCCGTGAAGCGCATGCGCGGCAAGCCCAAGACGACCATCGTGCTGACGATCGCCCGCAAGGGCGAGAACAAGCCCATCGTGGTCACGCTGACCCGCGAGGTCATCAAGGTCCAGAGCGTCAAGTCCAAGCTCGTCGAGCCGGGCTTCGGCTACGTGCGGGTGGTGCAGTTCCAGGAGCAGACCGCGGCGTCCCTCGTCCAGCATCTGGACAAGCTGGTCAAGCAAGGCGAGATGAAGGGGCTGGTGCTCGACCTGCGCAACGACCCGGGCGGCCTGCTGCATGGCGCCGTGGGCGTATCGGCGGCCTTCCTGCCGCCCAAGGCGCTGGTGGTGTCCACCGACGGGCGTGCCGACGACTCCAAGCGCAAGTACCTGGCGACCCCCGAGGACTACTTGCGCGGCTCCCGCGACGACTACATCCGCAACGTGCCGGCCTCCATCAAGACGGTGCCGATGGTGGTGCTGGTGAATGGCGGTTCGGCGTCGGCTTCCGAGATCGTCGCTGGTGCCCTGCAGGACCACAAACGGGCGGTGGTGATGGGCACCCAGAGCTTCGGCAAGGGTTCGGTGCAGACCATTCTGCCGCTCAACAGCAACGCCGCCATCAAACTCACCACAGCACGCTATTTCACGCCCAACGGGCGCTCGATCCAGGCCAAGGGCATCGTCCCGGACATCGTCGTCGAGGAGACGCCGGGCGGAGCCTCCCGCGATCGCCTGCGCGAGGCCGACCTCGACCGGCACCTCGGCAACGGCAAGGAACTCGAGGCGCCCAAGCCGGCCGAGGCGGCGCCGGTGCCGCCCAGGAAAGACAGCGCACCGAAGGGCAAGGAAAAAGACAAGCCGAAGGACGAGGCCGAGGAGGCCAAGCCGCCCTTCGAGCTTGCCGGCAAGGACGATTATCAGCTTGCCCAGGCGGTGAATTTGCTCAAGGGCCTGCAGATCCTCCAGAATAACGCCAAGTAAACCCCGACCGCCGAGGAGGCCCTGCATGCGACGTGAGACTGCCTACAAGCTGGCTGGACGCAAGCACGACAACGGGGCGCATCACGCGGCGAGCGGTGTCGCCAAGACGCGGGAGATCCGCTTCAAGGATTTCCCGCCCGGCCAGGCTGCCCAGGCCTGGCGCTCACTGGCGGCGCTGCGTGGGGTGCGGGTGGAGGCCGGCCGCGATGAGCTCACCCTGGTGGTGCACTACAACGTCCTCGACTTCACCCTGCAACTCCTCGACGAGGCGCTCGTGAATGCGGGTTTCCACCTCGACCGGAGTCTGCTCACTCGCCTGCACCGGGCGCTGATCTACTATGTCGAGGACACCCAGGTGCATAACCTGCGGTCCCCGGAACGGCTGATCAAGCAGTCTCACGAAGTTTACATTCAGGCCTACGCCCATCACCCCCACGGCGACCGGGACGAGACCCCGCCTGAACTCCGCGAGTTCAAGTAGCCCGCTGCCCCTTCACGGGGCAGTTTCATTTTCATCTTCCGCTTTGTCATGAACGACGATCAGCTCCTGCGCTATTCGCGCCACATCCTGTTGCCCCAGATCGGAATCGAGGGCCAGGAGGCCATCGTCGCCGCCCGCGTGCTGGTGGTGGGGGCCGGTGGCCTGGGGTCGCCGGCCGCGATGTATCTGGTCGCCGCCGGTGTCGGCACCCTGGTGCTTGCTGATGGCGACACGGTGGATCTGACCAACCTGCAGCGCCAGATCCTGCACAGCCAGGAGGGCATCGGGCGTCTCAAGGTCGATTCGGGCCGCGACACCCTGGCCAGGCTCAATCCTGAAACCCGGGTCTTGCCGGTGGCCCACCGGCTCGAAGGCGCCGCCCTGGAAGCCGAGGTGGCGGCGGCCGACCTGGTGCTGGATTGTTCCGACAACTTCGCCACCCGGCACGCCATCAACCGCGCCTGCGTGGCGGCCCGCAAGCCGCTGGTGTCGGGGGCCGCGGTGCGTTTCGACGGCCAGGTGTCGGTGTTCGACCTGCGTCGGGATGACTGCCCGTGCTACCACTGCCTGTTTCCGGAGGCGGAGGACGTTGAAGAGGTCCGCTGTGCGGTGATGGGGGTCTTTGCGCCGATCACCGGCATCGTCGGTGCCGTGCAGGCGGCGGAAGCGCTCAAGCTGCTGGCCGGCTGTGGCGAGACGCTCACCGGCCGCCTGCTTCTCCTGGATGCCCTGGCGATGGACTGGCGGACGGTGCGCCTCGGTCGCGACCCGGCCTGCGCGGTGTGTGCCTCACGCTGAGCTTTGCCGGCCGGCTTTCGTGGTCAGCGCCTGCCAGAGCAGCACGAGGCCGAGTTTCTGCTGGGCCCGGAAGTCGTCGCGGGCGCTGATTTCGAGCTCGGTGCGCTCGTGGATGCCCGTCGGGGGCAGTTGGGGCGAGAGGTAGAGCGTGCCGAACAGGATGTCCCAGATCGGGAACAGGATCGCGAAATTGCAGCCGCAGGCAAACCGCGGGTCGGCCGGCAGGTCGATGGCGTGGTGCCAGCGGTGATAGCGTGGGCCGACGACGAGATAGTCGCCCAGCGGCCCGAAGCCCAGCCGGGTGTTGGCGTGGGAGAGGTTCTCCACCAGCCGCAGCACGATCAGGAGGCCGATGAACTGGCCCGGTGGCACGCCGATCAGCAGCGACAAGGATGCGAACCAGACGCCGGCGATGAGGTCGTCGAGCAGGTGGTTGCGGGAGTCTGTCCAGAAGGACATCTGCCGCTGGGAGTGGTGGATGCCGTGCAGCGCCCACCACCAGCGGAGGCTGTGGGACAGCCGGTGGCGCCAGTATTCGCTGAAATCGAGGATCACCAGGTAGATCAGGAAGCTCGCCAGCGGGTGGTGGTCGAGGGCCGGCAGCCAGTCTTCGAGCTGGCGCGGGATGACGTCGTGGAAGCGCAGCCACCCGTCCACGCCGAGGAATAGCAGAGCGAGGAGCGCAAACACCGCCAGCGGCACGATGCCGAGGCGGTTGAGCACGGTGTAGATCACGTCTACGCGCACTGCCCGGCGCTGCGCCCATCTTTCAGCGGGCCACCAGGCCTCGAGGGGGCGCATCAGTGTGTAGGCGATGGCGAGTTCGATGAGGCCGAGGAGGACGAACTCGATGCCCTCGAAGCCCATTTCCACAAAGCCGCCCAGGCCGAGCCCGAACAGCAGGGGTTGCACGAAGCTGTCGAACAGCCAGCCCTGGGCGCTGACGAAAAGATCGGTGAGAGTGTGCATCAGCGGCTCCCGCGCCCGACGGCGGGCAGGGTGGCGAAGCACAGGCCGCGGGCCTTGAGCCCGGCGATCAACGGGTCGAGCATCGGGGCGAAGGGGTCCTTGCGGGACCAGATGCCCAGGTGGGCCATCAGGATGTCGCCGTCGCGGATGCCGGCGAGGGCGCGCCGGAGCAGCGCCTCGTTGGGATACGCGCCGGAGGGCAGTTCGTCGCCAAGGAAGCCGGCGGGGGCCCAATGCACGTGGCGGTAGCCGCAGGCTTCGGCGGCCTTCAGTGTGCCGGAGGTGCTGCGCCCGCCCGGGGCTCGCCAGAGTGGGTCGAGCGCACGGCCTGTGAGTTCGGCGAAACGGGTGTCGGGCTGGCGCAGTTCGGCGCAGACCTCGGCCTGGCTGAGGCTGAGCTGGCGGCCGTCCATCAGCCGATAGGCCACCTTGCCGTCCGGCAGGTCGCGGCGGAACGAGCCGTGGCGCCAGGTGTGGCTGCCGAAGGCGTGGCCCTCGGCGACGCGGGCCTTCCAGTAGCCGGCCCAGGCTGGGTCGAGGGCGTGGTCGCCGCGCCAGGTTTTCTCCTGGGCGACGAAGAAGGTGGCCTTGACCTGGTGCCTGGCGAGGATGCCGGCGATCAGCTCGGCGTGGCGCATGTTGCCGGTGTCGAGGGTCAGGTGCACGTAGCCCTTGCAGGCTTGCGGCGTGGTCTGGGCTGCGGTGGGCAGGGCGGCGAGGGCCAGCCCCAGGGCCGACGCCAGGTGGATGGCGCGGCGCATCACTGCCTCGGAGCGTGGCTGATGAAGGAGACGCCGTGGGGCGAGCGGCCGACCGGGATCGAGTGGGAGAGCTTCTTCTGCTCGAGGTTGATGACCTGCACCTTGCGGGCAAAGCGGGCTGTGGCCCACAGCTCCTTGCCGTCGGCGCGGATCTCCATGTCGTCAGGGCCGCCGGGGACGTCGTATTTCTCGATCTCGGTGAGGGTCTGCATGTCCACCAGCGAGATGCTGCCCCGCACGCTGCGGTTCGACACGAAGACATGGCGCCCATCGCCCTTGGGCAGGAAGTTGTGGGCGGCCTTGTCGGTGATGATCTTCTTCACCGTCCTGCGGGCACGCCAGTCAATCACCTCGACGTAGTTGGCGCCCATGATGCCCACCAGCAGGTGTTTGTCGTCGGGAGTCATGTGGATGCCGGCGGGGGTCGGGCCGACCGGCAGCTTCCAGACCGCCTCGCGGGTCTTCAGGTCGATGGCGAGGACTTCGTTGGAATCCTGCAGCGTGATGAAGACGAAGCGGCTGGCCTTGTCGAAGGCCATATGGGAAGGGGTTTTTGCGGCGGGGATGCGGGCCACCAGAGAAAAATCGGCGGCCTTGTAGAGATCGACCCGGTCGAGGCGCAGGGAGTTGGCCACGAACCACTTGTTGTCGGGCGAGAAGCCGAGCTGGTAGGGGTCGGAGATGTTCCTGATGCGCTTCTGCTCCTTGCCTGTGCGGGGGTCGAAGAAGACCAGTTCGTTGGAGATTGCGCAGGCGACGATGACCGAGCTGTCGTCGGGGGTCGCCATCAGGTGGTGGGGTTCCTTGCAGGCCGGCGCGCGCCCGGTTTCCTTGTAAGTCCGGGTGTCGATGAAGCTGACGTTCTCGTCCACCGAGTTGAGGACGATCGCCGTTTCGGCGCAGGCCGTGCCGGACAGAAGGGACAGGCAGAGCAGCGGGACAAGGTGTGACAAAGACATGTAATCGGTGCGCAGATTGAGGTAGCGCCCGATTTAACGACACCGGCGCCCCAACGTTGACGGGCCCCGGCGATGTTTGTCAAAGCTTCACAGATAATCCGATCGGATAGCCCGCTCAGGCCGGCCGCGCGACGATGCGCAGGTCGCAGCCGACTAGGCGGACGTCCCGGAAAGCGAGCTGACGCTTGTCGGCCAGGCTGCTCAGCGCAGGCAGGTTGAACAGGCCGCGGGCGGCGTCGCCGACCAGGCTCGGCGCCAGGTAGAGGACGAGTTCATCGACGCAGCCTTCCCGGAGCAGCGAGCCGTTCAGCTTGAAGCCGCTCTCGGCAAGCACCTCGTTGATGCCGCGCCGGCCCAGCTCGGCCAGTAGCGCGGAAAGGTCGACCTTGCCGCCCTGGTTGGGCAGTACCACGACGTCGGCGCCCCGGTGGCGTAGCGCGGCGATGCGCGCGGGATCGTCCACCGCGGCGGCGATCAGCACCGGGCCGCCGTCGAGGAGCCTGGCATTGAGGGGCGTGTCGAGGCGGGCGTCCACCACCACGCGCAGGGGCTGGCGCTCGGTGGTGATGGCGCGGACGTTGAGCTGCGGGTCGTCGTCGCGGACGGTGCCGATGCCGGTGAGCACGGCACAGGAGCGGGCGCGCCAGCGGTGCGCGTCGCGCCGGGCGTCGTCGCCGGTGATCCACTGGGAGACCCCGTTGTCGAGGGCGGTCTTGCCGTCGAGGGTAGCGGCCGCCTTGAGGCGCAGCCACGGGCGACCCCGGGTCATGCGCGACACGAAGCCGATGTTGAGCTCGCGGGCCTCGGTCTCGAGGACGCCGGCGAGAGTTGCGATGCCGGCTTCACGCAGGCGGGCAAGGCCACGCCCGGCGACCAGCGGGTTCGGGTCCTGCATGGCCGCGACGACCCGGGCGACGCCGGCCCGGACCAGCGCCTCGGCGCAGGGCGGCGTGCGGCCGTGATGGGAACAGGGCTCCAGGGTGACGTAGGCAGTGGCGCCGCGGGCGGCCTCACCGGCCATCGCCAGGGCATGCACTTCGGCGTGGGGCTCGCCGGCGCGCACATGCCAGCCTTCGCCGACACAGCGACCGTCGCGAACGATCACGCAGCCGACGCGGGGGTTGGGGGTGGTCGTGAATAGTCCGCGCTCCGCCAGTTCGAGGGCGCGGGCCATCCACCGGTGGTCGTCGGCGGTGGCGATCATGCGGAGCTTTCAGGGGGTGCTGCGGGGGCGGCCGCGGGGCCGGGGGCTGACTTCGCGGATGACTTCGGAGAACTCATCGACGTCTTCGAAGGCGCGATAGACGGAAGCGAAGCGGATGTAGGCGACCTTGTCGAGCTTCTTGAGCTCGCGCATCACGAGCTCGCCGATGCGCTCGGAGGCGATCTCGCGCTCGCCCGAGGAGAGCAGCTTGGCCTCGATGCGATCGACGGCAGCCTCGACGCTTTCGGCGGTGACCGGGCGCTTGCGCAACGCGAGTGTCAAGCTGCCGAGCAGCTTGTCGCGGCTGAAGTCGGCCCGGCTGCCGTTTTTCTTGACCACCTGTGGCATCTTGAGGTCGATGCGCTCGTAGGTGGTGAAGCGCTTGTCGCAGGACAGGCAGCGACGGCGGCGCCGCACGATGTCACCGTCTTCGTTTTCACGGGTGTCGGTGACCTGCGTGTTGTCGGCGCCGCAGAAGGGGCAATGCATGGGCGGGTGCGCGTGCCTGCCGTGGGTGGCTTAAGCGCCGTACACCGGGAACTTGCGGCAAAGTTCGGCAACCTTGGCGCGCACGTTTTCGGTGGTGGCTTCGTCGTTGGGATTGTCGAGCACGTCGGCGATGAGGTGCGCGATGCGCTCGGCCTCAATCTCGGTGAAGCCGCGGGTGGTCATGGCCGGCGAGCCGATGCGGATGCCGGAGGTGACGAAGGGCTTCTGCGGATCGTTGGGAATCGAGTTCTTGTTGACGGTGATGTGCGCGCGGCCGAGGGCGGCTTCGGCTTCCTTGCCGGTGATGTTCTTGGAGCGCAGGTCGACCAGGAACACGTGGCTCTCGGTGCGGCCGGAGACGATGCGCAGGCCACGCTCTTCACCCAGCACGCGCGCCATCACGCGGGCGTTGGCGAGGACTTGTTCCTGGTAGCGCTTGAACTCGGGCTCGGCGGCTTCCTTGAAGGCGACGGCCTTGGCGGCGATCACGTGCATCAGCGGGCCACCCTGGAGGCCCGGGAAGATCGCGGAGTTGAGGGCCTTCTCGTGCTCGGCCTTCATCAGGATGATGCCACCACGGGGGCCGCGGAGGGTCTTGTGGGTGGTGGAGGTGACCACGTCGGCGTGGGGTACCGGGTTGGGGTAGTAGCCCGCGGCGATGAGGCCGGCGTAGTGGGCCATGTCGACCCAGAAGATGGCGCCGACTTCCTTGGCGATCTTGGCGAAGCGCTCGAAGTCGATGCGCAGGGCGTAGGCCGAGGCGCCGGCGATGATGATGCGCGGCTTGTGCTCGCGGGCCAGCGCTTCCATCTTGTCGTAGTCGATTTCTTCCTTGGCGTCGAGGCCGTAGGCGACGACGTTGAACCATTTGCCGGACATGTTGAGCGGCATGCCGTGGGTGAGGTGGCCACCTTCGGCCAGGCTCATGCCCATGATGGTGTCGCCGGGCTTGGCGAAGGCCATCAGGACGGCCTGGTTGGCCTGGGAGCCCGAGTTGGGCTGGACGTTGGCAGCTTCGGCGCCGAACAGGGCCTTGAGCCGGTCGATGGCGAGCTGCTCGGCCAGGTCGACGAACTCGCAACCACCGTAATAACGCTTGCCCGGATAGCCTTCCGCGTACTTGTTGGTGAGCTGGGAGCCCTGGGCTTCCATGACCGCTGCACTGACGTAGTTTTCGGAAGCGATCAGTTCGATGTGATCTTCCTGACGGCGGTTTTCGGCCTCAATGGCCTGCCAGAGTTCAGGGTCGACCTTGGCAAGGGTATTTTGCTTGGAAAACATGGCAATCCGGGTGGGTTTGAGTCAAAAGCGAATGTTAGCACGGCCTGCCGGGCTTGCAGAACGCAGCTTGGCAGGCCGCGCGCGGTGGGGCTCAGGTGCGGAAATGGGAGACCTTGCTCTGCAGCTGGGTGGCGAGGTCTTCGAGCAGGGTCGTCTGATCGTGGGTCTGGCGGGTGGCCAGCTTGTTCTGCTCAGCCATCGTGGCGATGCGCTCGATGCCCCGGGCGACTTCCTGGCTGGCGGTGCTCTGCTCGCGGGTGGCGTCGGCGATGTCGTTGACGGCCTGGGTGGTGCGGGTGCTTTCCTGGCCGATGGTCTCGAGCACCGAGCCCGAGTCGGCTGCGAGCTGGACGCCGCTGCGGACCTCGCTCGTCACGTCGTTGATCATCGCGACGACCCGCTCGGCTTCGCTCTGCACTTCGCTGACTGTCACCGAGATTTCCCGCGTCGAGCTGGCGGTGCGTTCGGCGAGCTTGCGCACTTCGTCGGCCACCACCGCGAAGCCGCGGCCGCTCTCGCCGGCCCGGGCGGCTTCGATGGCGGCGTTGAGGGCGAGGAGGTTGGTCTGGTCGGCGATGTCGTTGATGATCCGGCCGATGTTGGAGATGCGCGCCGAACGCTCGGACAGCAGATTGACGGCGGCGCTGGCCTCATCGATCTCGCCGGCGATGCGGTTCATGCCTTCGGTCATCTGGCGGACAGTGCTGCCGCCCTGTTCGGCATGCCTCTGGGCCTGCTGGGTGATGTCGTGGGCGGTGGCGGCGCTGTCTGAGACGTGGGTGATGCTCACGGAAAGTTCTTCGACGGCGGCGGCCAGGCCGGCTGCGGCCTCGCTCTGGGTGGTGGTGCCGTCGAAGACCTCGGAGGTGCCGAGCCGCACGGCGTGGGCGGCATCCCGAACGGCGGTGCTGGCCCGCATCACCTCGCCGATCAGGGCACCGACCTGGGTGGTTGTGGTCTGGAGGGCGCGGCTCATCTGGTCGAGCTCGTTGCGGCTGTTCTCGTCGCAATCGGGGAAGCGGACGGTCATGTCGCCTGCGCCGATGCGCTGCATGGCGTCGAGCTGCACGCGCACGGGTGCCAGCTGGCGGCGGGCGATCCAGTACATCACGCCGGTCATCAGCAGCGCCCCGGCCAGGCACAGGCCGATGAGGGTGTTGCGCAGCTGGTGGGCTTCGACCGTGAACTCGTCGATGAAGCTGCCGGTGGCGATGGTCCAGTTCCAGCTGGGAACGCTCTGGAAGACGACCATCTTGGGCGCGGTCGATGTTGCGCCCGGGCCGGTGTTCCAGTCGTAGGTCATGGCGCCCTGCTTGCGGCGGAGCTGCTCCTCGACGATGTTGTTCATCGCCGGGTTGTTGAGCTCGCCGACCGTCTTGCCGCGCAGGGTCGGGTGGGCGATGAACTCGGTGTCGCCTACCGCGCTGCCGGGGGCGAGGATGTAGGCGTAGCCCGTGGCGCCCGACTTGATCTCGGTGACGGCCTTCATGAGCCGGTCCATGTCGGCCTGGATGTTGACCCGGGCGGCGAGGGCTCCGACGACCTTGCCACTCCCGTCGGTGATCGGCTCGATCGCCGAGATGTAGAACTTGCCGCTCCGCTTGACGACGCCCGTGTAGGGCTTGCCGGCCAGGAGGGCGCGGACCTCGGGGCTGTTGCCGGGCAGGGTCGTGCCCTGGGTGCTGTTCCCGTCCTTGTCCTTGAGGAGGGTCGCCGCGCGGACGAAATCGTCACCCGACCGGACCAGCAGCGCGGGGTCGGCATCGGCAAGGCCGCGCAGGGATTCGAGCAGTGCGGTATTGGCGTTGATGACCTGGTCGCCGCTGCGCACGGTGAGGATCTGGTGGGGCCCCGAAGCCATGGTGTCGGGCCCGACGCGCAGGGTGCCCAGCTTGCCCTTGATCCGGGCGAGGCTGCGGTCTGCCTGGGCGACGGCGTTGCCGTGGCTCAGTTCGAGCATGTGGGCGAGGCCCGCGACCTGCTGGGTGAGTTCCTTTTCTGTCTTCTCGAGCGCGTACCGCTCGGTGAAGTACGAGGTGAAGCCTATCAGGGCCGCAAAGATCGCCATGCTGACCAGGCTTGCTACCAGCGCGATCTGGAAAACGAGGGATTGACGCTTGAAAGAAAACATCGGGGGCTCCGGCCAGTTCAGCGGGGATATTCAGATTTCCTGTGCTGGAAACGGCCGGAAGCCCGGAAACTTTAATGTTCGCTAATGTAGCTTCGCGTGATCAGGTGTTGGGGAGCTCGTCGAGGGACTGGTCGAGGTGGCGCTGCTCGGCCCAGCGGATCAGCGACCAGGCAGTGCCGTCCCAGGCGATCCAGTTGAGGGCGGCGTTGGGAATGCCGAAATCCCGCGGGGCCTGCAGGTGCATGCCGGTGGCCAGCCGGTGGACGATGTCGAGCACGCCGCCGTGGGTGACGATCAGCACGCTGCCGCCCCGATGGCGGCCGGCGATCGCCTCAAGGGTGCTGCGGACGCGTTCGGCAAACTCGATCAGGCTCTCGCCGCCCTCCGACAGCGCAAAGCCGGGGTCGCGGGTTTCGAAGCGGTGATAGTCGTCGGGGAAGCGCTCCCGGGCTTCGTCGTAGGTGAGCGACTGGAAGGCGCCGTAATGGCGCTCGCGCAGGCGCTCGTCGAACGCCGGCGTGAGCAGGCAGCGCCCGGCGATGGCCTCGGCCGTCTGGCGGGCGCGGGCGAGGTCGGAGCTGTAGGCGGCGTCGAAGCGCTCGCCGGCCAGGCTTGCCGCCGTAGCCTGGGCCTGGGCGATGCCGTGGGCGTTGAGGGGGATGTCCGTGTGGCCCTGGAGGCGGCGTTCGGCGTTCCAGGCGGTTTCTCCGTGGCGAACGAGGCAGAGGCGGGTAAGCATTTGCGGCATCCAGGTGCGTATTGGGGGGCAAAATTATCTCACGCGGGGCGGGCGCGGGTCTGCGGACAGGGGCGCTGCGCCATGCTGCATTGCGATATTGGTGGCTGTCGTGGTTTTTTTTGCCGCCGGGCCGCGGTCGGTAGGCGTAATCCCTGATTGCTGCCGTGCCTTTCTCGCCGATAATCGCCACGCACCAGCCCCGGATGCCTGCACCCGGACAGAGACATCAATCAAACACCAAAGGAGGTGCGGGACGTGCAAGCCCTGCTCAAGCTGTCGCGCGCAATCGACGCGCTCAACGAAAACGTCGGCAAGGCGACGATCTGGCTGGTCCTGGTCGTCACCCTCATCAGCGCTGTCAATGCCTTCGTGCGCTATGCCTTCAATTACAGTTCCAATGGATTCCTCGAAATCCAGTGGTATCTCTTCTCGGCCATCTTCCTGCTGTGCGCCGGCTACGCGCTGAAGCGCAATGCCCACGTGCGCATCGACGTGGTGTCGAGCCGATTCTCGCCGCGAGTACTGGCCTGGATCGACATCGTCGGCACGATCTTCTTCCTGGCGCCGATGGCCTGTGCGGTGCTCTACCTGTCGTGGCCGATCTTCGTCAATTCCTTCCTTAGCAAGGAATATTCCTCCAACGCGGGTGGCCTGATCGTGTGGCCGGTGCGGGCGCTGGTTCCTATCGGCTTCTCGCTGCTGATCCTGCAGGGCATCTCCGAGCTGATCAAGCGGATCGCTTTCCTGCAGGGCCTGATCGGCGACCCGAATGCGAAGGATGAAGGCCCGTCGGCCGAGGAAGAGCTGGCCAAGGCCATCCAGCAACAGCGCGGGGAGAGCGTCTAAATGGAATTCATTGCTGCCAACATGGCACCCCTGATGTTCGGGGCGCTGGTCGTCTTCATGCTTTTCGGCTATCCGGTGGCTTTCGCCCTGGCGGCCAACGGCGTCGTGTTCGGTCTGATCGGCATCGAGCTCGGCCTGCTCACACCGGCCCTGTTTCAGGCCTTGCCGGATCGCATCTTCGGGGTCATGTCGAACGACACCCTGCTGGCGATCCCGTTCTTCACCTTCATGGGCCTGATCCTGGAACGTTCGGGGATGGCCGAGGATCTGCTCGACACGATCGGCCAGCTGTTCGGCCCGGTGCGGGGCGGGCTGGCCTTCGCAGTGATCTTCGTCGGGGCGATCCTGGCGGCGACCACCGGGGTGGTGGCGGCTTCGGTGATCTCGATGGGCCTGATCTCGCTGCCCATCATGATGCGCTACGGCTACGACCAGCGCATCGCCTCCGGCGTGATCGCGGCTTCCGGCACGCTGGCGCAGATCATCCCGCCGTCGCTGGTGCTGATCATCATGGCCGACCAGCTGGGCCGCTCGGTGGGCGACATGTACCAGGGTGCGCTGATCCCCGGCCTCGTTCTCACCGCCTTCTACGTGGGCTACGTGGCCCTGATCGCCATCTTCAAGCCGGAGCGCGTGCCGGCGCTGCCCCTCGAGGCGCGCACGCTGCGGGGCGGCAAGCTGCTGCTGCGGGTCGTCACCAGCCTGCTGCCGCCGCTGCTGCTGATCTTCCTGGTGCTCGGCACGATCTTTCTGGGTATCGCGACGCCGACCGAAGGCGGTGCGATGGGCGCTTTCGGTGCGCTGGTGCTGGCGATGATGCGCCGCCGCATCGACATGAAGCAGCTCAAGCAGGCAATGGAAAGCACCGCCCGGCTGACCACCTTCGTGGTGATGATCCTGATCGGCGCGCGGGTCTTCTCCCTCACCTTCTACGGCGTCGAGGGCCATTTGTGGGTCGAGCATCTGCTCAGCAGCCTGCCGGGCGGAGAGGTCGGCTTCCTGATCGCGGTGAACGTGCTGATCTTCCTGCTCGCCTTCTTCCTCGATTTCTTCGAGCTGGCCTTCATCGTGGTGCCCCTGCTGGCGCCGGCGGCCGAGAAGCTGGGCATCGACCTGATCTGGTTCGGCGTGCTGCTCGGGGTGAACATGCAGACATCCTTCATGCACCCGCCCTTCGGTTTTGCGCTGTTCTACCTGCGCTCGGTGGCGCCTGCGTCGATCAAGACGACGCAGATCTACTGGGGTGCGGTGCCTTTCGTGATCATCCAGATCATCATGGTGGGCGTCCTGATCGCCTTCCCCCAGCTGGTCACGATGGGTCTCGACAAGCAGGTTCAGGTGGACACCGATAACGTCGAGATCGTCGTGCCGGGCAGCGATGCGCCCGAGGACGACAACGCCCCGGTGCAGTTCGACGAGGCGCCGAAGGATGGCGAGGCGGCGCCGGCCGGCCCGGACGCGATTCCCGCGCCGGGCGCCGACGACGACGCTGCCAAGGCGCTCGAGAAGGCCATGCAGGGCGGCGACAAGAAATAGCCCGCGATCGAAAAGGCACGACAGCAAGAAGCCCGGGGTTCTGCCCCGGGCTTTTTTTCGACTGTGCCGCTGCGCTGCGTGTACCGGGCTTCGAGTGGATTCTTCAGCCGGCCGGGCACACCCTGTTGCGTCCGCTTTCCTTGGCGCGGTAGAGGGCGATGTCGGCCCGCTCGAGCAGCTGCTCGGCCGTTTCGCCCCGTTGGCGGGAGGCGATGCCGATGGACACCGTGATGCCGCTCAGGCGCTCCCCGCTGCGGGTGTCCCGGAGCACCAGGTTGCCGATGGTGGTGCGCAGGTTCTCGACAAACTGGACGGCCTGCTCGAAACCTCCACCGCAGAAGATCAGCGCGAACTCCTCGCCCCCGTAGCGATAGACGGAGACGCCGACCCGCGCGGCGGCGTTGAGCTGCTTGCCGACCAGCCCCAGCACGCGGTCGCCGACCATGTGGCCGAAGCGGTCGTTGAACTGCTTGAAGTGATCGATGTCGAGCATCGCCAGGTGGATGGACGGGCCGTGGTCGCCGTGGTTGAGGAACTGGGCGAGCTCGATGTCGAAGGCCTTGCGGTTGAAGACGCCGGTGAGCTCGTCGTTCATCGCGTCCTGGCGCAGCGACTCGAGCTCGGTGCGCAGGCGGCGGATCTCGTCGTTGGCGGCGTTGAGGCTCTGCTCGAAGCGCGACGTGTTCTGCTGCATCGCCGTCGAGCCCTGCAGCAGGCGGTCTACGGTGCCGAAGATGTCGTCGAGGTTCGTGTTGCCGACGCTCGGCGAGCGGAGGTCTCGGCTGCACTCGTCGAGCAGGGAGCTGAAGGAGCGGGTGTCGGCGATCGTGGTGTGGAGGTCGTGGTCGATGCCCTGAACCATCTGCTCGAGCCTGTCCTTGACCCGGTCGAGCGCCGTTTCGTAGTTGCCGGCCGGGGATACGTGCTCCCGGAACAGGCCCTCGGCGGAGGTCAGCGGCAGGGTGCCATAGGCGGAGACGATCTCGTCGATGCGCTTGTTGAGTGTCGGGTCCTCGTTGGTGACGTAGGTGTACCAGAGGGCGTAATTGACGGGCGTGACCGGGATGCCGTGCCTGACCATGATCGGCACAGCCTTGCGAAGACGCTCCGCAGCCTGTTCGACTGAAGCGTTGGACACTTGATGACTCCTCTTGCGGGCCTTGTTCTGAGCCCTTTGTTCTGTTTGCCCGTAATGGGTCGCCGGCGTACTCACCCCATCAGTCTGATTGGGCTGTATCGGCAGCCAGCCCGGAAACTTCATATCCGGATTGAAAAAAAACGGCGCCGGAGGGCGCCGCCTTGGGTGAGCCTGGCAGCTCAGCCGGCCTGGTACATCGGGGTGCCTTCGACCAGCGTGTGGTGCACCCGGCCCGGTAGTTCTAGGCCGAGGAAGGGCGTGTTCTTGCCCTGGCTCTTGAGCGTGCTGCGGCTGATGAGCTGATGGGCGTCGGGGTCGAAGATGCAGATGTCGGCCCGTGCGCCCACCGACAGGTGGCCGCCCTTGGCGATGCCGGCGATCCGAGCGGCGTCGGAGGTGATCCGGGCCAGTGCGTCGATCAGCGGCAGCTTGTGCTCGGCGGCCCACTTGAGGGTGAGCGGGAGCAGCAGTTCGAGGCCGGTGGTGCCGGGCTCGGATTCGCTGAAGGGCGCCTGCTTGGCGTCGTCGTCCACCGGGGTGTGGTCAGAGCAGATGGCGTTGATGCGGCCGTCGGCGACCGCCTGGGCCAGCGCGATGCGGTCACGCTGGCTGCGCAGCGGTGGCATGACGTGGCAGTGGGGGTTGAAGTAGCCGATGTCGAGATCGCACAGATGCAGGTGATGGGCTGCCACGTCGCAGGTGACATCCACGCCGTCGGCGCGGGCCTGGTCGATCAGGGCGAGGCTCTCGGCGGACGACAGGCGCGTGATGTGCAGGCGGGCACCGGTGTTGCGCGCCATGCGCAGGTAGGTGAACAGGGCGATGATCTCGGAGCTGGCCGGGATGCCCGGCAGGCCCAGGCGCGAGGCCACTTCGCCGTCGTGGGCGACGCCGCCGCGGGACAGGTGCGGGTCGATGGGCTGCAGCCATACGCGGAAGCCGAAGGTGGCGGCGTACTGCATCGCGCGGCCGAGCACGCGGGTGTCGAGGATCGGTGTGTTGGCCTGACTGAAGGCGACGCAGCCGGCTTCGACCAGCTCGGCCATCTCGGAGAGATGCTCGCCCTTGAGGCCGATGGTGAGCGCGCCGACCGGGTAGACGTGGGCGCGGTTGAGCTTCTTGGCCCGGTAGCACAGCATCTCGACGAGGCCTGGCTCGTCGAGCACCGGGTCGGTGTCGGGCGGGATGGCCAGGCTGGTGACGCCGCCGGCCATGGCGGCGTCCATCTCGGACTCGAGGGTGGCCTTGTATTCGAAGCCGGGCTCGCGCAGGCGGGCAGCGAGGTCGATGAGGCCCGGGGCGACGACGAGGCCGCTGGCGTCGATCGTGCGTTCTGCCGTGAAGCCGTCGGGGGCGGTACCGACGCCGACGATCTTGCCGTCGGCGATGAACAGGTTGTGGTGGCCGTCGAGCCGGTTGGCGGGGTCGATGAGGCGGCCGTTCTGGATGTGGATTTTCATGTCGGAAACCTTTGTCTGGCTCAGTGGCTACCCAGCATGCTCATGACGGCCATGCGCACGGCGATGCCGAAGGTGACCTGCGGCAGGATCACCGCCTGGCCGCCGTCGGCCACCGCGGAGTCGATCTCGACGCCGCGGTTCATCGGGCCCGGGTGCATCACGATGGCGTCGGGCTTGGCGCGGGCGAGCTTCTCGGCGGTGAGGCCCCAGACCTTGAAGAACTCCTGCGGGCTGGGCAGCAGGGCGCCGTTCATGCGCTCGTTTTGCAGGCGCAGCATCATCACCACGTCGACGTCCTTGAGGCCTTCTTCCATGCTGTGGAAGACGCGCACGCCCATTTTTTCGACCTCGGTGGGGAGCAGGGTCTTGGGGGCGATGACGCGCACTTCGGGCACGCCGAGGGTGGTGAGGGCGGCGATCTGCGAGCGCGCGACGCGGGAGTGCAGCACGTCGCCGACGATGGCAACGGTAAGGTTATGGAACTCTTTCTTGTAGTGCCGGATGGTGTACATGTCCAGCAGCCCCTGGGTGGGGTGGGCATGGCGGCCATCGCCGGCGTTGACCACGTGGATGTGGTCGCGGCCGGTGTTCTCGAGGTGCTGGGCGATGAGGTAGGGGGCGCCGCTGGATTCGTGGCGCACCACGAACATGTCGGCCTGCATCGCGCAGAGGTTGTCGACGGTGTCGAGCAGGGTCTCGCCCTTTTTGGTGGACGAGGTGGCGACGTTGAGGTTGATCACGTCGGCCGACAGGCGCTTGGCGGCAATCTCGAAGGTGGTGCGGGTGCGCGTGCTGTTCTCGAAGAACAGGTTGAAGACGCTCTTGCCGCGGAGCAGCGGGAGCTTCTTGACCTCGCGCTCGGCCATCTCGGTGAAGGGCGCGGCGGTGTCGAGGATCTGGGTGATGATGCTGCGCGGCAGGCCGTCGAGGGTGAGCAGGTGCTGCAGCTCGCCGTGCTTGTTGAGTTGGGGGTTACGCATGGATCAACCTCATCGTGAGGGCGCCGGAATCATCGCGCTCGAGTTGCAGGTTTTGCCCGGCGGGCAAGGGTTCGCCCAGGGTGAGGGCGCAGAAGCGGGCGGCGATGGGCAGCTCGCGCCCGCCGCGGTCGATCAGCACCGCCAGGTCGACCCGGGCCGGGCGGCCGTAGTCGAAGAGTTCGTTGAGGGCCGCACGGGTGGTGCGGCCGGTGTACAGCACGTCGTCGACGATGACGATGTGGGCGCCTTCGACGTCGAAGGGGATCTCGGATTTCTGGGGCTGCGGGTGCAGGCCTTTTGCGCCGTAGTCGTCGCGGTAGAAGCTCACGTCGATGCTGCCCAGCGGCTGGCTGAGGCCGAGCAGGGCGTGGAGGCGCTGGGCCAGCCACACGCCGCCGGTGTGAATGCCCACCAGAGCGGTGGCGGGCGTGATGTGGGGGCGCATCGCGGAGGCGAGCTGGGCGATGAGCTGTTCGGCGTCAGGGAGCTGCATGTTTGGCACTTTCAAAGTACTGGAGCAGGATGATCTGCGCGGCGGCGGAGTCGAGCCGCGGCTTTTGCTTGCGCCAGCCCTTGTGGCCGGCTTCGGACAGGCGCTCCTCGGCCTCGGCGGAGGAGAGGCGTTCGTCCACCAGCGCCACCGGCAGGCCGTAGCGGCCGTGCAGCTGGTTGGCGAAACGGCGGCAGCGGGCAGTCATGGCGTGCTCGCTGCCGTCGAGGTGGGTCGGCAGGCCGACCACCAGGCCGGCGGGTTTCCATTCGGCGAGGAGCGCCTCGATGGCGGCAAAGCGCACCGCGTTGACCTCGTCGGCGATCGCCGTGAGCGGGTGGGCGTTGCCGGTTTCGGTTTCGCCCACCGCGACGCCGATGCGGGCCAGGCCGAAGTCGAAGGCCAGGACAGTGCCCACCCTAGGCGTGCCCGGCGACGTCCGAGAGCTTGGCGAAGTCGATGCCGAGCAGTTGCATGGCGGCGGCGAGGCGCTCTTCGGGGGGGAGGTTGAAGACGATGTCGAGACTGGCCGGCACGGTGAGCCAGGCGTTCTGGGCGATCTCGTGCTCGAGCTGGCCGGCGGACCAGCCGGAGTAGCCCAGCGCCACCAGCACCTCGGAGGGCTGGCCCTCGCTGGCCAGGGACTGCAGCACGTCGCGGCTGCTGGTGAGGGCGACGCTGTCGCTCACCCGCAGGGTGGAGTGCCAGTCGCCGGCCGGGCGGTGCAGCACGAAGCCCCGGTCGGACTGCACCGGGCCGCCGAAATACACTGGCAGATCGGCGAAGTCGGGCTGCTCGAAGGGGATGTCGATGCGCTCGAAAAGCGTGGCCAGGCGCATGTCGGTAGGCCGATTGACGATGATCCCCATGGCGCCGTTCTCGTTGTGTTCGGCGATGTAGGTCAAGGTGCGCGTGAAGTTCGGATCGGCCATGGCGGGCATGGCGATCAGGAAGTGATCGGTGAGATTGATGGTCGTCGTAGTCACGGGCGTTATTTTAAGCCGGCGGGCTGTCGATTGTAGCGGCAAATTTCGGGCATGCTTGCGTCCGTTTGAATCCAGTCGTTCCGATACGCCACCATGTCCTCTGCCCTTGTCTGGTTTCGTCGCGATCTGCGCGACTTCGATCATGCCGCGCTCTACCACGCGCTGAAATTCCACCGTCGCGTGTTCTGCGCCTTCGTCTTC
This sequence comes from Zoogloea sp., assembly GCA_016789125.1. Taxonomy (GTDB): domain Bacteria; phylum Pseudomonadota; class Gammaproteobacteria; order Burkholderiales; family Rhodocyclaceae; genus Zoogloea. Next base: position 3,487 of record JAEUNU010000078.1, on the reverse strand, counting down.
GATTCCGAGATCCTCGATGCCCTGCCCGGCCGTGCCGACCGGCGGGTGGAGTTCATCCACGCCAGTGTGGTCGAGCTCGACGCCGCCCTGCGCGCCCGGGGGGGCGGTCTGATCGTGCGCCACGGGAGGGCGCGGGACGTGATCCCGGCCCTCGCCGCCACGCTGCAGGTGAGCGCGGTGCTGGCCAACCGCGACTACGAGCCCCAGGCCATCGCCCGCGACGCCGACGTGGCCGAGCGCCTGCGCGTGCTGGGCATCGGCTTCAGCGATTTCAAGGACCAGGTGATCTTCGAGAAGAGCGAGGTGCTCACCAAGAGCGCCACGCCCTTCTCGGTGTTCACGCCCTACAAGCGGGCCTGGCTGGCGGCGCTGACGCCCTTCCACCTGAAGGCCTACCCGGTGGACAAGTACGCCGCCGCCCTCGCCGCGCCGGCGCCCGACGAGCGGGTGCCGAGCCTCGCCGAGATCGGCTTCGCGCCGACCAACCTGGGCGAGCTGGGTATCGCCTGCGGCATGGCGGGCGGGCGGGCGCTGGTGGACGACTTTCTGAAGCGCATCGACCGCTACAAGCGCGGGCGGGATTTTCCGGCCCGGAAGGGCGTCTCCTACCTGTCGGTGCATCTGCGCTTCGGCACCGTGTCGATCCGCGAGCTGGCTGCGGCTGCCCATGCCCGGGGTGGCGAGGGCGCCGAGACCTGGCTCTCCGAGCTGGTCTGGCGCGATTTTTACTTCCAGATCCTGTGGCACCACCCGCGGGTGGTGGGCGGCAGCTTCCGGCCCGAGTTCGACCGGGTGGCCTGGGACGACGAGCCGGCGCTGTTTGCCGCCTGGTGCGAGGGGCGCACCGGCTACCCCATCGTCGATGCGGCGATGCGTCAGATCAATCACAGCGGCTACATGCACAACCGCCTGCGGATGATCGTGGCGTCCTTCCTGACCAAGGACCTCGGCATCGACTGGCGGCGCGGCGAGCAGTATTTTGCCGAGCACCTCAACGACTTCGACCTGGCGGCCAACAACGGCGGCTGGCAGTGGGCGGCCTCCACCGGCTGCGACGCCCAGCCGTGGTTCCGCATCTTCAACCCGGTGACCCAGTCCGAGAAGTTCGACCCGGACGGCGCCTTCATCCGCCGTTACCTGCCCGAGCTGGCCAGGGTGCCGGACAAATACATCCACGCCCCGTGGACCCTGCCGCCCATCGACCAGAAGCTGGCCGGCTGCGTGATCGGCGTGGATTACCCGGCGCCGGTGGTGGACCACGCCAAGGCGCGGGAGCGCACGCTGGCGCGCTTCGGGGTGCTGAAGGGGGTGGCAGGGGGCGACACCGCAGAGGAGTGAGCGGTGGATCTCCGGAGGCGCGTGGTCGAGGCTCGGAAGGTCGATCTCGCCCCTCTGAGGCTCGCTCTCGACCTTCGGAAGGTCGAGAGCGATGTTTGGAGCCTCGAACTCGATGCTCGGAAGGTCGAACTCGATGCTCGGAAGGTCGAACTCGATGCTCGGAAGGTCGAGCTTGAGGCTCGGAAGGTCGAGCTTGACCTTCGGAAGGTCGAAGGCGACGTTCGGAGCCTCGAACTCGACGCTTGGAAGGTCGAACTCGACCTTTGGCGTGTCGAGGCCCTCGCGCTGCCCGCCGGGCTGGGCTCAGCGCCGCGCGCTGGCGATCTGCACGGTGTTCTCGAAGCAGAAGCCGCCGGCGCCCCGGTGGGCTTCGATATCGTCGGCGACAGCGGCGCGTAGCTGGGCCTGGGTAGCTTGCGGCAGCCGTGCCAGAGCCTCTGCCGCGCCGCCGGCCAGATCGAGGAAGGCCTGCCAGTAGGCGTCGGCGCAGTCGAAGTGGCAGTTGAAGACATGGGGTGTGATCTGTACGTCGCCGAAGCCGGCGTCGGCCAAGAGCGCCGTGAGCGCCTCGGCATCACCCAGCCGGAATACCGACGGCCGCGGCACCTTGGGCGCCGGTAGCAGGCGGGCGATGCAGTCCTGGGCGCGGGCGATCAGTGGCACGGCGTCCCGCGGGCCCCACACCGACAGGGCCAGCCGCCCGCCCGGGCGCAGCACCCGGCGCAGCTCGGCCAGGGCCTTGCCCGGCTCGGGGAAGATGAACAGCCCGAGGCCGATCAGCGCCACATCGAATCTGCCGTCGCCAAAGGCCAGGTGCTCGGCGTCGCAGGCGGCGGCCAGCAGGTCGGGCAGGCCCTCGGCGGCGGCCCGGCGCTGGCCTTCGGCGAGCATGCCCTCCGCGATGTCGCTTGCCAGCACCCAGCCGTCGGGCAGCACCTGGCGGGCGGCGTTGCGGGCCAGGAGGCCGGGCCCGGCGGCGAGGTCGAGCACGTGCTCGCCGGGGGCCAGCGCGGCGGCCTCCAGCAGCGCGGCCTGCAGGCTGCCGCGCAGGTGGGCGCCGTCGGCGTAGCGGGCGGCGATGCGGTTGAAACCGCTGCGCTCGAGGGCCTTGAAGCGGCGGGCGTCGAAACCGGGCGGGGGCGTGTGGGCGCTCATCGGGGCAGCAGTCCGGCAAATTGGAGGATGGGGTCGAGGTAGTCGCCCCAGCGGGTGAAGCTGTGGTCGCCACCTTCGAGCACGGTGTGGCGGGCGCCGGGGTAGTGGGCCACCGCGGCGCGGTAGTCGAGCACCTCGTCGCCGGTCTCGACCATCAGCCAGTAGCGCTCGGGGCGGGTGATGGCGGGCACGTCGAGGGCGCGCAGGGCGTCGATGTGGGTGATGGTGAAGTCGAAGGGCTCGCCGGTGTACATGTGGGTCTGGGTGCCCAGGTAGTCGGACAGGGTGAGCGGGGCGAGCACGCCGGGGTTCACCAGCACCGCCTGCAGCCCGTGGCGTTCGGCCAGCCAGGTGGCGTAGTAGCCGCCGAGGGAGCTGCCGACCAGGGTGGGCGGCGTGCTGCAGCGGGCGATCTGCGCCTCGACGAGGGCAATGGCCTCGGGGGCGGCGACGGGCAGCTGCTCGCACCAGAAGGCCTCGCCGAGGCCGAGGGCGTCCATGCGCGCCTTGAGGGAGCGGGATTTCCAGGATTGGGGGCCGGAGCGGAAGCCGTGGAGGTAGATGATCATTTGAACTCGAAGCGGTCGATGGGCCGCAGGCGGCCGGGGAGGTCGGTGACGAGCCAGCGGGCCGCCGCGGCGTCGCCCGCCAGGTGAGCCTGCCAGAAGGCGGTGCCCGCGGCGAGCAGATTGGCATGGAAGGCCGCCGGCTCGCGGCGTATGGCAAACATGGCGGTTTCGGCGTGGCTGGCCTGGCCGGCGAAATCCAGGTGGTTGCCGCCGCCGAAGACGAGCAGGTATTTGTCGGGCCCACCCAGTCCGGCCGGCATGTGGCGGTAGGGCAGCTCGCGGTTGGCGGCGCTGATGTCGGAGAGGCCCATGCCGTCGTCGCGGCTGCCGGTGATCCCGAAAAAGGGCAGGTGGACATGGCCGAAGCGCTGGGCCAGGCCGCTGGCGGAATCCGCGTGGCGCGCCGAGGGACTGAGGGCGATCAC
>JAEUNU010000077.1 GCA_016789125.1 Zoogloea sp. | reverse complement strand
TGGGTGGAATACAGCGTCGCGCCGACGAAGGTCAGGCCGCCCACCAGGTTGCCCAGCACGGTGGGAATCTCGTTCCACAGCATGTAGTCCATGAAGGTGAAGTTGCCGCCCAGCATCAGGCCCGACGGGAACAGGTACATGTTGACGATGCTGTGCTCGAAGCCCATGTAGAAGAACACCAGGATCGGCATCCACATGGCGATCACCTTGCCCGACACGCTGGTGGACATCATCGCGGCGACCACGCCGGTGGACACCATCCAGTTGCACATCACGGCGCGGACGAACAGCGTGAGCATGCCGGCGGCGCCATGGGCGGCGTAGCCGACGGTGCGCCCTTCGCCGATGTGGCCGATCTTCTGGCCGACGGCGTTGGGGGCCTCGGTGAAGCCGTTGGTGAAGATGATCGCCATGAACACCGCCACGGTGAGGGCGCCGGCGAAGTTGCCGGTGAACACCAGCCCCCAGTTGCGCAGCACGCCGTTCCAGGTGGCGCCGGGGCGCTTGTCGAGCACTGCCAGCGGGGCGAGGGTGAACACCCCGGTGAGGAGGTCGAAGCCGAGCAGGTAGAGCATGCAGAAGCCGACCGGGAAGAGCAGGGCGCCGATCAGCGGGTTGGCGGTGTTCACCGATACCGTCACCGCGAAGGCGGCGGCCAGCGCCAGGATGGCGCCGGCCATGTAGGCGCGGATCAGGGTGTCGCGGGTGGACATCAGCAGCTTGGATTCGCCGGCGTCCACCATCTTGGTGACGAATTCGGCAGGGGCGAGGTAGGCCATGGTGTTTCCTTTGTGGTTCAGGCGATCTTGTTGTTCAGGCGGGCGTCAGCCCAGGGCGACCAGCACGCGGCCGTCCTCGACCCGCACCGAGTGGGCGCGGACGGAGTGCTCGGGGGCTTCCAGGCAGACGCCGTCGCTGAGGTCGAAGTGGTTCTTGTAGAGCGGCGAGGCGACGACGATGTGCTTGCCCAGGTTGCCGACCAGGCCCCGTGACAGCACGCTGGCGCCAGACTTGGGGTCGACGTTGTCGATGGCGTAGAACTGGGATGTGCCGACCCGGAAGACCGCTACGGGGCGGCCCTCGGCCAGGGCGCAGACGCCGGTGTCGGGCAGGATGTCGTCCACCGCGCAGACGGTGGTCCAGACGAGGGGTTCGATGCTCATGGCAGGGCTCCTCAGGCGGTGGTGGCGAGCTCGGCGGCGTCGCCGGTGGCCGGGGTGGCGGGGCGTTCGTCGGCGCGGGCGGGGCGGATCTGGCCGCGTTCCTCGACGAAGACGATCTGCTCGTCGGCCTTGTCGCTATTGACGAAGCTACGGAAGCGCCTGCGCACGTCGGGGGTGGTGACGGCGGTCTTCCATTCGCACTGGTAGCTGTCCACCACGTGCTGCATCTGCACCTCCAGCTCGGCGGCGAGGCCCAGGCTGTCGTTCACCACCACGTCCTTCAGGTAGTCGAGGCCGCCTTCCAGGTTGTCGCGCCAGGTGCTGGTGCGCTGCAGGCGGTCGGCGGTGCGCACGTAGAACATCAGGAAGCGGTCGATCAGCTGGACCAGCGCTTCCTTGCTCAGGTCGGAGGCCAGCAGTTCGGCGTGGCGCGGCTTCATGCCGCCGTTGCCGCACACGTAGAGGTTCCAGCCTTTGTCGGTGGCGATGATGCCCACGTCCTTGCCCTGGGCCTCGGCGCACTCGCGGGTGCAGCCGGAGACGCCGAACTTGATCTTGTGCGGCGCGCGCAGGCCCTTGTAGCGGTTCTCGAGCTCGACGGCGAGGCCCACGCTGTCGCCCACGCCGTAGCGGCACCAGGTGGAGCCGACGCAGCTCTTGACGGTGCGCAGGCTCTTGCCGTAGGCGTGGCCCGATTCGAAGCCGGCGGCGATGAGTTCTTCCCAGATGAAGGGCAGCTGCTCGACGCGGGCGCCGAACAGGTCGATCCGCTGGCCGCCGGTGACCTTGGTGTAGAGACCGTACTTCTTGGCCACCTGGCCGACGGCGATTAGCCCGTCCGGCGTGACCTCGCCGCCCGCCATGCGCGGCACCACCGAGTAGCTGCCGTCCTTCTGGATGTTGCCCAGGAAGTAGTCGTTGCTGTCCTGCAGGCTGGCCAGGTCGTCCTTCAGCACGAAGTCGTTCCAGCACGAAGCGAGGATGCTGGCCGCGGTGGGCTTGCAGATGTCGCAGCCGAGGCCCTGGCCGTGTCTGGCGAGGAGTTCGTCGAAGGTCCTGATCTGGCCGACGCGGACGAGGTGGTAGAGCGCCTGGCGGGAGTGGGCGAAGTGTTCGCACAGGTGGTTGTTCACCGCCATCCCGCGGCGGGCCATCTCGGCCTTCATCACCTGGGTGACCAGCGGCACGCAGCCGCCGCAGGTGGCGCCGGCCTTGGTGCAGGCCTTGAGCTCGCCGATGGTGGTGGCGCCGCCCTCGACCGCCGCGCAGATCTGGCCCTTGCTGACGTTGTTGCACGAGCAGATCTGGGCGCCGTCGGGCAGGGCATCCACGCCCAGGCCGGGCTTGGCCTGGCCGTCGCTCGCCGGCAGGATCAGGAACTCCGGCTCGGCGGGCAGGGCAATGCCGTTCTGGGCCATCTGCAGCAGCGTGCCGTACTCGTCGGCGTTGCCCACCAGCACCGCGCCGAGCAGGCGCTTGCCATCGGCACTCGTCACGATCTTCTTGTAGATCTGCTTGATTTCGTCGGCGTAGCGGAAGCTGCGGCAGCCGGGCGTCTTGCCCTGGGCGTCGCCGATGCTGGCCACGTCGACGCCCATCAGCTTGAGCTTGGTGCTCATGTCGGCACCGGCGAAGCTTGCGTCGCTCTGGCCGGCCAGGTGGCGGGCGGCCACGCGGGCCATCTCGTAGCCCGGGGCGACGAGACCGAAGGTCTGGTCCTTCCAGGCTGCGCATTCGCCGATGGCGTAGATGTCGGGGTCACTCGTGCGGCAGTGGTCGTCCACCGCGATGCCGCCGCGGGCGCCCACCGCCAGGGCGTTCTGGCGGGCGAGTTCGTCCCGCGGGCGAATGCCGGCGGAGAACACGATCATGTCGGCCTCCAGGTGGCTGCCGTCGGCAAACACCATGCGGTGGCGGGCGCGGGCGCCGTCGGTGATCTCGACGGTGTTGCGGCTGGTGTGCACCTGCACGCCGAGGGCTTCGATCTTGCTGCGCAGCACGCGGCCGCCGTCGTCGTCCACCTGCACGGCCATCAGGCGCGGGGCGAATTCCACCACGTGGGTCTCGAGGCCGAGGTCGCGCAGGGCCTTGGCGCATTCGAGGCCGAGCAGCCCTCCGCCCACCACCACGCCGCTTTGCGAGCGGGCACCGCATTCGGTCATGCCTTCCAGGTCTTCGATGGTGCGATAGACGAAGCAGTCGGGGCGGTCGTTGCCGCTCACCGGTGGCACGAAGGGCACCGAGCCGGTGGCCAGCACCAGCTTGTCGTAGGCCAGCACCTCGCCGTCGGTGGTGGTGACGGTCTTCCTGCGGCGGTCGATGGCGGCGGCGCGGGCCTTGAGGCGGAGCGTGAAGCCGGTCTGCTCGAAGAAATCCGGCGCCACCAGCGACAGGTCTTCGGCGCGCTTGCCGGCGAAGAATTCGGACAGATGTACCCGGTCGTAGGCGGGGCGGGGTTCTTCGCACAGCACGCTGACTTCGGCGTGGGGGAGGTTCAGCTGGTGGAGTTCCTCGAGGAACTTGTGGCCCACCATGCCATGACCGACAACGATGATTTTCATGGGGAATCCTGCACGTCCGGCCCCGGGGAGGGCATGCAGGTTCAGGGCGCCTGGCTCACCGGGGTGAGTGACGCGGCTGACTGGGCCCCCGCGGAACGCGGATCAAAGTCGGGTTGGAACTGGCGAGCGCCGCGCGTTGGCGCGTCAGGCTCGCTCCGGTCCCGCCGTCGTTGGCGGAGGCAAAGGGCCCGCGGCGGCACTGCCGTCGGGCTCGATTGGGATTTAGCAGGTTCCGTGCCAGCGTCGAAAAGCCCCTGCTGGCGGGGCTCGGCTGTCGTCGGGGAGGGGCTGGAGGCACCTTGGTGGTGCGTGCCGCGCCATCGTGGCGCATGGGGTGCGCCGCGGAGGGCGCAGCGCTCAGGCGGCGTTCTTCTCGTCGGCCGTGAGGTTGCGGGTGTCGGCCTGGGGCGGGAACAGCGCCTTGTGGGCGAGGTGGTAGGCCAGCAGGTGGGGCGGCATGCGCAGCCAGTGGGCGCGGATGTAGAGCAGCTTGCGGGCGGCTCTGCGCAGGCCATCGGCGGCGCTGGGGTGCTGGGTTTCGAGCACCCGCAGGTAGAGGGCGTCGAGGATGCGCTGGCGCGGGCCGCTGGCGAGGCAGCCGAGTTCGGCGAGCAGGCGCGCCGGCACCGGGGTGTCGAGCAGCCGGTGGCTGTAGCGCAGGGCGAGGCGCAGCGGGCCGCTGAGCTGCAGGCGTTCGGCGCGGCGGGCGAGGGCGTCCCAGGCGGCGGGGTCTTCACCGAGCTGGCGCAGCAGGGCATCGAGGTCGGTGAGGTCACGCAGCAGGTTGTCGGGCTCGCCCTCGTGGAAGAGGTGCGAGGCGCTGTGCAGGATCAGGTCGGGCAGGGCCAGGGTGCGCACGCCGGGCAGGCCGGGGATCTCGATGCTGGCTTCGATGAGCAGTCGGGCGTCGGGCTTGAGGCGCGAGGTGGGCGGCAGGATGGTGTGGTGCACGTCGAGGGCGGTGCCGCGGAACATGTGCTGCATCGCCGGCAGTTCGTGCATCCAGCGGCGGTAGTAGCGCTGGTCGTAGTCGTCGAGGGCGGTGCTCTGCCAGCCGGTGAGCATCAGCGCCGATTCGGCTTCGCCCAGGCGGGCGTGGGGCACCAGGATGTCCACGTCGGCAAACAGCCGCCCCGCCGCCGCCGGCAGGCCGGCCGCGACGTAGGCGGCGCCCTTGAGGAGGATCAGCGGAAGGCCGATGTCGGAGAGGGCGTCGCGCAGGTGGCCGACTTCGCGCAGGATGGAGTGGTGCTGCTGCTCGGCCATGATGGTGCCGGAGAGCAGGTGGTTGCGGGCCCGCTCGGGCATGGCGACGCCGGCGGCTTCTAGGCGCTGGTGGAGGCGGCCGAGCAGGTTGGCGTGGCGGCACTGGCGGACCAGCAGGTCCCAGTCGAGAGGGCTGAGGTGGCGGGCTTCGTCGGCGTGGCGGAGGATGCGCAGGAGCAGGCTCATGGGGCGTCGCCCTCGGCTTCCCGGGCCAGGCGGTCGAAGATGGCGATGGCCTCGTCGAGGCGGCTGTATTCGAAGTTGAAACTGCGGCAGTGGTCCACCATGCGGCCGACCGCAGCGAAGCCGTGGCCGCCGAGGATGTGATAGTTCATGGCGTTGTCGGCGATCTGCAGGAAGGCGGCGCCGCTGCCCATGGGCTCGAGGCGGGCGTCGGCGCCGGGCCGGTAGCGGGGCAGGATCATCCAGGTGGGGCGGGCCCACTTGCCGACGGCGAGCACGCTGGCCTCGGTGGGCGCCATCAGCGCGACAGTGCCCTTGGTGGTGTCGTGCACCGGGCGGGTGAGGAAGGCCTCGGGAGCGTAGGCGCGGATGACGTCGATGGAGGCGTTCTTGAGGTTCACCGGCCGGGCCAGGCCCATGACCTCGCCGGTGTCGAGGCGGATCAGCGTGAGCTCGTCCGACAGCAGGCGCCAGCCCCGGTTGGCCAGCGCCGCGCACAGGGTGCTCTTGCCCGAGCCCGGCGGGGCCGGGAGGATCACGGCGCGGTCGCCCCGCGCCACGCAGGCGGCGTGGATCACCAGCAGGTGCTGGCTGTAGGCGGTGATGCACCAGTTGAGGCCCCATTCGAGCATCGCCAGGGCCTGGTTGCGGGGCAGCGGCGTGAAGGGCTCGACGGCGTCCACCGAGAACACCGCCTGGGGGCGCAGCCAGCGGCGGAGGCTCCTCCCCGGGCGCACGCCGACGTGAAAATCGATGAATTCGTCGGCACCGATCAGGGGGTGGTGGGCGTAAAGGCGGGCGAGCTCTTCGGCGATCTCGGGGATGCCGCTCTGCAGGCGGCAGTTGAACGGGCCCGCGGCAAGGCGGACACCGTCTCCGCCGAGCCGGGCCAGGAAGTCGGCCGGGGACAGGTCACGGATTCTCAAGGGACGGGCTGGATCAGGCGGGCGGCGGTGAGGGCTTCGAGGGCCGTGCAGACCAGCTGCCGGGCATCGGCCGGGTCGGCCTCGGGCTCTTCGTGGAGGGCGGCGGCGGCAAGCTCCGCGACCGATAGCCCCGGAGCTGCAGCTGACAAAGTGTCGAGGACGAAGCGCGCGATGGGGGTGAGCAGCAGGGTCTGCCCGGCGGCGGGGTCGAAGCGCACCCAGCCTTCGTCGACTTCTTTCCAGAGAATGCGGTCGGGCCCGCCGGTGATTGCCTGGCGGGCCCGATAACGCGTTGCCGGCGCGGTGGCCGAGGATGTGCTCACGGCCTGGAGCGCGGGTGGATCAGGGGTTCAGGCCGAGCAGGTAGTCGAAATACTTTTCGACTTCCGTCTGGTGCCACGTCGCGCTCTCGCTCTTGTAGCCGAGGGTGGCGTAGCCGCCGCCGCGCACGCCGTCGGTCCACAGGGCCTGGATCACGCTGAAGCTGGGCGGGCCGGAGTTGAACGAACCGAGGAAGACCGCGGCGGCCTTGGCGTTGAGGGGGTTGGATGCGTCGTTGAGCGCGTCGATCAGCCTGAAGGTGCCGATGTCGGCGTCGTGGCCGATGGCGCCGGCACCGAGGGCCGCACCGAAGAGCGCCGTGTCGCGCGGGTAGCCCGACGGCCACAGGCCGGGGTCGGCCTTGACCCAGTCGTTGATGCTGGGGAAGCGGGTGGCGCAGTTCTTGCCGCCGGTGGCGCTGAGGTTGCCCGAGACGGAGAAGCCCGACGGATGCTTGCAGTTGCCGGCCAGAACCGGGGTGCTCTTCAGGGCGAGCAGAACGGGGGCGCTCGCGAGGCCGGCCTGGATGAGCTTGCGGCGGCCCTGGCGGGATGCGGCAGGGGCTTGCGTGACCGACTCTTCGGGGTGTTTCTGATTCATCTCGAACCTCATTCAGGTGCCGCCGGTTGGCGGCGCATTTTCCAATATTCTAGGCGGATTCTCGCGGGCGATCCGTGAAAGACATCCGCTTTTTAGTCAAAATAGGTTAAGCAATAATCGCGCCTATCTCTATTGGCTTTTTAAGGTTCTGATTTAAAATGGCTTATTTGTGAGCCCAGGCTGAGCGCGGGCGCTTTGGCCGCGGGGTGTCAAAAAAACCGACACCCGGCCGGGTGTGGCCTGGGCGGCCAGCCGTTCAGTCGTTGGCGATGCGGTTGTTGGCGATCGACAGCCGGGTGGCGAGGACTTCGAGGAAGCCCTTGTAGAAATGCATCTGGCAAACCGCCGAGGCGCGCAGCAGCGAGGGCGCGCGGATGGTGAGGATGCGGGCTTCGCTGGTGGCTTCGACCGACGAGGTGCGGGCGCCGCGTCCGGCGGTGAACAGGGCCATCTCGCCGAAGCAGTCGCCGGGCGACAGGGTGTTGAGGAGATGCCCCTGCTTGAGCACCCGAAGCCGGCCTTCGACGAGGACGCAGAAGTAGTTGCCTGGCTCGCCCTCTTTCATCACGACAGTGCCGACGTCGAGGCTGCGCCATTCGGACAGGCGGACGATCTCCCAGATCTCCACGTCGCTGAACTCGCGGAAGAAGTGGAAGGCGCGCAGGCGCTCGAACTTCTCGCTCTCGGGCAGATCGGTGCGGTCGGGGGCGAGCTTGCGGTTGCGGTAGGCCTGGGCGAGGTCGTGGGAGAACTCCATCCAGGTGGCGTAGCGCTGGTCGACGTCGCGCTGCATGGCCTTGCACACGATGGCGTCGAGCTCGGGCGGGATCTCGGGGCGCAGGCTGGAGGGCGGCGGCGGGACGTGATGGACGATCTGGTAGGCGAGGCTGGCGTTGTTGCCGGCTTCGAAGGGGCGCTCGCCGGTGAGCAGCTGGTACATCACGACGCCCAGCGAGTAGATGTCGGTGTGGTGGTCGATGGGCTGTTCGCGCACCTGCTCGGGCGACATGTAGGCCGGCGAGCCGATGTTGGGGATCTGGGTGGTTTCGGTGGCGGTGAAGATGGCCGCGCCGAAGTCGGAGATCTTGATGTCCTGGCCGGTGGGCGAGACCAGCAGGATGTTGGCCGGCTTGATGTCGCGGTGGGTGACGCCCTGCAGGTAGGCGTAGTCGAGGGCCCGCGTGCACTTGAAGATGATCTCGACGAGGCGCTCGAAGGACAGCAGCTTGCCGGGCTGGGTGAAGGCTTCGAGGGTGCCGCCGGGGACGTATTCCATCACCACGTAGGCGTCGTTGTCCTCGATCACGGCGTCGTGGATCTGGACGATGTGCGGGTGCTGGAGCTTGCCGGCGAGGGCGGCCTCGTTGAGCAGCAGGTGGTGGTAGAGCGAGGTGTGGTCGGTGATGCGCAGCAGCTCCGGGTGGAGCCGCTTGATCGCCACCTCGCACTGGGCGAAAGGATCGTAGCCGAGGTAGACGGTGCTGGTCGCGCCTTCACCCAGTGCCCGCCTGATTTCGTACTTGCCGATCCTTTCCATGGTGCGTGCCTCAGACCAGGGCTGCCCGGGCCCGGGCGATGGCCGCGCGGACCTGCTCGGGTGCGGTGCCGCCGATGTGCTGGCGGGCGGCGAGGGAGCCTTCGACGGTCAGCACGCGGGCCACGTCGGCTTCGAGCAGCGGCACGGCGCGGGGCACTTCGGCCATCTCGGCCTTGAGCTCGTCGAGGGTGAACTCGGGCAGGTCGATGCCGCGCTTCTCGGCGCCGCGTACGGCCAGGGCGACGGCCTCGTGGGCGTCGCGGAAGGGCAGGCCCTTCTTGACCAGGTAGTCGGCGAGGTCGGTGGCGGTGGCGTAGCCCTGGCGCAGCGCGGCGCGCATGGCATCACGCTTGACGCGCACGTTGAAGACGCGCGTGCCGTCGGCGTCAGTGCGGCTGCCCATCATGTCGGCGTAGATGCGCAGGGTGTCGATGACGGTGTCGGCGGTGTCGAAGAGGGGCTCCTTGTCTTCCTGGTTGTCCTTGTTGTAGGCCAGGGGCTGGCCCTTCATGAGGGTCAGCAGGGCGATCA
>JAEUNU010000061.1 GCA_016789125.1 Zoogloea sp. | reverse complement strand
GACCCGGCAGGAGCGCGCCGACTTCCTGCGCCGCTTCTTCCGCGACCTCAAAACGAAGGCCGGCTTCAAGACCCTGCCGGACCCGCGCAACCTCGGCGAACGGCACATCCGGGCGATGGTGAAGATCTGGCAGGCGGAGACGCTCGCGCCGGCCACCATCCAGACCTACCTCAGCTTCCTGCGCGGCTTGGCAATGTGGCTGGGCAAGCCCGGCTTCATCCACAAACCGGCCGACTACGGGCTGAGGACCGAGGAATACCAGCGGCACGAATATGCGCAGCGGGACAAGAGCTGGTCGGGCCAAGGTGTCGACATCGATGCGCTGGTCGAGCAGGTCTGCGCCTACGACCGCCACGTCGGTGCCTCGCTGCGGCTGATCCAGGCCTTCGGGCTGCGGCGCAAGGAATCGGTGATGATCCGGCCGCACCGTTGTGTCGTGCCCTTCGAGGCCACCGGCCTGTCGCCTGAAGAGCGGCGGGCGGACCATTACGTGCGGATCAAGGAGGGCAGCAAGGGGGGACGGCTACGGTTTGTGGCGCTGGACAGCACCGCTGGCCTGGCCGCCCTCGACTACGCCCGTGCCGTGGCGGAAGCTGAGGACGCGCACCTGGGTGACCCTCGCCACGACTTGAAGCGCAATCTGCGCCGCTTCGACTACGTGATGGAAAAGTTCGGCATTACCTCGGGCGAACGGGGGATCACGGCTCACGGCCTGCGCCACGAAGCGCTGATCAAGCGATTCGGTGACGAGACGGACGGGGAGGCGCCGCCCGTACGCGGCGGTGGCCCCCTGCCCCCGGACGTGGATCGCGCCGCTCGCCAAGCGGTCGCCGAGATTGCGGGACACAACAGGGTCAGGGCGGCGGGTGCCTACCTTGGGGCCAGCCTTGCGCGCCGGGCGAGCCGGAATACGCCAGATGGGATAGCGATGGCACAGCCCGCGGCAGCCCCACCGTCGCCAAAGGACTGACGGCGAACGGGCACAGGGAAAGCCTGCGTCGTGGGTGATCCATTTGAATGGAAAACAGCGGGCTGGCCTACGACACCCGCCTCCTCACGCGCCGGTTCAACGGCGTAGCAAGGGCATATCGATGTCGGCGGCGCTTTTGAACGGCGCCTCGCCGGTCACTTCATGAAGCGCAGAGACAAGAAGTCACGGGATGCCTGCCTCCACCCGCACGGGTCGAGGCAGGCATTCCCTATTCGTTGAAAAGTTCGGCGTGCGTTCCGGTTCGAACAAAAACCACAACACCCGCCGGCGAAACGTCGGCCAAGCGATAGATGAGTAGAAAGTCGCCGCCGATGTGACACTCGCGATTCCCGTCCCATTCGCCCTTGAGCGGATGATCGAGCCATTCAGGCCCGAGCGGCGCATCGTTGGCGATCAGGAGCAGCATGGCCGCCTTCAGCCGCCTCATGTCGTAGCGGCCGGAACGCTCCAGCCGTTCCCAATCCTTGGAGAAAGCCCTGGTGTAATCAACAGCCCTGGGAAGCGAAGCCCGCTTACTGCTTGCGGGCTTCTTTTTCGAGGGCATTGAACATTTCCTCGGCGTTGCCGAAACGAGCGCCGCGAGCCTTCACAATTTCCTCGGCCTCGGCCATGGCCGCACGCGTTTCAGCATTCGGCACCTTCAGCTCAAACGGGAGTTGCTTGTCAGCAACCACGCGCGTCAGGAAGACGCGCACCGCATCGGAAATGGAAAGCCCCATCGCCGCAAGCGTTTCGGCAGCCTGAACCTTGACGCTTTCCTCCACGCGAACATGGACCATCGTAGTAGCCATAGCCGTTTCCTCCGAGCAAGTGAGATACATTGTATCGCACTTGCTAAGAAAAACCCACGACACGCCATCGGATCAGCTTCATCCCGCAGCGCCCGCTTCGAGCGACTCCACATAGCGCAGCGCATCCTCGGCCCGCCCTTCCGACACCAGTTGCTCGGCCGTCTTGTAATTAAACGGTGGCAGGGGCTCGTTGCGGTACCAAAAAATGGCCCGGCCGACATCGCCGGTCAGGTCATTGGCGGCACGCAGCACGCGCAGGGCCTCGCGCATGAAGCGCTGCACGCTCTCCGAGGCGGGCGCCCGGCTCAAGGTGTTGCGGTGAACATGGGCCTGCCCGGCAAGCGTCTGGAGGTCGATGCTCAACACATCGCTGAACCGTTTCGGCGAGAGCACGGCCGGCCCCGCCTCCTGGTCACGTAGGAAATCCAGGAAGCCTTCGAAGCCCCGGCTCAAGGCAGAGATATGGGCAGCGGCCATTGGCATGGTATCTCTTCGGGAAACGTGCCTCATTGCAACTGTTGAGCACAATATACGCACCATTCTTGCATAATTCCAGGCTACTAAAGCCGGCCGGACTTCGACCTCATCCTCGGAAAAATCCCCCTCCCGCCGGCACAGCCTCTCTGGCCCGGATGTCCTCGTCGCCGACGGCGAGGCGGGCAAGCCCCGTTTTCTTCCCGCACTGGCCCGATGGACCCTCCCAGCCCTGCCCGGATCACCCGTAGGCTCCACAACCCCCCTGGCCATCTCCGATCACGCCGCTTCGGCAACGGCTTCCGGTTTCGCCACGGCATAGCCGAAACGCGCCCAGGTCAGTGGATCGATCTCGATGGGGCCGGTCCGCTTGGAATCCAGATTGACCACCACCCCGTGGGCCGTGAGCCGTCCCTTGGAGAACAGTTCATAGAGCAACTGCGCCGCGAAGCGCACCGCCACATCGTTGATGAATAGCCCCTGGGAGGCCAGCGACATGCGCACCGAACAGGACGGCCGATTGTCCTCAGCCACCGTCTCGTCAAGCAGTTCCGGGAAAAGCTCGGTGACGCAGGGTAGTCGTGGCTTCCCTTCGCCCCGCCCATTGCCCGGCGCCTGTCCGAATACCACCTGGGCGCTCGCCTCGGTGTTGCCGAGGTCCAGCCAGTAGCGGTAGCGAACGGCGCCGTCGAACACCGCTTCATGCAGGGCCCGCCGCGCCGCCCGGCTGTCTACGCAACTCACCAGAATGTCAGCGTTCGGCGCCGAGTAGCGGTTGGGCTGGTATGCCTCGTAGCGCATGGGATGGGCGATCCAGTCCAGCCCGTAGAACTGGTTCAAGCGATGGATCGTCACGATGGCCTTGTGGCGACCAATGTCGGCCGGGCTGTAGAGCTGCCGCCCCACATTAGCCTCGCTGACCCTGTCGGCGTCGAAGGCGGTGACGTGCAGGCCGTGGGGGTGGCCCAGTGCCTTCATAGCAATGTCCAGCCGGGCGAGGCAGCCAGCCATCTGTGCACCATTGCCCCCTGCCCCGATCAAGTGGACGGTCACGCGGCGGTCCAGCAATACCGGATCAATCAGGTGTTCCACGGTCCGCATCTCCTCGCATAGTAGAAGCTCAGTATCCGGCGCAGCAGGCCCGGCTCAAGCTCCGCATCCGGGCGACATTCCGCTTCGGCTTCCGATGGCCACGGGTGCGCCAAGGGGCGGAACATGCCGTTCACCACCAGCCTGAACGCCGCTCGCGGCCTGGGATGGTGCAGGTAGCCAAATACCCCGGCCACCTTGATGCCCTGGTCGTCCCGATCATCGTCTTGTGACCAGAAGGGGGCGCCGCGACCGTGGGTGTGCAGGTCGACCGCCAGGGTCTCGTCGGCGTCCATTGCCGGCACCCGGTAACGGACCCGGTGCGGAGAAACGTCGAGCGGCTCGCACCGCGCCAGCCGCAGGGCGCGAGTTCGCCGCGAGTAGATCAGTGCGCCGGCCACTTCATTGGGTAAGCCCCGGCGACCCGCCTCGATGAACACCTCGATCAGCCGGATGGGCATGACGCCGAACGCGAAAGCCAGCCGCTCGTCGATGTAGCCGTAAGGCAGCGGTATCGGCGGCGAGGGCGTCAGGCGCTGGATGCAGTCGAGCCAGTCGAGCTTCACCTGCACGAAGCAGCCGTTGGCCGCCACGATGATGCGCTGGCCGTTCTCCATGTCGGGCAAGGAACCGAAGCGCGGCGCGGCAATGACCGGACACGCTGCCTGCAAAGCCAGGTCGCGAGTGTCCATCATTCCCCCTCGGTCGGGCCCAGCAGCCCCCCCAGCGTCGTCTTGACGTCGACCAACACGCGCTCGGGGAAACGCCGGAATCGTCCGTCGAGCATGTCGCGCCAGAAGGCGTAGGCGCCACCGCGATAGCGCACCAACTTGCCGGGACCGTTGGGGTGGGTGAAATAGGAGCGCAGAAAGGCATCGTTCCAGACTTCGATCTTCTCCACCGTGGTCCCCTCGGGCACCGGCACGTTGCCCCGGCAAATGTTTCCCCGCACATCCACGTTGAAATACGGTGCCTGATACAAGGGGGTGGCAGGCGTCGGCCGGTTGCGCCCCCTGACCGCCCACACGCGCCACAGCCGGCTGGATGCGGCAAAGACCAGCCCCGGATGGGGTACCACCTCGCCGCGCTCGGCCCCGCCCATCTGCTCGGCCCGATCCGGGGTCAGGAACACGATGTGGCGGCGTGCCGGCGGCACCCACCAGACGATCAGATCGCCATCCACGTACAACACCGTCTCCGGCAGGAATCCGCCGTGAGCGGCGCGTTTGAGCAGGGTGCGGGCCAGCTCCATCGCCGCCCTCGGCGTCATGGCCTGCCCTGCCCCGATGACAGGCTCGCCATCGACATCCTCGATGTCGTGCACGGTCGCCAGCGCACCGCCCTGGTGCCCGTCGTAGATTAAGACCGCACGGCGCAGACGCACGATGCCCGCGCTCGGGGCCACAATGGAAAACTCGGCTTGGTTCATGGTCACTACCTCCATGACCAGTCTCCCGCCGAGAGGCGATGAATCAAGCGGTCGATCAAGCCGATAGCCTCGAAGCGCGTCACCATCGCACGCTGCCACGCGCCGAAAGCGCCAGGATCATCCAGCGGCACCCGGATTTCGCCCATGTGCTCGCAGTATTCGGCCTGATGGGCAAGGTTGAGCAGGTCGTCGTAGATGCGGACGGTCACGTCCCCTGCCCGCCAGGAGAGCACACCGCCAAAACCGATGAACTCCCCCTCGACATCGGGCCGGAAGGTGTCGTCGAATCGTAGCCGGGACAGGGCCAACGCATCCGCCGCGACCTCTCGCCCCATCGGTTCGGCCAGCCGCTTCACGGCCTTGCGCAGAAAGCGGGAGCATTGCGCAAGCTCCAGTCCCCGGGGCCAGCGCCGGGTCCACGCGGGATAGGACGTTTCCAGCATGGGTCGGGTGACCATTTCGGCACGCATCGCTTCGCGCTCGTCCTCGTTGGCGCCGCATTGCATGTCCAGCGCGGTTTCCTCATCATCCTCCCCGCACCAGTACAGATAGGACGCCACGTCGCAGGCGATGTCCGGCGTGAAGAGCGGGTAGACGTAAGCGCTCTGGCGGCGCAGCACGTGCAGGATGACGGCGCCCAAGCCCGGCATGCGGTCACTCAGCGCCTCCAGCCCCTCCCCCACGGGCCATTCCTGTTCGTGGTTTTCGCACCAGGAAGCCTCCACCGCGCCGAAGTGGAATCCCTTGGAGGCTTCGCCACCGCCGTGGTAGCCGCAGTCATCGCCATCGCGGGAGAGCATGTGCAGGGCAAAGCGCGGCGCGAGGCAATGCAGCGGGCCGATTGCCCGCTTGAGCCAGCTATCGAGCGCCTGTTCGCAGGCGCTCAGGGAATCGCTCCACGATGCCGGGATGTCGGCTTCGCCGAAGGCCTCGGCCTCGATCAGGAAATGCGACACCGTGGCGTTGGCGGCGACCAGCGGCCCCGGTGCCACGGTAAGCGGCACCTGCGGGCCGATGCGCGGCAGGTTCAGCGCCGTCATCATGGCAGCGGCGCAAGCATGTCGCTCGTCGGCAGCACGCGGGCACCCCGCCGCTCGGTCACCTCCCGCATGGTGCGCAACACGAACGCCCCCCAGGCGCTGCCGCGCTCCACCGTACCGCGCCGCGTCAGGGCGCGGGCGAGTTTGCCGGCGGTGCCCGTCCGCCCTGCGGACTCGGCCTGTACGCTGGCATTCAGGGCGGCGAGCCGTCCGTTTTCAGCGCCCACCCCTCCCTTGGTCCCGACTGCCTTGCGGAAGATGTATTCGCGCACGCCGTCCCGGACCTCGCCGGCCTCGATTTCGGCGCTGACGAGTTCGGGGTACTGGGCGCTGTAAAGATCGCGGACCTCACGCGGCTCCAAGCCCGGCACGTCGGGCAACTGCATGCCGTTGTAGCGGAAGACCCGCCGGATTTCACTGATCGCAATGCTCATCGTTGGAACTCCTGTCGTCTGGAACGCCCTCCCGCATGGGAGGCCATGGCAATCAGTCTCGCGCTGCCCGGCCCGATCTCAAGGCCGCGTGCTTCAACCGAAGAGGTCGTAGGGATCGCCGGCGGCGGCTGTCGCGGCGGGCTGTTCCGACGCACCTGGCACACCGCCATCGGCCCCAGTACCTGCTGCTGCGGGTGCGGCGGCCTGGGCCGCCACCGGGGCCGGGTTGGCCGCTTTCGCCATCGCCGCCCCGGCCTTTTTCGCGGAAGCGTCCTTGGCCGCT
>JAEUNU010000060.1 GCA_016789125.1 Zoogloea sp. | reverse complement strand
AGGCATACCTCGCCTACCTGCTTGGGGGTTTACGGCCAAATATCCTGAGTCTGCAGTTAACTTTTAATGCCGGATGCTACTGGGAGATTCTAGGCCAGTGGGGTGAGCTCGGGCGTGCCGTGTACCGCGGGCATTTCGGCTACGACGGGGTGCATGCGCTCATCTACGCGATCTTCGGTTACCTGCTGGCCACCCGTGGGGGGCTGTTCGAGCCGGCCGAGCTGCGGGCCATGGCCCGGACCGCCTGGATATTGCCCGGGGCCGCGCTCCTCGACCTGTGCGAGAACCTGCTCCAGCTGCACATCCTGGCCGGGCCCTTCGGGGCGCAGACGGCGGCGATCCCGCTGTCGGCCCTGTGTGCTGCGGGCAAATGGGGGCTGGCGCTCTGGTTCGCGCTGGTGATCGGGCGCCGCCTGGTGTCTAAATTGGGAACTTGAGGGCGTGCGTCACGGGGAATCGCTGGACGCCTTGTGTATAAATGGTAGCCGACGAAACGTACGAAAGCGTCTCCTACCCAAATGACCCAGCAGTCCCGATCCGGCGGTTCCCCGGCCGAGCGGGCAGAGGCCCTTTTGACCCGCAGCCGGAGCCGCTTCCTGCAAGCGCTCCGCGAGGCGGCGGAGGAGGTCATCCACCATCCCGACTGGCTGGAGGCCTTCACCGGCGCGGCCGGCGAATGCTTCGACGAGCTCGCCAGCCGGCGTCCAGGGCGCAGCCCCGAGGATGCGCACGGGCTCACCGCGTCGCGGATGAACCTCGTGCACGACAACGAGGCGGATTATTCGATCGCCCTGATCAATCTCGACCAGCGCCTGCACGACTATTGCGGGCGTGATCTGGCCGCCCTCCACATGCGCATGCGCATGCAGCTGGTCGGCACGCCGGTGGTGCTGCAGGACGAATCGCCCCTCGGCACCGAGAGCGTCTGCCGGGCCCTGCGGGGCCTCAAGGAGGCCGAGCGCCTGAGCGCCACCGAGGCCCAGGGCCTCCTCCAGCAGCTCGAAGAGCCCCTGCGCCGCCACCTGTCCGGTTTCTACCGGGCTTTCGAGCACGAGCTCGCCAACGAAGGCCTGGGCTCCCGCGTGCGCGGCCGCCCCCAGCATTTGGAGCCAGACCCGGAGGCTTCGGAGGCGCCGGACAGCCCGGCGGCCCGGGTCAAGCTCGGCATCCACCCGGTCGACGCGCTGCGGCTGTCGGTGCTGGCCCGCCACAAGGGCAAGCCGCAGCCCCAGCCCGCGGGCGGCCTGGACCGCAGCCTCGCCTCGGCCCTCATCGACCGCATCGAGGCCTGGCTGGGCGAACGCCAGCAGTATGGCGCCGGCGTCCCGGTGTCGCTGGGCGCCAGCGAGCTGGGGGCCCTGCTCAGCCCGGTCAAGGCGGCTGCCGTCGAGGTCGTCGAGACGATCTGCGGCTATGCCTTCGAAGCCCCCAGGCTGCCGCCGGCCTTCCGCTCCCTGATCGCCAGGCTGCGGGTGCCGCTGCTGCGCCTGGCGCTGCGCAGCGAGACCCTGCTGGCTGCCGAACGCCACGCCGCCCTGCGCCTGGTGGATCAGATCGCCAACCTGGGGCGCACCCTGGCCCCCGACTGCTCGCCCGATCTGCCGGTCTGCCGCGGCCTGCTCACCATCGTGAACACCCTCGTCCAGGCCCCACGGATCTCCGACAAGGATTTCGAGGCGGCCCTCGGGTCGGTGGAAGCACTCATCCTCAGCCGTCAGCGCAGCGCCATCGCCCGGGCCGCGGCCTTCAAGAGCGAGGTCGAGCGGATGGAGCGTCGCGACGTGGCCCTGCAGCACGCCTGCCGCGCGCTCTACCTGGTGATCGGCCACGCCAACCCCAGCCCCGTGCGCAACTTCCTCGAGAACTACTGGGTGCATGTGATCGCCAAGGTGGCCTATCGCCACGGCTCCGACAGTGCCGAATGGGCGACCCGCCTGCACACCGCCAACCGGCTGCTGGCCAGCGTCGACGACAGCCAGGGCGGGCGAAGCCTGCAGCGGCGGGTGGCCGAGATCCCCTACCTGATCGAGGAGCTCAAGGAGGGCCTGACCTGGGTCGGCCTCACCGAGTCCCGCATCTGGGACGCCCTGGCGCCGTGCATGGCGCTGCACGCCAATTTGATTGCCGGCAAGCCGGCTCCCGAGTTCGTGCCGCGCCGCTCGTCCTGCCGGCCCACATTGGGCAGCCGCTCCGAGAAAACCGGGCTGAAGGTGCTCAAGCACAAGCAGTACGTGCCGGGCGAGCTCCCGCTGCCGCCCGCCTGGGCGGCCCTCGAGGTGGGCGACACGGTCTCCGTCGCCTTGCCCGACGGCAGCGTGATGCGGGGCTTTGTGGCGATGCTCGCGCCGCTGCGGCAGGTCATCCTGATCGCCGACGGCGATCACAACATGCAGCTGGCGATCACGGCGCGGGCCTTGTCCCAGCAGGTCGAGCTGCCCGAGACGCAGCTCTTCCGGCCGGCGTCCATTGTCGACGAGGCCGCCAGCAACAAGCTGGTCCAACCCTGAGGGGCTGAGCGGGCGCACCCGCGGCGCCCGGGCGCTCTACAATGCGGATCGCCCGCATTTTCAGCCCCTCGCCATGTGCTCCGATCCCGCCTGCCCGGCCCCCCATGCTGCCGGCCCCGACGACAGCGCCGCCATCCGCATCCGCGGCGCCCGCCAGAACAACCTCAAGAACCTGTCCCTCGACATCCCCCACCACGAACTCGTGGTGGTGACCGGGGTGTCCGGCTCGGGCAAGAGCTCGCTGGTCTTCGACACCTTGTATGCCGAGGGCCAGCGCCGCTACGTCGAGACCTTCTCGCCCTACGCGCGGCAGTTCCTCGACCGCATGGACAAGCCCCAGGTGGATCGCATCGAAGGCGTGCCGCCGGCCATCGCCATCGACCAGACCAACCCGGTGCGCACCTCGCGCTCGACGGTGGGCACGATGACCGAGCTCACCGACCACTTCAAGCTGCTCTACGCCCGGGCGGCGCGGCTGCATTGCCGCGGCTGCGGCCAGCCGGTGAAGCGCGACACGCCGGCCACGGTGTTCGCCGAATTGTCCGCCCGCGCCGCCGCGGCCGGCGACCCGCGCCTGGTGGTGAGCTTTCCGGTCACGGTGCCGGGCAATTTCAGCGAGGACGAGATCACCGAGCTGCTGGCCCGCCAGGGCTACACCCGCATCCACGCCCGCGACGGCAGCCTGCTGCATGTGGTGCAGGACCGCTTCCGCCTCGCCGGTGCCGAGCACGCCCGGGTGATGGAGGCCCTCGAAACCGCCTTCGCCGCCGGCCATGGCCGCCTCAGCGTGCATGCGCTGGGCGAGGGCGACGAGACGCGCTGGAAGTTCAGCACCGGCCTGCACTGCGCCGACTGCGACATCACCTACACCGAGCCCACGCCCAGCCTGTTCTCCTTCAACTCGCCGATCGGCGCCTGCGAGACCTGCCGCGGCTTCGGGCGGGTGATCGGCGTCGACTTCGGGCTGGTCATCCCCGACGAATCGAAGACCCTCGCCGAAGGCGCGGTGAAGCCGTGGCAGAGCCCCAGCTTCAAGGAATGCCAGGGCGACCTGGAGAAGATGGCCAGTAAGTACGGCGTGGCGATGGACATTCCCTTCCGTGACCTGCCCGCCGAGCACCGCCGCTGGGTGCTCGAAGGCGACGACAAGTGGAAGAACTGGGATTCGAGCTGGCCGCGCTACTGGTACGGCGTGCGCCACTTCTTCGACTGGCTCGAGAGCAAGGCCTACAAGATGCACATCCGGGTGCTGCTGTCGCGCTACCGCAGCTACACCGAATGCCCGGCCTGCCACGGCGCCCGCCTCAAGCCCGATGCGCTGCTGTGGCGCCTGCCGGTGGCCACCGGCGCGCTGGCGATCCATCAGCTGATGGCCCGCCCGATCGACGAGATCGCTCCCTTCGTCGCCGCCCTCGAGCTGCCCGCGCCCCTCGACGAGGCCACCGAGCTGCTGCTCGGCGAGATCCGCGGGCGCCTCAAGTATCTGCACGACGTCGGCCTCGGCTACCTCACGCTGGATCGCCAGTCGCGCACCCTGTCGGGGGGCGAAGTGCAGCGTATCAACCTCACCACCGCGCTGGGCACCTCGCTGGTGAACACCCTGTTCGTGCTCGACGAGCCGTCCATCGGCCTCCATCCGCGGGACATCGGGCGCATCCTCGGCGTGATGGAGCGCCTGCGCGACGCTGGCAACTCGCTGGTCGTCGTCGAGCACGACCCGCAGCTGATGCTCGCCGCCGACCGCCTGCTCGACATCGGCCCCGGCCCCGGCGAGCGCGGTGGCGAGATCGTCGCCTACGGCGCACCCACCGCCATCGCCAACGACCCTGCCTCCCTTACCGGCGCCTATCTCTCCGGCAAAAAACGCATCGACACCCGCCGCCAGCCCCGCCCGGTGGCCGCCGATGCGCCGCGCCTCACGCTGAAGGGCGCGCGCCAGCACAACCTGCGGGGCGTCGACCTGGCGATCCCGCTGCGGCGGCTGGTCGGCATCACCGGCGTGTCCGGCTCGGGCAAATCCACGCTGATCCAGGACGTGCTGTTCCCGGCCCTCGCCAAGCATTTCGGCCAGCCGGCCGAGCCCCCCGGCGCCTTCGACGGGCTGGCCGGCCTCGAGCACATCAAGGGCGTGGTGATGGTGGACCAGTCGCCCATCGGCAAGAGCGCCCGCTCCAACCCGGTGAGTTACGTGGGCGCCTGGGACACCATCCGCAAGCTCTTCGCCAACCTCGACGAGGCCAAGGAGCGTGGCTACACGCCGGGCACCTTCAGCTTCAACTCCGGCACCGGGCGCTGCCCCACCTGCACCGGCTCGGGCTTCGAGCACGTCGAGATGCAGTTTTTGTCGGACGTGTACCTGCGCTGCCCCGACTGCGACGGCAAGCGCTACCGGCCCGAGATCCTCAGCCTGGCCTGGCAGGGCAGGTCGGTGGCCGACGTGCTGGAGATGACCGTCTCCGAAGCACTGGCCTTCTTCGCGGGCCAGAAAGCCGTGCTCGCCGCGCTGGCGCCGCTGGCCGACGTCGGCCTCGAATATCTGCGCCTCGGCCAGCCGGTGCCGACGCTCTCCGGCGGCGAGGCCCAGCGCCTCAAGCTCGCCGGCTACCTCGCCGAGGCCGCCCAGCTGGCCGGCAAGAAGGCGAAGAAGGGCGCCGTCGGCGATGAGCCCGGCCTGCTCTTTCTGTTCGACGAGCCCACCACCGGCCTGCACTTCGAAGACGTCGCCACGCTGCTGTCGGCCTTCGAGAAGCTCCTTGATGCCGGCCACTCGCTGGTCGTCATCGAGCACAACCTCGACGTGATCGCCGCCGCCGACTGGCTGGTGGACCTCGGCCCCGAGGGCGGCAGTGGCGGCGGGATGATCGTCGCCGAGGGCGCGCCGGCCCAGCTCCTCGCCACGCCGGCCTCCCACACCGGGAGGGCGCTCGCCGACTACGCTGCCCAGCTCGCCGCGCTGCAGGCGGCGCCGGCGGTGGCCGAGCCGCCGGCGCGCTATCGCGCGGTGCCCGATCCGGCGATCACCATCCGCCATGCCCGCCACCACAACCTGCAGAACGTCAGCCTCAGCATCCCCCGCGACCGGTTCACGGTGATCACCGGTCTGTCCGGCTCGGGCAAATCCACGCTGGCCTTCGACATCGTGTTCGGCGAAGGTCAGCGGCGCTACCTGGAATCCCTCAACGCCTACGCGCGGCAGTTTGCCCAGCCCTCGGCGCGGCCCGACGTGGACGCCATCTTCGGCATCCCGCCCACCGTCGCCATCGAGCAGCGGGTCAGCCGCGGCGGGCGCAAGAGCACGGTGGGCACCCTCACCGAGATCCAGCCCTTCCTGCGCCTGCTCTACGTGAAGCTCGGCACCCAGTACTGCCCCGACTGCGAGGTGCCCGTCACACCCCAGAGCTTCGAGGCCATCGTCGCCCAGTTGATGCGCGACTGCGCCGACCAGTCGGTGGAGCTGCTGGCGCCGCTGGTGGTGAACCGCAAGGGCCTGTACACCGACCTCGCCAAGTGGGCCCGCGGCAAGGGCTTCGAGCAGCTGCGCGTCGACGGCGACTATCTGCCGACCAAAAAGTGGCCGCGCCTCGACCGCTACAAGGAGCACAACATCGAGCTGCCGGTGGGCACGCTGGTGGTCGGCCCCGACACCGAAGGCGCCCTGCGCGGGCACGTAGAGGCCGCGCTGGAGCACGGCAAGGGCGTCCTCAAGGTGAACCGGCTCGACGCGCCCGGCACGCCGCTTCTCACCCTGTCCACGCTGCGCGCCTGCCCCGACTGCGGCACCAGCTTCCCCGAGCCCGACCCGCGGCTGTTTTCGTACAACGCCAAGCACGGCTGGTGCCCGGACTGCTACGGCACCGGCCTCAAGATCGCCGGCCGCGTCGACAACCCCGACGAGCTCGACCTGGGCGAGCTCGAAACCGAGACCGACGAAGCCTGCCCCAGCTGCCACGGCGCCCGCCTCAACCCGGTGGCCCGCGCGGTGCGCTTCCGCGACCTGGGCCTGCACGAGCTCGCCTCACTGCCGGTGGGCAAGGTGTCCGGCTTCTTCGAGGCCCTGCAGCTGGCCCGCCGCGAGGCCGAGATCGGCCGCGACCTGGTGGCCGAGATCCGCGGCCGGCTCGACTTTCTGCAGCAGGTCGGCCTCGGCTACCTGGCCCTCGACCGCGCCGCGCCCACGCTCTCCGGCGGCGAGGCCCAGCGCATCCGGCTGGCGGCGCAGCTCGGCTCCAACCTCACCGGCGTGTGCTACATCCTCGACGAGCCCACCATCGGCCTGCACCCGCGGGACAACCAGCTGCTGCTCGACACTCTTGAGGCCCTGCGCGGCCGCGGCAACACGCTGCTGGTGGTCGAGCACGACGAGGACACCATCCGCCGCGCCGACCACGTAATCGACCTCGGCCCCGGCGCCGGGGGGCGCGGCGGCCGGGTGGTGGCCGAGGGGCGCCTGGCCGACCTGATGGCGGCGCCCGAATCGGCCACCGGCCGCTGCCTGCGGGCGCCGCTGCAGCACCCGCTGGCCCCGCGCCGGCCGGTGGCCGAAGACCATCCGGCCCTGGTGGTCGAGGGCGCCACGCTGCACAACCTGAAGAACGTCACCGGCCGCGTGCCGCTGGGTCGCCTGACGGTGGTGACCGGCGTGTCCGGCTCGGGCAAATCCACCTTCGCCCGCGACGTGCTGCATGCCAGCCTGGCTGCCGAAGCGCCGGTGGGCTGCGCCAGCCTCACCGGCCGCGAGCTGATCGGCCGCCTGCTCGAGGTGGACCAGACCCCCATCGGCAAGACTCCGCGCTCCTGCCCGGCCACCTACATCGGCTTCTGGGACGCCATCCGCAAGCTCTTCGCCGACACCAGCGAGGCCAAGATCCGCGGCTGGACGGCCTCACGCTTTTCCTTCAACACCGGCGCCGGGCGCTGCCCGGTGTGCGAGGGCCAGGGCCAGATCACCGTCGAGATGAACTTCCTGCCCGACGTCAAGCTGCCCTGCGAGGCCTGCGGCGGCGCCCGCTTCAACCCCGAGACCCTGGCCGTGCGCTGGAAGGGCAGGAGCGTTGCCGAGGTGCTGAACATGGCTGTCGAGGACGCGGTGGAGTTCTTCGCTGCCCACCCGTCCATCGCCCACCCGCTCAAGCTGCTGCAGGATGTGGGCCTCGGCTATCTCACCCTCGGCCAGCCCAGCCCCACCCTGTCGGGCGGCGAGGCCCAGCGCATCAAGCTCGTCTCCGAGCTGGCCAAGGTGCGCGGCCGGGCTGGAGAGTCGCCCAGCGGCCCGGGCCGCCCGCTGCCCCCCGAGAAGCACACCCTCTACGTGCTGGACGAGCCCACCGTCGGCCTCCACATGGCCGACGTGGAGAAGCTGATCCACGTGCTGCACCGCCTCGCCGCCGCCGGCCACACGGTGCTGGTCATCGAGCACGACCTCGACCTGATGGCCGAGGCCGACTGGATCATCGACCTCGGCCCTGAGGGCGGTGACGGCGGTGGCGAGATCGTCGCCGAAGGGCCGCCGGAAGCCGTGGCGCAGGTGGCCCGCTCCCACACCGGGCGCATCCTGAGCGAGTTTCTGGCGGCCCGGCGGGTGGGCGGATGAGCCGCGCGTGTCTCGACAGGCCTGGCGCGAGTCGCCGACAATCGCGCGAGGGCGCCGGAATGGTCTGGTGGCGCCGCAGCATGTGACGAAAGGATGATGAGAATGCCATTCGACGACAAGCAGGCCGCAGACCGGGCGCGCGTGGCGGTGGTGCTGAAAGGGGGCGCTGCTGTCGGCGCAGCCATGCTGTCGGCCGGCGCGCTGGCCGCCAACCCGGCCGCCTGCGCCACGATCGCCGACAACACCGAGCGCCTCGCGTGCTACGACGAGTCGGTCGGCCGGCCGCACCAGGAGGCGCCGCCACCGGTTGCCCCGGTCCCGCTGGCCCGGGAGCCCTCGGCGCTGTCGAAGCGCTGGGAGCTCGACGCCGAGGACAAGCGCGGCACTTTCCTGATCACCCCCTACAAGCCCACCTACATGCTGCTCGGGCGGTGGACCAATTCGGCCAATCGCCTGCCCACCTCGCCCAACCCGGCCAACACGCCGAGCGACCCGATCGACGTCGACCCGGCCGAGGCCAAGTATCAGATCAGCTTCAAGACCAAACTGTGGGAGGGCCTGATCGGCCGCCATGGTGACCTGTGGCTCGGCTACACCCAGCAGTCCAACTGGCAGGTGTACAACAAGAGCTTCTCGTCGCCCTTCCGCGAGACCGACTACGAGCCCGAGCTGATGGCGGTGTTCCGCACCAACCTCGACGCCGGCCTCGGCTTCAAGGTGAAGATGCTCTCCGTCGGCCTCAACCACCAGTCCAACGGCCGTGGCCAGCCCCTGTCGCGCAGCTGGAACCGGCTGATGCTGCAGGCCGGTATCGAGAGGGGCGATTTCGCGCTGATGCTGCGCAGTTGGAAGCGCTTCGAGGAGACGGCCAGCAAGGACGACAACCCGGACATCAGCCGCTACCTCGGCTACGGCGACATCCAGGCCACCTGGCGCCTGGATGCCCACGAGCTCTCCCTCAACCTGCGGCCGGGTTTCAGCCGCCGCGGTTCGGCCCAGGTCGACTGGACCTTCCCGATCCACCGCAACCTCAAGGGCTACCTGCAGTTCTTCACCGGATACGGCGAGACCCTGATCGACTACAACCACCGGCAGAGCACCTTCGGCCTAGGCGTGTCGCTGGTGGACTGGCTCTAGCTGCCCGCCGGACTTGCCGGAGTGCCGCCCCGCCCGGCGGTGTCGCGTTGATGCGTGGCCCGATGGCGTAGTATCCCGGGCGCGGGTTTGCCAGGGCTCACCCTTGCCCAGGCCGGGTTCTTGCCGAAATCCCTCGTGCCCGCCCGCTTGCCAGCACGGGCTCCACGACAAACGGGCACGCAAACGACATTCATCCGTGACACATTTTGCTGCAGGGCTGAAAAATGCAACTTAGTGTTAAACGACTTGCAGTTATCATGCGGGGTGGCTCCATTGCCCGAACGGGCCGGGGCTGAAGAGAGCAATTCAACCCGCCAGAGGTGAACGCAATGCCCCAAACCCATCCGTCGTCGACGTCGCGCCCCTTTCCCTCCAGGGCTGGAGTCTGAGTTCATGGTCAGTCAATACAAACTCAGCGTCTGCCCCCACGACACCGCCAAGAACCTGCTCGGCTGGTTCACCCTCAACACCTACCTGCAGCGCAAGCTGGGCACCGGCATCCACTTCGACCCCCAGGACAACTTCCTGGTCGAGCGCCAGACCGTGCTCGAGCAGCCCCACCACGTGGTCGTGTATGCCAACCCGTACAGCGCGTTGTGCTTCGCCCGCGACAAGGCCTTCGTGCCGGTGGCCCGGCCGGTCAATGTCGTCGACGAGACCATCGTGGTGGCCCGTGCCGGCGCCGAGGTGCCGGCCGCGCCGCGCATCGCCAGCGCCACCGACAAGCTGATCATTCACAACCTCGGCCTGCAGGTGCTGGCGCGGGTGGGGATCGACGCGGCGGCAGCCGAGTTCAAGTACGTCGGCAACCACCTCAATGCCGCCAAGGCGGTACTCCAGGGCGAGGCCGACCTGGGTTTCGTCTTCAACGAGACCTGGGCCGGCATGAACGCCTCCACCCGCGCCGAACTGCAGGTGATCGGCGAGAGCCATGACGGCCATGCCTTCCACTGCTTCATGGTGTCGCCCGAATGGGCCGACAAGCGGGACGCGATCCAGCAGATCCTGTGCGCCATGCACCTCGACCCGGCCGGTCTGCGAGTGCTCGAAGACCTGAAGTTCAAGGCCTTCGAGCCCGTCGGCGACGAGATCATCCCCGTGCTGATCAAGCTCGCCGACAACTGCGACTGCACCTGAGCGGCGGTGCCTCCGCGCGGTGACGGGGTCGGGGTAGAATCCGGCCCCCGACCCGTCCGGTCCCCGCAATGACCGCTGCCCACCTCAAGTACCTCGCCGGCTATCCGGAGCACCTCGTCGACCAGGTGCGTGCCTGCCTCGGCGACGGCAGCCTGGGCGAGCGCCTGCTCCGCCGGTATCCGCAGCCCCACACGGTGCGCAACGACGGGGCGCTCTACGACTATGTGAGCGAGCTCAAGGCGAGCCGCCTCAAGAACGCGCCGCCGCTCAGCAAGGTGGTGTGGGACGGCAAGCTTGCCAGCCTCCGCAACGCGCTGGGCACCCACACCCGGGTGGCACGGGTGCAGGGCGGCAAGCTGCGCACCCGGCGCGAGATCCGCATCGCCGATGTGTTCCGCGAGGCGCCGCCGGAGTTCCTGGCGATGATCGTCGCCCACGAGCTGGCCCACCTCAAGGAGCCGGACCACGACAAGGCGTTCTACCAGCTGTGCTGCCACATCGAGCCGGCCTACCACCAGCTCGAGTTCGACGTGCGGGCCTGGCTGTGCTGGGTCGAGGCGGGCGGGGCGGCGCTGTGGGGAGCTGTCGGCGCGAATCCCGCCCCTTGAATGAATGAGGCCAGCCGTGGTGGCTGGCCTCATGTGGTATTGCCTGCGGGCCGCGGGGGCTCAGAGCGTCAGGCTGGCCTTCAGTTTGTCGAGCAGCTTGGGGCCGAGGCCCTTGACCTTGAGCAGCTCGTCGATGCCGGCAAACGGGCGGGCCGCGACGATGGCGGCGACGACGGTCTTCGACAGGCCTTTGACCGCGGCCAGTTCGGCGGCGCTGGCGGTGTTGATCGAGACGGCAGCGGGCTTCGCCTTGCTGGATTTGTCCTTGTCCTTCGACTTGCTCGAAGCCTTGCCGGCTTTGCCGGGCTTGGCGGCGGGCTTGGCTTCGGCGGTGGCCTCGACGGGGGCTTCGGCGGGGGCTTCGGCGGCTTCGGGCCAGCTCACCGGCAGCGCGAAGTTGGCGTAGTCGCGGGTCACGAAGCCGATGGGTGTCCATTCGCGCAGCAGCATCGAGAGGTGCCAGCTGCCGGCCGGCTTGCTGGCCACCGGCGCGTCGACGCGCACGTCGTGCCAGGCCTGCTGGCCGCCCAGGCAGCCGAGCTGGCTGGCGGCGAGCTGCACGCCGTCGGGCTTGCCACTGGTGTAGGGGGCGGTGAGGGCCCACAGCTCGAGGGACAGGGTGCCGCTCAGGTTGTCGGGCGCGCGGGGATTGGTGATGCCTTCGGCGCTCAGGGTGGCGCTGTCGTCGCCGAGCTCGAAGCCGGCGGTGCCGTTGATCTCGGGCTGGGCGAAGCACTCGGGGCGCGGATAGTTGGCGTAGTCGTGGACTTCGTCGAAGCGGCCGTCGTGGCCAGCGGCGAGCACCATCACCATCGAGTGGATGCCGTGGCCGGCGGGCGGGAAGGCGAAGGCTTCGGCGCCCACGTATTGCTGCGGCTCGGCAGAGAGCGGGCCGACGGGAGCCTGGGCGACCAGGGTGCCGGCGCTGGCGTGGCCGTCGAAGGGGCCGGAGCAGGCCCACAGCTGGAGCGCCCAGTCACGCCCTTCGACCGCCGCGGGGTTGTCGACGAGCAGCTCGGCGTCGAGGCGGACGTGGTCGCCGCTGAAGCCGTAAGCGTGGTTGGAACCGAGCCGGACGTTGCCGGTACGAAGGCCCGGGGTGGCCCGGAGAAGCTTGGGGGTTTGCATCGTGCGCTGCCTGGCAGTCTGGAAAGCGTCGGATTCTGCGGGCCGCGGCAGGGCAGCGTCAATCAAAGGGCGATTGATTTTTTGGATGCACCGACAGTGGGCGAAAAACCGCCGAAACCCGCACCAATAAAGGGCTTGCACCACATCGGTGCGGGTGCCGGCGGGGGGCTTCAGAGCAGCACGATGTCGAACTGCTCCTGCCCGTAGCTGGCCTCCGGGTGCAGTGAGATGGTGCGGTCGATGAAGTCGGATAGCATCGCCAGCGACTGGGATTCTTCCTCGAGGAAGAGGTCGATGACGTTGGGCGCGGCGAGCACGCGGAACTCCCGGGCGTTGAACTGGCGGGCTTCGCGCAGGAGCTCGCGGAGGATCTCGTAGGCCACCGTGCGGGCGGTCTTCACCTCGCCGCGGCCGTTGCAGGTGGAGCAGGGCTCGCACAGCAGGTGGGCGAGGCTCTCGCGGGTGCGCTTGCGGGTCATCTCGACAAGGCCCAGCGAGGTGAAGCCGTTGACGGTCATCTTGGTGTGGTCGCGGGCGAGGGCCTTGCGGAACTCGTCGAGCACGGCGCTGCGGTGCTCGATGTTCTCCATGTCGATGAAGTCGACGATGATGATGCCGCCGAGGTTGCGTACCCGCAGCTGGCGGGCGATGGACTGGGCCGCTTCGAGGTTGGTCTTGAAGATGGTGTCGTCGAAGTTGCGGGCGCCGACGAAGCCGCCGGTGTTCACGTCGATGGTGGTCATCGCCTCGGTCTGGTCGATGATCAGGTAGCCGCCGGACTTGAGGTCGACCCGTCGGGCGAGGGCCTTCTCGATCTCGGCCTCGACGCCGTGCAGGTCGAACAGCGGGCGTTCGCCGGTGTAGTGCTCGAGGAGCGGCGCGACCTGGGGCATGTATTCGCTGGCGAAGGCACTGAGCTTCTGGAAGTTCTCGCGGGAGTCGGCGACGATGCGCGTGGTGTCGGCCGTCACCAGGTCGCGGAGCACCCGCTGGGCGAGGTTGAGGTCCTGGTACAGCACCGTGGGCGGGCGGGCGCCGATGGCGCGGTTCTTGATTTCGGCCCACAGTTTCTTGAGGTAGGCGATGTCGGCGGCGAGCTCTGCATCGGAGGCGTTCTCGGCCATCGTGCGCACGATGTAGCCGCCGCTCTCGTCGGCGGGCAGCAGGCGGTGCACCCGCTCGCGCAGGGCCTCGCGCTCATGCTCGTCGCCGATGCGCTGGGAGATCCCGATGTGCTTGTCCTGGGGCAGGAAGACGAGCATGCGGCCGGCGATGGAGATCTGGGTGGACAGCCGCGCGCCCTTGGTGCCGAGGGGGTCTTTCAGCACCTGCACCATCAGGTTCTGGCCTTCGGCGAGGATGCGCTCGATGGGGCGCGGGGCGTCGCCGGCGTGGCGGTCGCACCAGATGTCGGCCACGTGCAGGAAGGCGGTGCGCTCCAGGCCCACGTCCATGAAGGCCGACTGCATGCCCGGCAGCACGCGCACGACGCGGCCGAGGTAGATGTTGCCGACGATGCCGCGGCTGGCGGTTCGCTCGACATGCACTTCCTGGACGACGCCCTGCTGCATCAGGGCGACCCGGGTTTCCTGGGGGGTGAAATTGATCAGGTATTCGTCGGACATGGTGGCGGAGGCAAATGGTGATGGGTGAGGGCCGGGCGCTGCCGGGCCTTCACCGATCGCCACTCGTGCCGTGCTGCGCTCGACAGCCCACCTGGGCAGACACGCTTCTGCCCGGTGTTCGAGTGCCCCGGCGCCGGGGAGCGGGCCAGGGCATGCGTCGGTGTGTGGATTCTCCTGCTGGGTGCCGGCACAGGCCGGCGGACAGTCAGAGAGAATAGCCGAATTCCTGCAGCAGGGCGGCCGTCTCGAACAGGGGCAGGCCCATGATGCCGCTGTAGCTGCCGCGGATCTCCTCGATGAAGATCGCGGCGCGGCCCTGGATGCCGTAGGCGCCGGCCTTGTCGGCCGCTTCGCCGCTGGAGACGTAATGGTGGATCTCCTCGTCGCCGAGGCGCCGGAAGCGCACCTGGCTGACCGACAGGCGCTGGAGGAAGCGGGTGCCGTCGGTGAGCACGACGGCGGTCAGCACCTGGTGGGTGCGCTCGGAGAGCCGGCGCAGGATCTCCAGGGCGTGGGTCGGGCTGGACGGCTTGCCGATGATCTCGCCGTCGAGCTCGAGGGTGGTGTCGGCGGCCAGCAGCAGCTGCGGCGGCAGGCCGCGCCAGTGCATGCGCTGGATGCCGCCCTCGGCCTTGGCGCGGGCGACGCGCTGGACGTAGGTGAAGGCGTCCTCGCCGGGGCGGACGTCCTCGTTGATGTCGTGGTCTTCCCGCCCGGGACCGCGGAAGAGCAGGGCTTCATGGCGGACGTGGATCTGGTGCAGCAGTTCGCGTCGGCGCGGGCTGTTGGAGGCGAGGTAGATGGACATGATGCGGGGGCCGGGGGGCTCATTCCCGGTGGTAGGGGTGGTTCTTGAGAACACTCCAGGCGCGATACACCGCTTCGGCCAGCATCACGCGGACCATCGCGTGGGGCAGGGTCAAGCTGGAGAGGCGCATGGTTTCGTGGGCGCTGGCCTTGAGCGCCGGGTCGAGGCCGTCGGGGCCGCCGATGATGATGGCCACGTCGTCACCGCCCTCCTGCCAGCGCTCGAGGCGTCGGGCGAGGGCCTTGGTGGTGAGGTCCTCGCCCCGCTCGTCGAGGATCAGGCGGCGGCAGCGCGGCGGCAGCACGGCCTCGATGCGCGCCGCCTCGGCGGCCATCATGGCGGCGGCGGTCTTGCCTGTGGTGCGCGGCTCGGCCTTGACCTCGACGAGCTGCAGCGGGAGCTCCCGCGGCATGCGCTTGGCGAAGTCGTCGAAGCCGGTGTCGACCCAGCCCGGCATGCGGGTGCCGACGGCGACGAGGATGAGTTTCATGGGTGGGCGAGGAGCCGGGCGGCCGTGGGGCCGCCGGGCTCAGGCAGCGTGGGCGGAGAAGGCTCCCGGGCGGCTGGGCCGGGCCGGTGCGGCGCCCCACAGTTCTTCGAGGTTGTAGTAGCTGCGCACGGCGGCCTGCATGACGTGCACGACGATGCCGCCGAGGTCGACCAGCACCCATTCGCCGCCGCCCTCGCCTTCGATGCCGACCACCTCGATGCCGGCCTCGCGGGCCTTGTCGGCCACGTGGCGGGCCAGGGCACGGGTCTGGCGGTTGGAGTCGGCGGTGGCGATGATCACCCGGTCGAAGAGGGAGGTCAGGCGGGTGGTGTCGATGACGCGAATGTCCTTGCCCTTGATGTCTTCGAGGGCGGAAACGACGAGGGTTTCGAAGTGCTGGATGTCCATTGAGTCAGAGGTAGAGTTGATGCCGGGAAATATAGTCAACAACCGGCGGAGGGAGCAAATAGCGCAGGCTCTGGCCGGCGGCGCAGCGGGCGCGGATGTCGGTGGCCGAAATGGCCAGCGGCGTCATCGCAAACTGCACCAGGTGCCCGGCGGGGGCTGCGCCCAGAATGCTTGAAGAGGCCTGGCGGCGCTTGGCCTCCTCGGCGAGGGCGGCCGTCATGGTGGCGCCGTCGAGACTGTAGCCGGGGCGGTTGGCGACGGCCAGGTGGGCGAAGTCGAAGAGCTCGGTCCAGCGCCGCCAGTTGGGCAGGCCGAGGAAGGCGTCGACGCCGAGCAGCAGCACCAGGGGCCGCCCGGGGCCGAGTTCGGCGCGCAGGCGCTCGAGGCTGAGGATGGTGTAGCTGGCCTGTTCGGCCTCGACCTCGGCCGGGTCGACCTCGAAGGCGGGGTTGTCGGCGGCGGCGAGGCGGGCCATCGCCAGCCGGTGGGCGCCGGCGGCGCCGGGCGTGGCACGGTGGGGCGGCTGGCCGGCCGGGATCAGGCGCACGCGGGCGAGGCCGAGGGCTTCGCGGGCGCTTTCGGCGAGGCGCAGGTGGCCGTAGTGGATCGGGTCGAAAGTGCCGCCGAAGACGCCCAGCGGGCCGGCTTCAGGCAGCGTCATCAGGGGTGATCTTGCCGAACACGTCGAGGGCGTTGGCGTAGAAGCTGGCGAACACCACCGGGATGAAGACCGCCGGCAGCGCGATGCTGAGGAGCTGGCCCAGCAGGGGCACGACGAGGGCGAGCACGCCGATCAGCAGGCTGGGCACCATCACCACCAGCATCAGCCCGAAGGCGTAGGCCAGGAAGGCCCGCCAGTTGCGCCAGCAGGCGACGAAGCTGAAGAACATTGCCTTGGGCGCCGAGATGCGGCCCCAGCCGGCGAGCAGCGGGGCGAACCAGTAGGCCATCATCAGCGGGGTCGAGCCGCAGGTGGCGATGAGCAGCGAGAAGACCAGCTGCGGGTCTTCGGCGGTGGCCTCGTCGAGCTTGCGCTGGCCGAGCATCAGCTCTGCCAGGATGCCGCCGTCGGCCAGGGCGGTGAGGCCGAGCACCGCGAAGGTGCCGATGAGATAGATGCCGCCGATCTTGATGAGCTCGGGGAGGTTCTGGCGGAAGCCCGAGACCAGCACCTCGGGCCCGGCCTTGCGCCCGTCGGCGATGGCCTTGCAGCCGTTGTAGATGCCCAGCGCGAGGGCCGGCATGATCAGCGACATCAGCACCTGGCCCACGAAGGGCACCGCGGCGACCACCAGCAGGCACAGCCAGTAGCCGAAGACGAGGAAGGTGATCAGCGCCGGGTTGCGCTTCCACAGCCGGAAGCCTTCGATGATCCACGCCCAGCCGCGCTGGGCCGGTAGGGTACGGGCCTGCATGGGTTTATTCCTTGGCGGCGGCGACGGGCGGCAGGGCCGGCTGCCCGCCGAAGACGTCCTGGTAGGAGGCGTGGAGGGTGCCGGCCAGGACGGGGATCAGCACGATCATGCCGAGCCCGAGGGGTAGTAGCGCGACCCAGATCAGCACGTAGATCAACACCCCCAGCACGACGAAGGAGCCGAGGTTGTTGAAGCAGGCGGAGAGCGACATCTTCATGGCGTCGAGGGGCGGGGTGTCCCTCAGGGCGACCAGGGGCGTGGCGAACCACAGGGCGGTGATCATGATGGTCATGATCGTGATGATGATGGCGGTGGCGAAGGCGGCGCTGCCGAGGGCCACTGCGAGCCAGCTGAGGCTGTGCAACTCGGTGTAGAACAGGCCGGTCAGGAGGACGCCGCCGATGAGCATCGGCAGGATGCCGGCGATCACGGTGCCGAGCAGGTAGAAGCAGCCGACCAGCGCGAGGTGGGCGGCGTGGACGCGCAGCCCGCTGAAGAGGTGGTCGACCTTGAGTGGCTCGCCCCGGGCCTGGGCGTCGCAGCCCAGCACCATGCCCGCCACCAGGATCGGGAAGCCGATGATCGCGATGACCATGCCGAGGACCGGGATCGCCAGCAGCGCGACGAGGATCACGAAGAACACCAGGCTGATCGCCATCCACACGCCGGGGTTGCGGGTGAAGGAGGACCAGCCGGATTTCAGCCAGGCCAGGCTGGCGGCCGGGGCGACGTGACGGGGTCGCGGATGGCGCGCGTCCTGATAGGGGTGGGCTGCCGGGGAGGCCGGTTCGGTCATGACGGGGAAAGTGAGCGGAAAATCAGGATGTTGCGTTGCGGCAGAATGCTAGCCCAAATTGCGTGCCGAGTTCAAACCGCGTGTCGGGCCGCATCACCCGGGAAGCCCCGGCAGGCTGCCGCTGCCGGCACGCTGGCGCAGGATGCGGCGGTATTCGTCCGGGTCTTTCACCAGCACCATCTCGCCGGCCCGTGGCCGGTGGAAGTCTTCGAGCCGGGACAGCCAGAAGCGCAGCGCGGCAGCCCGCAGCATGGCCGGCCAGGCGGCCCGTTCGGCGTCGCTGAAGGGGCGGGTCTCGGCGTAGGCGGCCAGGAGGGCGGCGCTGCGGGCCGGGTCGAGCCCGCCGTCGGCGTCGGCGCACCAGTCGTTGACGGTGACCGCCACGTCGAACAGCAGGGCGTCGTGGCCGGCGAAATAGAAGTCGATGACGCCGCCGATGAAGTCACCGTCCCACAGCACGTTGTCGCGGAACATGTCGGCGTGGATCACGCCCTGGGGCAGGGCCTTGAGGTCGAAGCCGGCCTGGTAGGCCAGCTCTGCGTCGAGCTCGGCCTGCTGGTCGGCCGGCAGGTGGGCGCGCACGCGGGCGGCACAGTCGCTGCGCCATTCGGCGCCGCGGGGGTTGGGCTGGCGTCGCCCGAAGGACATGCCGGCCAGGTGCAGGCCGGCCATCATCGCGCCGATGCGCGCACAGTGGCCGACGCCCGGCGCCATCTCGGAGCGGCCGGCGAGGCGTGACACCAGCGTCGCCGGCTTGCCCGAGAGGGTGCCGAGGTATTCGTTGTCGCGGTTGGCGATGGGGGCCGGCACCGGCAGGCCATGGCGCGCCAGGTGGGCCATCAGGTGCAGGTAGAAGGGCAGCTCGGCGCGGGGCATCGTCTCGAACAGCGTGAGCACGTAGCGGCCCAGGCTGGTGGTGACGAAGAAGTTGCTGTTCTGCACGCCGGCGGAGATGCCCTGCAGCTGCGCGAGCCGCCCGATGGCGTAGTTCTGCAGCCAGGCGGCGAGGTCGGGTTCGGTGACGGAGGTGAAGACGGACATGATGGCCGGAGCTTACATCATGGCGGTCGTGGTGGGGCGTGCGGGGCCGCCGAAGCCCCGGAGTCCGTATAACATGGAGGCTTTTCCGTCGACTGTCCGCAAGCGGTGACCCTTCCCAGCGCGCTACCCTCTGCCGAGGCCTTGTTCGAGCACATGGCCGATGCGGTCTATCTGATCGACCCCGCCACGTCCGCGATCGTGTGGGGCAACCGGGCGGCCTGGGCGATGCTGGGCCTCGGCCGCGAGGACGTGCTCGACCACAGCGTGCTGAGCCTGCAGCTCGACGTGACAGGCATGCCCCAGTGGTCGGAGATCGTGGCGGCGATCCGTGAGCAGGCGTGCTTCACCTTCGTCGGCCGGCACCGCCATCGGGAGGGGCACGAGGTTCACGTCGAGGTGAACACCACCCATTTCAGCCTCGATGGGCGCGAGTTCTTTCTGTCGGTGGCCCGTGACGTGCGGCGGCGGATGGCCCTCGAGAAGGACATGCAGAGCCGCGAGAACCAGCTGTGGTTCGCCCTCAACGAGGCCGCCGACGGCCTGTGGGACTGGGAGATCGCCTCTGGCCGGCTGTTCTTCAGCCCCCAGCTGAAGCGCATGTTGGGCTACAGCCCCGACGAGATGGAGGGCGTGCTGGCCACCTGGAGCGATGCGCTGCACCCGGACGACCGCCAGCGCGTGCTCGGCATCCTGCAGGAGCACCTGGACGGCAAGCGGGTGCGCTACGAGGCCGAGTACCGCCTGCGCAACCGCAACGGCCGCTACCTGTGGGTCCACGACCGCGGGCGGGTCTGCGAGCGCGACAGCCTTGGCGTGCCGACCCGCGCGGTGGGCATGGTGCAGGACATCACCGCGCGCAAGGAGCTCGAGTTTCAGCTCGAACGGCTGGCCTCCAGCGACACCCTCACCGGCCTGCCCAACCGGCGCCAGGGTGAACGCTTCCTCGAGGCCGAACTCGAGTTGTGCCGCCGGCTCGGCCTGCCCCTCGGGCTGTGTTTTTTCGACGTGGACCATTTCAAGCGCGTCAACGACCGCTTCGGCCACCTGGTCGGCGACGCGGTGCTCAAGCAGGTGGCCGAACAGGCCCAGTCCAGCATCCGCCGTTCCGACCTGGTGTGCCGCTGGGGTGGCGAGGAGTTCGTCATCATCGCCCCCAACTCCAACCGGGCGCAGCTCCTGCAGGTGGCCGAGAAGGTCCGCCAGGCGGTGGTGGCGATGCCCTGCACGCCGGCGGTGACGGTCAGCCTGGGGGTGGCGGCCTTCCCCGAGGACGGCGGCGACGTCGAGGCGCTGCTCCGCATCGCCGACGGT
>JAEUNU010000041.1 GCA_016789125.1 Zoogloea sp. | reverse complement strand
AAGCAGGACCACCCCGACACTCTCCTCTTCTACCGCATGGGTGACTTCTACGAGCTGTTCTTCGAGGACGCCGAGAAGGCCGCGCGCTTGATGGACATCACTCTCACCACCCGTGGCGCGTCCGCCGGCCAGCCGATCAAGATGGCCGGCGTGCCGCACCACGCGGTGGAGCAATACCTCGCGCGCCTCGTCAAGCTGGGCGAGTCGGTGGTGATCGCCGAGCAGGTGGGCGACCCGGGCGCCACCAAGGGGCCGATGGAGCGCGCGGTGTCGCGCATCGTCACGCCCGGCACCCTCACCGACGCGGCGCTGCTCGACGACAAGGCCGACGCGCCGCTCCTGGCCCTCAACCTGCACCGGGGCGTGCTGGGCCTCGCCTGGCTCAACCTCGCCAATGGCGATTTCCGCGTGCTCGAATGCGACGCGCCCCAGCTCGCCGCCCAGTTCGAGCGCCTGCGCCCGGCCGAGGTGCTGATCCCCGACGGCCTGCGCCTGCCGCTGCTCGAGCAGCTCGCCCCCAGCCTGCGCCGGCTGGCCGACTGGCAGTTCGACGCCGAGACCGCCCGGCGCCTCCTCACCGCCCACTTCGGCACCCGCGACCTGGCCGGCTTCGGCGCCGACGAGATGCCGGTGGCCCTGGCCGCCGCCGCCGCGCTGTTCGACTACGCCCGCGCCACCCAGCGCCAGGCCCTGGCCCACATCACCGCCCTCACCGCCGAGCGGGACAGCGCCTATCTGCGCCTCGACGCCGCCACCCGCCGCAACCTCGAGATCACCGAGACCCTGCGCGGCGAGGCGGCCCCCACGCTGCTCTCGCTCCTCGACAGCTGTGCCACCAGCATGGGCTCACGCTGGCTGCGCCACGCCCTGCATCATCCGCTGCGTGACCGCGCCGCCGCGGCCCACCGCCACGCCGCCGTCGGCGAGCTGGGCGAGGGCCCGGTCGAGCCGGTGCGGCGGGTGCTGCGCGGGGTGTCGGACGTGGAGCGGATCACCGCCCGGGTCGCGCTGAAGAGCGCCCGCCCGCGGGATCTGTCGGCGCTGCGCGACAGCCTGGCCCGCCTCGCCGAGCTGCGCGCGGCCTTGGGCGCGCCCCAGGCGCCGCTGCTGGTGCGGATGCTCGAAGAGCTCGCCACGCCAGATGACGCGCTGGAACTCCTCACCCGCGCCATCGCCCCCGAGCCCTCGACGGTGCTGCGCGACGGCGGCGTGATCGCCGAAGGCTTCGACGCCGACCTCGATGAGCTGCGCGGCATCCAGACCAACTGCGGGGCGTTTTTGCTGGAACTCGAAGCCCGTGAGCGGGAGCGCACCGGCATCGCCAACCTCAAGGTCGAGTTCAATCGGGTGCATGGCTTCTACATCGAGATCTCGGCCGCCAATGCCGCCAAGGGCGAGCTGCCCGACGACTACCGCCGCCGCCAGACCCTCAAGAACGCCGAACGCTTCATCACCCCCGAACTCAAGGCCTTCGAAGACAAGGCCCTGTCGGCCCAGGAGCGGGCGCTGGCCCGCGAGAAGCTGCTCTACGAGGGCGTGCTCGCCGCGCTCGCCGCCGACATCCCGCGCTTCCAGCGCATCGCCCGCGCCTGCGCGCTGCTCGACGGCCTGGCCGCCTTCGCCGAGGCGGCGGCGCGCTATGGCTACGCGATGCCGGTGTTCAGCGATCAGCCGGGCATCGATATTGCTGCCGGCCGCCACCCGGTGGTGGAGCGCCAGGTGGAAAACTTCATTGCCAACGACTGCCGCCTCGACCCGACCCGCCGCATGCTGCTCATCACCGGCCCCAACATGGGCGGTAAATCGACCACCATGCGCCAGGTGGCGCTGATCGTGCTGCTCGCCCACGTGGGCTGCTTCGTGCCGGCCACCAGCGCGCGGATCGGGCCGGTGGATGCCATCTTCACCCGCATCGGCGCCTCCGACGACCTGGCCTCGGGCCGCTCCACCTTCATGGTCGAGAGGACCGAGGCGGCCGCCATCCTGCAGGGCGCCACCGACCAGAGCCTGGTGCTGATGGACGAGATCGGCCGCGGCACCTCGACCTTCGACGGGGTCGCGCTGGCGGTGGCGATCGCCTGCCACCTGCTCGACAAGAACCGCTGCTGGACACTCTTCGCCACCCACTACTTCGAGCTCACCCGCCTCGCCCACGACTACCCCGAGTGCGCCAACGTGCACCTGGATGCGGTCGAGCACAACCACGGCATCGTGTTTCTGCACGCGCTGGAGGAAGGCCCCGCCAGCCAGAGCTACGGGATCGAGGTGGCCGCGCTGGCCGGCATCCCGGGCGCGGTGGTGCGCGACGCCAAGCGCCGCCTGCGCGCGCTGGAGAACCGCGAGATCGACGCCGGCCCCCAGGCCGACCTGTTCTCCAGCCTGCCCGCCGAGGAGCCCGAAATGCCAGGCCACCCGGCGCTGGGCGCGCTCGCCGCGATCGACCCGGACGCCCTCACCCCCCGGGAGGCGCTGGAGGCGCTCTACGAGCTCAAGCGGCTGTCGGCGTGATGCTGCGCGGCGCCCTCCTCGCCCTCGCCGCCCTGTTGTCGCCCGCGCTGCAGGCCGCAGAGCCGTTCAGCTTCGGTGTGCTCGGCGACATTCCGTACAACCGTTTCGAGCGTCAGCACCTGCCCGAGGTGCTGGCCGAGATGGACGCCGAAGGGCTGCGGGTGGTGGTGCACGACGGTGACATCAAGAGCGGTGGCGAGCGCTGCGACGACGCGCTCTACCAAGACCGGCTGACGGTGTTCGAGGCCAGCCACACGCCCTTCGTGTTCGTGCCCGGCGACAACGACTGGACGGACTGCCAGCGCAAGAGCAACGGCGCCTACGACCCGCTCGAACGCCTGGCGCGGCTGCGCGAGCTGTTCTTTGCCCGGCCCGGGCAGACCCTCGGGCGCTACCCGCTGGCCGTCGACAGCCAGGCTGGCGATGCCGCCTTCGGGGCCTACCGGGA
Source organism: Zoogloea sp. (assembly GCA_016789125.1). Lineage (GTDB taxonomy): Bacteria > Pseudomonadota > Gammaproteobacteria > Burkholderiales > Rhodocyclaceae > Zoogloea. The sequence continues at coordinate 5,602 of JAEUNU010000041.1, read as the reverse complement.
GCATCTGCGCTGGCAGATCGGCCCGGTGCTCTTCGTGACCCTCAATGTGCCGGGCGGTGGCAACAACATCGGGCGCCAGCCCCAGCCGAGCGCCGAGTTCGTCAGCCGCAGCGCGGCCCTGCGGGCGTGGATCGGGGCCGCCTTCAGCCGGGCCCGGGCCCAGAAGCTGGAAGGGGTGGTGCTGATCCAGCAGGCCAACCCGGATCTGGAGGATTTCAGCGCCGGCCGCGGCGGCCGGGCTTACCGCGACCTGCTGGGCCAGCTGCTGGCCGAAAGCAAGGCCTTTGCCGGTGAGGTGCTGCTGGTGCACGGCGACAGCCACGTGCACCGCTTCGACCAGCCCCTGCGCGACCCGGCCAGCGGCAAGACGCAAACCAATTTCACCCGCCTCGAAACCTGGGGCTCGCCCTTCATGGGCTGGGTGAAGGTGGACGTGACACCCGGCGCGAAGCCGCTGTTCCGGGTCACGCCACGCATGTATACCGCCCGGGGCAACTGAGTTGCTTGCCGCCCCGGGAGCGGCTTAAACCTGCTGCGGGCGCATCCGCTCGCTGACGGTCTGCAGCGCCTGGCGCAGGGTTTCGGCGGCGGCCTCGACACCGTCGGCGGCGGCGTTCTCGGCCACCACGTGATAATGCAGCACCAGCAGCCCGCGGAGCTTGTCCCAGGCCACCGGGTTGCTGCTGTTGCACAGGCTGCTGTCATTGCGCAGCACGGCCTCGGCGACGCCTGCCTGCAGCATGTTGATGCCGCAAAGTTGGGCCAGCCGGGCGATTTCCATGTCGATGGATGCCAGTTCGGCGTTGTAATGTTCGAGACTCACCAGTCACTCCTCTCAAGGAAACGCAGGGCCGCCCCAAGTTTCCTTGGTCCCCCATGGGGGGCGGGCGGGGCGAAGCCCGGCCCTGGGGACACTCAAAACGAACGGCCTTGCCATATTGCAATGCAGCATACACCTCTTTGAGATTGACCATGAACACCCCCATCGACATCAGTGAAGAATCCGGCGTCCGCTATCTGCACTTCGGCTCCGACTGGGTGCAGGGCGCCATGCGCCTGCGCAAGCCCGACGCGCTCGAGCTCGAATACACCCGCGAGATGATGGCCGGGCTGCTCCTGCGCCCCTCCCCCTGGCCGGCCCGGGTGCTGCTGATCGGGCTGGGCGCCGGATCGCTGGCCAAGTTCGTCCATCGTTACCTGCCCGCTGCACGCACGACGGTGGTGGAGATCGCGCCGGAGGTGCATGGCGTGGCGCGGCAGTACTTCCGCCTGCCCGACGAGGACGAGCGCCTGCGGGTGGTGATCGGCGACGGGGCTGCTTTTGTCGAGCATGACGAGAACCAGTCGGACCTGATCGCGGTGGACGGCTTCGACCGCAACGCCCGTGCCGGCGCCCTGGCGAGCCTGGCCTTCTACGAGGCCTGCCGGCGACGGCTGGCCGCGGACGGGCTGCTGGCGGTGAATATGTTCGGCGAGCTACGGGGCTTCAAAACCCAGCTCCAGCGGCTCAACAAGGCCTTCGACGGCCGCGTGCTGGCCCTGCCGCCCTGCCCCAGCGGCAACGTGGTGGCCTTTGCGGCAGCGGGTGAGGCGGGCGAGGTGGGCGCGGAGTTGCTCCACGAGCGCGCTGCGGCCCTCGAGGCCGGCACGGGGCTCAAGCTCGGGCCCAGCCTCAAGCGGCTCAAGAAATCTGGTCTGCTGGCCGAGGGCGTGCTGCGGCTGTAGATCTGCCTGGGGTTTTCCGGATTTCCTCTTGGCATCATCAAAGCTTCATGTCATGATCTGATCTGTATGGACAGACAGTGCCTTGCAGGCGCGTCGGCCACGGGGCTGGCGCCCTGCAGCGCGTCCGGGTTCATCGGGAGAGCGCGACATGAGTGACCCCAAGAAGGCGAATTACCCAAAAGACCCCTACATCATCTGCAAGGACCGGACGGTCCTCAGCTGCGGTCGCATGCCCAAGGTCGTCGATGTCCCCTGCGAACATGTGGGCGCCTGCATCGTGGTGCACGGCGTCAACGACGTCGGCACTGCCTACCCGGCCGTCGAGGAAGGGTTGATCGACGGAATCTCCCAGCGCATGGGCTGGGACCCGTGCAACGAGGGGCTCATGCCGCCCTACACCGCCGCCACCTACCGCCTGCCCGGCGCCGACGACGCCAGACGGCTGGAGGATGACCCGGACGCGGTGTTCTACAAGCGCAGCGTAAGCGCTGATACCTGCAGTCCGGTGATTCCGTTTTACTGGGGGTATCGGGTCAATCACAACAGCAAGCACGGCAACCTTAACGGTCAGAACACCGACGGTTTCGGCAACCGCCTGGACAAAGACCTGAGCAAGGGAGGCGGCCCCTTCGCCAACGCCACCAACAACCTCCCCGACATGTGGAACCGGGGTGTCTCGGCGCTTGGCGGCGCTGCAGATGCCGTTGGCAGGGATCCCTACCGGCCGGTGCTGGCCGGCCCGGGCCGGATGTACTTCGTCCTGGCCGCCCAGCGCCTGGCGGCCCTGGTGTCGATGATCCGCGACTACGACAAGGATGAGACCGTCAACATCATCGCCCACAGCCAGGGCTGCCTGGTCTCCCTGCTGGCCCAGGCTTTCCTGATGGACCAGGGGCGAAAGCCCGCCGACACCCTGATCCTGACTCACCCGCCCTATGCGCTGGAGCCGGGACACTTTGAAAAGTATGGCAGGGAAGATGGCGACGGCAGGGATGAAGATGAGCCCCCCGCCGCCTCGTCGGCGCCCGCTCCCGCCCCGACGCCAGGCGCCGCCGGCCAGGATGGCAAGCAGGCCGGGAGCCCGGACAAGGTGATGAGCAAGCGTGGCGGCGAAGATCATGTGATGAAAGGCCTGTACGAGGCCCTCGAAGGGCGGCAGAGCATGAAGGCCCGGCTCGACACCTTGATCAACATTGTCCAGGGCGTCTATGCCGGCGAGAAATCCAGCCAGAAACCCAGCCGGAAATCCGGGTGGAGCTCCGACGAGCTCACCCGCATGGGCCGCGCCGGTGTGCATAGCCTCGCCTGGGAGCCCGCCGCAGACCGGGACAATCGCGGCAAGGTTTACCTTTATTTCTGCCCCGAGGACATGACCGTGGGCCTTCGCAACGTGCAGGGCATTGGTTGGCAGGGCGTACCCAACCGGATCGGGGATCGGCCCTCCGTGCTGGTGAACACCCTGGGCCGCGGCAGGGGCCGTGACAAGCTGCAGGTCTCCGACTGGGAGAATGCCCGAAAGCCTCTCGCAGAGCTGGGGCCCGGCTTCTTCCAGCGGGTGTTCACCGCCAAGATCCGGAGTGTCGACAAGGTGGATCAGGTCTTCCGGGTCGGGCTCCCGCCGCAGGATTTTCCGCTGCTTGCCGCGGGTGAGAGCGATCGCTCCCATGTCGATGGCAGCTACATCGGCAATCACCTCAAGTTTGCCGGGCTTCCTGGCGCCAATGGCAACCAGCTTCCCGGCCGGCAACGCCTGCCGCGCAGCGCCATCCTGGGTGAGGACGGGGTCCGCTTCATCAACGGCGAGCCCCTGAAGACCCCTCACATCGCCGATCTCTTCGCTGGCGCGCTGGAAACTTGGGATAAGACCAAGGCCGGCAAGTTCGAGCGGGTCGATCCGATCGACGCCGCCATCGCCGTCACCAGCGACTACGGCATCAAGCCGGTAACGCCGCAGGTGATCGACGACCCCCGGCCCGACCGCGGCCGCGCGGCGGTGGCGAGCGGCGGTAGCCCGACAAACCGTTCCCTCCTGCCCCGCGAACTTGCCGACGTCGAGGCCAGGCTCAACGAGCGCAAGCCCGAAGGCGACCGGATCAAGCTCACCACGGCCGTCGCGACCGGTGATGGGCGCCTCGTCATCCATCGCAACGAAACCCCTAACGAAGCCCGCCTGCGCCACCAGCAGGCAAGCAGCCCCCGCTCCTTCCATAGCGCCATCTGGGCCAGCGCGGCCAACCACGAAAAAGTCACGGCCTACGACATCGCCGTAGGCCAGGGGCTGGCGGTGAGCAACCCGAGCTTCTATTCGTATCTGTGCGCTGTGGCGGATTGGAGGTTGAAGAAGCCGAGGAAAGGAGAACCAATCCGGCCTGGCATCCTGACTTGGAATTCGTTCTCCTCAGCTTACAAATGTTACTTCGATGCCGAGACCGAGTCGCGGAAAGCGATCATACAAGGTGGCTCCGAGTACTACTCCAGCGGCATTCTTCCCGAATGCGTCAAGTCCATCGCCGAACGTCCGGCGGCGGTCATCGCCGAAACCATAGATGGGTCTCAGTCCTCTTTGTAAGGCAGTAACATGACAAAAGGCAAAGGCGAAACTGATGTACGAATCAAACGAGGCTGGATGTCATGGAGCCTGTGGGCCGCATTGCTGTTCGTCCTGACCTTGGCCGGCTGGACCTTTTACCTCACTCAAGCCGATCTACCTGTCTTCAGCAACCCAGAGGTGAGTTCGATGGAAAAATGGAAATTCTGGCTGGGCGTCCCGCTGCTGGCCGCCTGCCTGGCGCTCCTCGCCCAATGGAGCTGGAGCTCAGCGAGGGACGCCCGCACCGAAGCCCGGCTCAAAGCGCAAGACAGCGCTCAGCAAGCTAATGTCTCAGCCCTGGCAAACGAAGCGCCCCGTGAGTACGTCCTCGAAGTCATCGGTCTCGGTGTCTCCCTAGACAAGCACCGGCAGGGGAAGTTGTGGGACGCCCTTCAGAAAGGCCACCCTTTCGGGACGATCCGGGAGCAGGACCCCAACAAATACGCGTGGACTGGCGACGATAAACTCGGAGAAGAAGGCGGGGCCAGCGCCTCGGCTCTCGAGAACGGAGTCCGTGGCCTGCCAATCTATTGGCCAGCCCCATCGTTCTACGCCTCGAACCCGGTCGACGATCCGAATGACCCGGCCTCGGAGATGGATCCGATCCTGGGTATCGTGGCAGCTAACGACAGCAACGGCCTACCCTTCACGCTGTTCGTTCCCGCCGGCTACATGCTGTCAGACCATCCAGACCGCCTCCTCGAAAAAGCCTTCGCCTTCTTCGACGCTCACCCCGACGTTCCCTATCTGGTAGTTGCCGCCAGCGATGGCCTGTATTTTCGCCATCTGAACCGCCCGAAGGGCAGCCCACCGCTCATTTACAACGGCTACTACGTCCCCTCGATGCCCGCCTCCTCGGCCCTCTTCGTCCTCGCCCGCCGCGAGCGGGTCGAGGTGTTGCGGCCGTTTGCGTTCGAGGATACTTCCATCGAAGACTTTGCCAACGAGAACCACCGTGGCCTCGCCAGGCGGATCTATCTACGCTTCGGGGAGCTCTCCGAACAATTCGGTCGAGCGATGGGCAACGGCCGCCTCGACCGCTGGCCCACCGTCCCCGAGTGGCTCGCCGAGACTGCCCGCTTCGCCAAGCGCCCCGACGTCCTAGGCCCCGAGTCGGTCTCCCTCCTCCACCGGGGCGACGACGTGGTGCACGTCCCCAAGGGTTACAAACCCACCCCCTGGTTCCCCATCCCCTGGAACAAGTACCAGCTCGAAGTCTTCGACCGCCTGCCGACCCTCGGCTACCTGCACCGGCCCACCTACATCCCCCTCACCGACGCCGACGGC
>JAEUNU010000040.1 GCA_016789125.1 Zoogloea sp. | reverse complement strand
GCACCAGCGTGGGAACGGCCACGGCCCCCAGCAGCGGCTTGCTGGAGGCGCGCCGCCAGTAGTCGTCGCAGCCCTGGAAGCCGTGCAGGGGGGCGGTGACGAGGTCGTCGAAGTCGTGGAGGTTGCGCGCCCGCAGCACCTCAGCGGGGTCGAACAGCCCGGGATGGGCACGCAGCTTGGCGATGGCGCTCTGCTTGAGGGTGGTGAGGAAGTGGCGGGTATAGACCTGGTTGAAGCCCCGCGTCAGGTGATGCCCCATCGCGGCCAGGTCGAGGGGGGCGCAGATGGCGGCGGCGGCGTCGATGTGCGGGCAGGCCGCCGCCCCCCGGGTGCCGAGCCACACGAGCAGGGCGTTGCCGCCCAGGGAGACGCCGGCGGCAAAGCGCGGGGCGCCCGGGTGGCGGGCGGCGAGGCGAGCGAGGATCCACTCGATCTCGTCGGCGTCGCCCGCGTGGTAGGCGCGGGGGCGCAGGTTGGGTTCGCCGGAGCAGCCGCGGAAGTGCGGCACCACGCCGTTCCAGCCGATGGCGGCCAGATGGCGCATCAGGCTGCGGGCGTAGGGGGAGTTGCTGGAGCCTTCCAGCCCGTGGAAGAGCACGACCAGCGGGGCGCCGGGCGTGTGGGGCAGCCAGTCGAGGTCGATGAAGTCGCCGTCGGGGGTGGCCCAGCGTTCGCGCTGCAGGTGGGGCCGGGGGCCCTTGCAGAGCAGCGGCCAGATCGTTTGGGCGTGGCCGCCGGGCAGCCAGGCCGGTGCGCGGTAGCTGTCGGCAGGGCTGGCCGGGGGCATCAGTGGACGATGTGCGGGCTGTCGCTGCCGTGGAGGTTGTCGGTGTCGGGCGCGGGGGAGGCGTGATGCAGGATCATCTTCCAGCCGATGGCGCCGCGGCTGAAGACGTTGGTGGCGATGATGGGCGGGTGCAGCCGGTGGTCGCCGTCGATGTGCACGTGCTGGTGCACGGTGTGCACGGCGGTCGTCACGTTGAGCCACTGGACCGGGCGGCTCGGCCGGATGATGAGGCGGGTGCCGCTCTCGAAAAGCTGGCGCCAGGATTCGCGGATGGCCGACAGGCCGATCAGGCGGATGCTGCCGGGGTGCACGCAGACGACTTCCTCGTCTTCCGACCAGACGGCCATCATGCCGTCCAGGTCGGCGCGGGCGAGGGCGGCGTAAAAAGCGCTTTCGGCTTCTTCGGGCGAGGTGAAGATCGAGCTGCTCATGGGTGCGTCTCGCAGGGAGGGTTTGAAGCGCGCGCCCGGCGACCGCCTGAGGACGCGGCCGGGCGTTTCGTTACGGGCATGCCGACGTGAAACGGGGGCGTTGCCGCCCCCGTGCTGGCCTGAGCCCGGCCTTGCAGGTCAGTGATGACCCTTGGGCATCTCGCCGGTGAAGACGTACTTGGCGCCGCAGTAGGGGCAGCTGGCCTTGCCGTCGTGGGTAACGTCGAGGAAGACGCGCGGATGGCGCGCCCACAGCGGGGCGTCGGGCATCGGGCAGTGCAGCGGCAGATCCTTGGCGGTGACTTCGATCGGCTTGGATTTGTCCTGATTCTCGGGCATGGAGGTCTCCGTGGGCGGTCAGACGTGGGACAGCCAGTGGGCGTATTCGGGCGCCTGGCCGTTGACGATCTCGAAGAAGCGCTTTTGCAGCTTGTGGGTCACCGGGCCGCGCTTGCCGTTGCCGATGATGCGGCCGTCGACGTCGCGGATCGGGGTGACTTCGGCGGCGGTGCCGGTGAAGAAGGCTTCGTCGGCCACGTACACGTCGTCGCGGGTGACGCGGCGGGACTGCACGTCCATGCCGAACTCCTTGGCCACCTGGATCACCGAGGCGCGGGTGATGCCGGTGAGGGCGGAGGCGATCTCGGGTTCGTAGATCACGCCGTCCTTGACCAGGAAGAGGTTCTCGCCGGCGCCTTCGGCCACGAAGCCGTTGGTGTCGAGGAGCAGGGCTTCGTCGTAGCCAGCTTCGACGGCTTCGGCGTTGGCGATGATGGAGTTGGCGTAGGTGGACGACAGCTTGGCGCGCGGCATCGTCACGTTGACGTGGTGGCGGGCGTAGGACGAGATCTTGACGCGGATGCCGTTCTCGAGGGCTTCCTCACCCAGATACGCGCCCCACGGCCAGGCGGCGATGGCCACATGGACGGTGGCGCCGTGGGTGGAGATGCCCATCTTTTCGGAGCCGTAGAAGGCGATCGGGCGCAGATAGCAGGATTCGAGCTTGTTGGCGCGGACGACTTCGAGCTGGGCCTCCATCAGGACTTCCTTGCTGTAAGGAATGTCCATCATGTAGATCTTGCCGGAGTTGAGCAGACGCTGGGTGTGCTCGGCGAGGCGGAAGATCGCAGTACCGTTGACGGTGTTGTACGCGCGGACGCCCTCGAAAACGGCCAGGCCGTAGTGCAGGGAGTGGGTGAGCACGTGGGTGGTTGCCTCACGCCACGGAACGAGTTTGCCGTCGTACCAGATGAAACCGTCGCGGTCTGCCATAGACATGGTGGGGGTTCTCCAACTGAAATCAGTAAATTCAAGCCCACGATTCTAGCGCATTCCGCAAGCCTGCGGACCGTCGCGCCGAAGGGGGTAAAATGCCGGTCTTTGTGCGGACGGAGCGGGCATGGAAATCTGGAAGCCGAATGTGACGGTGGCGGCGGTCGTCGAGCAGGACGGGCGCTTTCTGGTGGTCGAGGAGGAGACCGACGACGGCCTGCGCTTCAACCAGCCGGCGGGGCACCTGGAGAAGGGCGAGTCGCTGGTCGCCGCTGCGGCGCGGGAGGCCCTCGAGGAGACGGCTCACCGCTTCCGGCCGGCGTTCCTGGTGGGCATCTACCAGTGGCCCAAGCCGGCCAGCGACGTCACCTACCTGCGTTTTGCCTTCGGCGGCAGCATCGAGGGTTTCGAGCCTGAGCGCCGGCTCGACGACGGCATCGTGCGGGCGGTGTGGCTGAGCCTCGACGAGCTCCGCGCTACGCGGGAGCGCCACCGCAGCCCGCTGATCCTGCAGTGTTGTGAGGACTACCTGGCGGGTCGGCGCTATCCGCTCGATCTGCTGCGGCACTACGACGCGTGATGAAGCGGCTCCTCGGCGCGGTGCTGCTGGTGCTCGCCGGCCTGTCGGCTGGTGGCATGGCGCTGGCCGACGCGCGGGTGGCGATCTGTTTCAATTACGGCTGTCTCGCAGAGGCCGAGGTGGTGTTCACCGAGGCGCAGCTGAGCGAGGTGGCTGAGTCGCTGGGGCGCGCGGGTTCGGCGGTGGCGGAGCGCGCCCTCCTGGGCCAGGTGATGGGGCAGCTTTATCGCTGGGCGGGCACCCAGTCGCCGATCAGCGCCGATCGGCCGGGGGACTTTCTCGACGATGGCGCGTATGGGGCGATGGACTGCATCGACCACGCGGAGAGCACGACCCGCCTGCTCAGGCTGCTCGAGGGGCGCGGCATGTTGCGTTTTCACGCCGTAGAGCCGATCCGGCGCCGCACGCGCTGGGTGGTGATCCAGCACTTCTCGGCGGTTGTCCGGGAGAATGTCGAGGCGCCTCAGGTGGGCGCCAGTTTCGTTGTGGATACGTGGTTCGGGGAACATGGCGATCCAGCCGTGGTGTTGCCCCTGGAAGACTGGCTGGATGGAGAGGGACCGAATGTCTCGTAAGGAAAAAGTCGTCGTCGGCATGTCCGGCGGTGTGGATTCGTCCGTCGCGGCGCTGCTGCTCAAGCAGCAGGGCTACGACGTGGTCGGCCTGTTCATGAAGAACTGGGAGGACGACGACGATGATGAGTATTGCTCGACTCGCCAGGACCTCGTCGACGTGGTGTCGGTGGCCGACGTGCTGGGCATCGATCTGGAGGTGGTGAACTTCTCGAAGGAGTACAAGGACCGGGTGTTCGCCGGTTTCCTGCACGAATACGAAGCCGGCCGCACGCCCAACCCAGACATCCTGTGCAATTCCGAGATCAAGTTCCGGGCCTTCCTCGACCACGCGCTGGCGCTGGGCGCCGACCGCATCGCCACCGGCCACTACGCCCAGGTGCGTGAATGGACCAACGACGGGCGCACAGAATTCCAGCTCCTGAAGGCCGAGGATGGCACCAAGGACCAGAGCTACTTTTTGTACCGCCTGAACCAGGCGCAGCTCTCGAAGACCCTCTTCCCGCTCGGTGGCCTGTACAAGCGTGAGGTGCGCAAGATGGCCGAGGCGGCCGGGCTGCACGTGTTCGACAAGAAGGACTCGACCGGCATCTGCTTCATCGGCGAGCGGCCGTTCCGTGAGTTTCTGTCCCGCTACCTGCCGGCCAGGCCGGGCGAGATTCGCACGCTGGAGGGCGACAAGGTGATCGGCCAGCACCAGGGCCTGATGCATCACACCATCGGCCAGCGCAAGGGCTTGCTGATCGGCGGCCTGAAGGGCAACCAGGACGAGGCCGGTGAGCACGACGCGTGGTACGTGGCCCAGAAGGACGTGGCGAAGAACGTGCTGTACGTGGTACAGGGCCACGACCACCCGGCGCTCCTCAAGGAGCGTCTGATCGCCACCGAGCTGTCGTGGGTGTCGGGCCGCGACCCGCGCACCCACTGGGTGTACACCGCCAAGCCGCGCTATCGCACGCCGGATGCGCCCTGCGAGATCGATGCGCTGGCCGACGGCCGCGCCGAGATTGCCTTCGCCCAGCCCCAGTGGGCGGTGACGCCGGGGCAAAGCGTGGTGATCTACGAGAGCAAGGTCTGCCTCGGGGGCGGCATCATCGCCTGAGGCTTCGCGGGGCTGAAAGACGAACAGGGCGCCGCGGCGCCCTGTTTTTTTGAGTCTGCAGCGACGGCCCGGTGCTTAGTTCTGGGCGAGGCGCAGATTGGCCGGGTAGCTCCAGTTGCGCTCCCAGGCGGCGCGGACGAGGTTGGGGTATTCGGCCTTGCCCAGGCTGCCGTTGTAGCGGCCCAGCGCGCGGAAGAGGTCGCCCTTCTCGATGTCGAGGTAGTGGCGCAGGATCGTGCAGCCGAAGCGCAGGTTGGTGCGCATGTGGAAGAGGTTGCTCTCTTCGTTGCCGATCAGCTTGGTCCAGAAGGGCATCACCTGCATGTAGCCGCGGGCGCCGGCAGTGGACAGGGCGTATTTCTTGAAGCCGCTCTCGACCTGGATCAGGCCGAGCACCAGCTGCGGGTCGAGCCCGGCGCGGGTGGCTTCGTAGTGCACGGCGCGCAGCAGTTCGGAGCGGTAGGCCTCGTCGGGGATGCGCCGGGCGAGGCGGTTCGACATTTCGGCGAGCCAGCGCGCCCGCTCGGGGGAGCGCTGGAAGCTCGGGTCGAGGGGCGCCTGGTCGGCCACTGCGGCGTGCAGGGCGGCCTGCACGCTGGCGGCCAGGGGCTCGTACTGCTGGTTGCCGGCCTGCGCCCCCGTGCTGCCCATGCCCACGGCGAGCGTGAGAAGGCCTTGAAGGAGGAGGGGGCGCAGTGACTTCATCGCTCAGCCCTTCAGCTTGGCGATGACGGTGGCGGCCACCTCGGCCACCGGCAGCTTGGTGGCTTCGGCGTCGCGACGGCCCTGGTACTCGACGATGCCTTCCTTCAGGCCGCGGTCGCCGATCACCACCCGGTGCGGGGTGCCGATGAGCTCGTTGTCGGCCAGGAGCGAGCCGGGACGCTCGTCGCGGTCGTCGAGGAAGGCGTCGATGCCGGCGGCGGTGAGCTCGGCGTAGAGCGCGTCGGCCGCGCTGCGCACCGCTTCGGACTTGGCGTAGCCCATCGGCACGATGGCGACCTGGAAGGGGGCCATGGCGTCGGGCCAGATGATGCCGCGGGCGTCGTTGTTCTGCTCGATGGCGGCGCCGAGGATGCGCGATACGCCGATGCCGTAGCAGCCCATCTCCATGATCTGCTCCTTGCCCTGTTCGTTGAGGAACTTGCAGTTGAGGGCTTCGGCGTACTTGGTGCGCAGCTGGAAGATGTGGCCGACTTCGATGCCGCGGCAGATCTCGAGGGTGCCCTGGCCGTCGGGCGAGGGGTCGCCGGCGACCACGTTACGCAGGTCGGCTACCTCGGCCTCGGGGAAGTCGCGGCCGATGTTGACGCCGGTGTAGTGGTGGTCGTCTTCATTGGCGCCGGTGACGAAGTCGGCCATCGCGGCCACCGTGCGGTCCATTACGATGCGGCCGGCAAAGCCGACCGGGCCCAGCGAGCCGGCGTTGGCGCCGAAGGCGGCGAGGATGTCGGCGGGGGCTGCGAAGGTGAGCGGGTTCTTGATGCCGGCTACCTTCTGGGCCTTGACCTCGTTGAGCTCGTGGTCGCCGCGGAGCAGCAGGAGCACCGGCTTGTTGCCGGAGGCTTCGTCGCCGTCTACGACGATGGCCTTGACGGTGGCGCTTGCCGGCAGCTTGAGGAAGGCGGCGAGCTCGTCGATGGTCTTGATGCCCGGGGTGTGCACCTTGGCGAGCGCGGCGGAGGCGGCCGGACGAGGCGTGGCCGGGGCGAGGGCTTCGGCCAGCTCGACGTTGGCGGCGTAGTCGGAGGCGGGGCAGTAGGCGATGTCGTCTTCGCCGGTCTCGGCGATGACGTGGAATTCGTGGGAGCCGGTGCCGCCGATCGAGCCGGTGTCGGCCGCCACCGCGCGGAACTTCAGGCCGAGGCGGTTGAAGATGCGGTGGTAGGTGTCGTACATGTTGCGGTATTCGCGCTGCAGATCCTCGAAGGAGCTGTGGAAGGAGTAGCCGTCCTTCATCACGAACTCGCGGCCGCGCATCACGCCGAAGCGCGGGCGGATCTCGTCACGGAACTTGGTCTGCACCTGATAGAAGTGCTTGGGCAGCTGGCGGTAGCTCTTCAGATCGCGGCGGACCACGTCGGTGATGACTTCCTCGTGGGTCGGGCCGACGACGAACTCGCGGTCGTGGCGGTCCTTGAAGCGCAGCAGCTCGGGGCCGTAGAACTCCCAGCGGCCGGATTCCTGCCACAGCTCGGCGGGCTGCACCGCGGGCATCAGCACCTCGATGGCGCCGGCGCGGTTCATTTCTTCCCGGACGATCGCCTCGACCTTGCGCAGGGCGCGCAGGCCCAGGGGCATCCAGGTGTAGATGCCGCCGGCGAGGCGTTTGATCAGGCCCGCACGCATCATCAGCTTGTGGCTGATCACTTCGGCGTCGGAGGGGGCTTCCTTGAGGGTCGAGAGGAAGAACTGGGAGGCACGCATGGCGGAATCCGTTGTGAATACAGCCCGTGATTTTACCGTGCACCGGGGCACTGGCGGCGGTCGACGTGTGTCGTCCCGATTTGGGGCGCTCCTTTCACGGGCGGTGGAATTGTGGAAGAATTCTGGCCAGTTCATGAATTGAAGGTTGCACCATGCTCGACCGTGAAGGCTATCGGCCTAACGTCGGCATCATTCTGGTGAATGCGCGCAACGAAGTCTTCTGGGGCAAACGGATACGAGAACATTCCTGGCAGTTTCCGCAGGGCGGAATCAAGCACGGCGAATCGCCGGAACAGGCCATGTACCGTGAACTCTTCGAAGAAGTCGGCTTGAAGCCTGAGCACGTCCGTATCATCGGCCGCACGCGCGGCTGGTTGCGGTACGACGTGCCCAAGCACTGGATCAAGCGTGAGTGGCGCAACACCTATCGCGGGCAGAAACAGATCTGGTTTTTGCTGCGGCTGGTGGGGCGCGACTCGGACGTCTGTCTGCGCGCGAGCAATCACCCGGAGTTCGATGCCTGGCGCTGGAGTTATTACTGGGTGCCGCTGGAAGCGGTGATCGAGTTCAAACGCGGGGTCTATCAGTCGGCGCTCCTCGAGCTTTCCCGGCTGCTGTTCCGCAACATCCTCTTCGAGGTGCCGGCGAGCTACCTTCCGCCGGGCGGGGCGGATGGGCACTCCGAGGCACCGCCTTCGTGACTGGCGCGAGGGCGCCTGCGTGCGGGTTCCCTCGCCCTTGAAGGGCCTGGAAAGGCCTGGTAGCGCGGCCTTGTGTCGGACTTTGAGGCGGTCCGGCACCCGTCCTGGTCATGTTCGCCTCGGTGGGACCGAATATCTTCATGCGTAAGTTTGTCTGCCGGTTTTGCGCCGGCGTGCTGGGGACGCTTGCTTTCGGCCTGCTCGCTCAGCCTGTCGCGGCCCAGCGCACGGCGCTCTTCGAGGAGAGTGCTGCGGCCGAGTGGAAGGAGGTGGAGGTTCCGCTTCCGGCCTATCCGTCGAGTGCCGAGCTGATCCCCCTGGATGTGCGCAGTTCGACCCGCACGCAGTTCTTCATCGACCCCCGTTCGCTCAGCCTTGCCGACGATGGCGTGGTGCGCTATGTGCTGGTGGTTCGTGGCGCGGGTGGCGCGGAGAGCGTGAGCTTCGAAGGGATCCGCTGCGCGACGGCGGAGCGCAAGCTCTATGCGCTGGGGCGAGGCGGCGAATGGGTGCCCTCCCGCAACGATTCCTGGCAGTGGATCGTCGATAACGCGCTCAACCGCCAGCATGCCGTGCTGGCCAAGGAATATTTTTGCCCGCCTGGTTCGGCTCGGCCGTCCCTCGCGGAGATCCTCGACTTGCTCCGCAAGGATGCGGGCGTGCGCTGACTGTTTTGATTGCCGGGGTGTGAGAGATGATCGACCAGCTGATAATCGGTTTTGACAGGGCCTTGCGGACCGTCTTTGCCAATGCCCACACGGTGCGGCCTGTTCCGGGCGAGTCCCGGCCGGAGGCCGAGATGTCCGAGGAGGAGCGGCGCCATGCGGCGGCGCTGATGCGCGTGAATCACTGCGGCGAGATCTGCGCGCAGGCGCTCTACCAGGGGCAGGCCCTGATGTCGGACAACGAGGACATCAAGAAGGCGCTGGCCGGCGCTGCCCAGGAGGAGACCGAGCATCTGGCCTGGACCGAGAGGCGCATCGCGGAGCTGGGGGGGCGCAAGAGCCTGCTCAACCCGCTGTGGTATGGCGGTTCGCTGGCCATCGGCATGCTTGCGGCCCGCTTCGGCGATCGGGCCAATCTGGGCTTCCTGGCTGAGACCGAGCGTCAGGTCGAGGCTCATCTGAAGAGCCACCTGACGCGGCTGCCGGAGCAGGACTTGCGCTCGAGGGATATCATCGAGCAGATGAAGGACGACGAGGTGGCGCACGCAGAAACAGCCCTGCAGCTCGGTGGGGTCGAACTGCCTGCGCCGGTGAAGGCCGCGATGAAGGCCAGCTCCAGGCTCATGACCGGCGTCGCTTACTGGGTCTAGCCGACGCCGGGCTGTCGGGCCCGGGTTCTTGCGCTCAGGCTTCCACGATTTCCCAGGTGTGCTCGATCTCGGCGGTCTTGCCGAGCATGATCGTCGCCGAGCAGTACTTTTCGTAAGACAGCTTGATCGCGCGCTCGACCGAGTCGGGCTTGAGGTTGCGGCCTGTCACCGTGTAGTGGAAGGCGATCCGGGTGAAGACCTTGGGGTCGCTGTCCGCGCGCTCGGCCTTGAGGCTGACGGTGCAGTCGATGACCTCCTGACGGCTGCGCTTGAGGATCAGCACCACGTCGAAGGCTGTGCAGCCGCCGGCACCGGCCAGCATCATTTCCATCGGCCGGGGAGCCAGGTTGCGGCCGCCGGCCTCGGGGGCGCCGTCCATCGTCACGACGTGGCCCGAGCCGGTTTCGGCCATGAATGTCATGCCGCCGACCCACTTCACTACACATTCCATCCTTGCGTCCTTTGAAAACGGCTGTTGGGGAGGGCCGCGGAGTGCGGCGCCGCCTGCGATTGTAGCGAGGCCGGGCCCGTCTGGCTGCCCATGTTTTGTTGTCACGCCGCATGCCGGGCCGGATCTCCGCGCTGGCGGGGGAGGTGTGGGCCGTTTTCTCTGTGGTGGTTGTTCTTTTAACGCTTTGTCTTATAAGTATTTTTCTGACAATAGAGCGGTTTTATGGGGTGATCGGAATCTTTATGTCGCAATGCACAAAAAAGGCTTGCTTCTGCGGAGCGCACGTGGAGATAATCAGGACAATCCGGTTGCTTGGTGGTTTTCGAGCGGCTGAAATGGTGTCTCCTCCACCCTCCTCCTTTGGTGTGGATTCAGCGCAGATCTCCCCGATCTGCGCTTTTTTTGCCCGTGCGGCGCGATAGCGTTTGACATTGGTCCAGGCTGCGCGATAGAATCCGCGGCTTTCCGAATTATGGTCGTTCCCGGTGTCGGGAAAAGTGTCTAAGGAATCTTCATGAAAACGTTTTCTGCCAAGCCGCATGAGGTCAAGCACGACTGGTTCGTTGTCGACGCGACGGATCTGGTCCTTGGTCGGCTTGCTTCCGAAATTGCGCGTCGCTTGCGCGGCAAACATAAAGCCATCTACACCCCGCACGTTGATACCGGCGATTACATCGTCGTCGTCAACGTCGAGAAGCTGCGCGTGACCGGCAACAAGGCCCAGGACAAGAAGTACTATCGTCACTCCGGTTACCCGGGCGGCATCTACGAAACCAACTTCACCAAGCTGCAGCAGCGCTTCCCCGCTCGCGTTCTTGAGAAGGCTGTCAAGGGCATGCTGCCCAAGGGCCCGCTCGGCTACGCCATGCTCAAGAAGATGAAGTGCTACGCTGGCGCCGAGCATCCGCACGCCGCCCAGCAGCCCCAAGTTCTCGCGATTTAAGAGGAGCCGATAAGGGCTGTGACTTACAACTACGGTACCGGTCGTCGCAAGTCGGCGGTTGCCCGTGTGTTCATCAAGAAGGGCTCCGGCAACATCGTCGTTAACGGCAAGCCGGTTGATCAGTTCTTTTCCCGCGAAACCGGTCGCATGATCGTTCGCCAGCCGCTGGTTCTGACCAACTTTGTCGACACCTTCGACATTCTGGTCAATGTGACCGGTGGTGGTGAGTCCGGCCAGGCTGGTGCCGTGCGTCACGGCATCACCCGCGCCCTGATCGACTACGATGCGGAGCTCAAGTCCCCGCTGAAGAAGGCTGGTCTGGTGACTCGCGATGCCCGTGAAGTCGAGCGTAAGAAGGTCGGCTTCCGCAAGGCGCGTCGTCGCAAGCAGTTCTCGAAGCGTTAATCTGCTTCCGGTTGTATCGAAAGGCCGCCTTCGGGCGGCTTTTTGTCATCTGGACGTAGTATCTTCGGCTGGTGTGTTGTTGAGGCCGGCTCAAGGCCGGCTGTTCATTTCCTGTTGGGGGCGAGCATGATCAAAGTTGGTGTGGTGGGTGGTACCGGTTACACGGGCGTGGAGTTGTTGCGTTTGCTGGCGCAGCATCCGGAAGTGGAGATCAAGGCGATCACGTCTCGTGGCGAGGCGGGCATGCCGGTCGCGGACATGTTCCCCAGCCTGCGCCGGCGGGTCGATCTGCGTTTCGTCGATCCGCAGTCCGCTGATCTCGCTGCCTGCGACGCGGTGTTCTTTGCCACCCCCAACGGGATTGCGATGCAGCAGGCGGCCGACCTGGTGAAGGCGGGCGTCAAGGTGATCGATCTGGCGGCCGACTTCCGCATCACCGACGTGGCTGAGTGGGAGAAGTGGTACGGGATGAAGCATGCGTGCCCTGAGCTGGTTGCCGAGGCAGTGTATGGCCTGCCGGAGGTGAACCGTGAGGCGATCAAGGGCGCGCGGGTCATCGCCAATCCGGGTTGCTACCCCACTGCCGTGCAGCTCGGCTTTCTGCCTCTCGTCGAGGCTGGGGTCGTCGAGCTCGGCAGCCTCGTGGCGGATGCCAAGTCGGGCGTGTCGGGTGCCGGGCGCAAGGCGGAGACGCATATCCTGTTCTCCGAATCCGCCGACAATTTCCAGGCTTACGGCGTTGCCGGCCATCGCCACCTGCCGGAGATCCGTCAGGGTTTGTCCCGCTATGCTCGGGCGCAGGTGGGCTTGACCTTCGTGCCGCACCTGACGCCGATGATTCGCGGTATTCATGCCACCCTCTACGGCCGTCTCAAGAAGGATGTGGACCTGCAGGCTCTGTTCGAGGAGCGCTTTGCTGGCGAGGCTTTCGTCGATGTGATGCCTAAGGGGTCGCACCCGTCCACCCGCTCGGTGCGCTCGGCGAACATGTGCCGTATCGCCGTGCATCGTCCGCAAGGGGGTGATGTGGTCGTCGTGTTGTCGGTGATCGACAATCTCGTGAAGGGTGCTGCGGGTCAGGCGGTGCAGAACCTCAACATCCTGTTCGGGCTCGCTGAAACCACCGGTCTGGGGCAGATCCCCTTGATGCCTTGAACTAAACACGACTAGATTTGTCGACTATTTGTTGTTGGCGTCTTGACCTGGAGTGCGGGCGCTGACCATAATTCAGAGATAAATTTGAAGGAGTTGTCCCATGAACGCCGTTACCGAAACCCCGAGCCCGCTTGTCTTTACCGACAGCGCCGCAAACAAGGTTAAAGAGTTGATCATCGAGGAAGGTAATCCCGACCTCAAGCTGCGGGTTTTTGTGAACGGCGGTGGCTGTTCAGGCTTCCAGTACGGCTTCACCTTCGATGAGATCCTCAACGACGATGATACCGTGATGGAAAAAGACGGGGTGAAGCTGCTGATCGACCCGATGAGCTATCAGTACCTCGTCGGCGCAGAGATCGACTATACCGAAGGTCTTGAAGGTTCTCAGTTCGTCATCCGTAACCCGAATGCGACGAGCACCTGCGGTTGCGGTTCTTCCTTCTCGGTTTGAGTCGGCGGGACGGCAAGGCATAAAAAAGGGCGCCGATTGGCGCCCTTTGTTCAATCCGGGGTCGGTTTTAATCCAGCTGAACGGTCTTGCTCTGCTGCAGATGGGCCAGTTGTGCCACAAGCGGGGCAGTCTGGGCTTCGAAGCTGCGCAGTTCGGCCTTGGTGAGCGCCGCCGCATTGGGTAGCGTGACCGTCAGCGGGTCCTGGTGAACATCGTTGATGCGGAACTCGTAGTGCAGGTGCGGGCCAGTTGACCACCCCGTGCTCCCCACGAAGCCGATGATCTCGCCCTGGCGCACCTTGTTGCCGGGCTTCAAGCCGCTGGCAAAGCCGCTCAGGTGGCCGTAGCCCGTCGTGTACTTTTCCCCGTGCCGCAGGACGATGAAGTTCCCGTAGCCGTTTTGCTGGCCTGCAAATTCGACGGTGCCGTCGGACGTGGCCTTCACGGCGGTGCCATGGGGGGCTGAGTAGTCTACGCCCTTGTGCTCGCGCCAGACGCCGAGAACCGGGTGGAGGCGCATCGAGAAACCCGAGCTGACCCGGGAAAACTCCAGGGGGGAGCGCAGGAAGCCCGCTTTGTGGCTTCTGCCGTCCTGGCTGTAATAGTCTTCGTTGCCGTCGATGCCGCGGAACAGGTAGGCCGAGTGGCGAACCCCCCGGTTGATGAACTCCGCAGCGAGGATGCGTCCGGTCCGGATGGCTCTGCCTTGGTGGTAGAAAACCTCGTAGATCACGCTGAATCGATCGCCCCGGCGGAGGTCCGCGTGAAAATCAATGGCGTCGCCGAAGATGCCCGACAGTGCTTCTGCCACGCTGTCGGGTAGGCCTGCGGCGTCGAGGGCGGAGAAGATTGAGGACTGGATCGTCCCGCTCTGCATGTGCACCCGGCTTTCGAGCTGGAGCGCCTTCTCGATGACTTCGAGATGCCCGTTCCGGGCTTCGATGACGGGGGTCGTCTCGGCGCCTGGCTGTGAAAGGGTTGCCGACAGCAGGCGGCCTTCGGCGCTGCTGGCAACCGTCAGAATGGTGCCGGGGCGGAAGGCGCCGGCCAGTTGCTTGAGCAGTTTTTGGGTGTTTGCCTGGGAGATCTGGGCGCTGTCCGAAACCCCGAGGCGCCGCAGTGCGGCCCCGAGGCTCTCGCCGGGGCGGACGCGGTCTTCCCGGATGAAAGGGTGTTCGTCGGTACGGCTGACGGTGATCTGGGGCGTGCCGAGTTGCTGGATGACCGTCTCGGTCGAGATGAGGTTTTCGTTTGCGCCTGGGACTACGGCGATCGCGGCCGCCATTCCCACGGCAGACCCAATTGCCACGCTTGCCATTCGCCAAAGTCGCGCCGGGTCGGTTTCACGCAGCTTTTTGAGATGCGCTAGAATCGACGTCTTTTCTTCAAGCATCGGACTTTCCAAGCAAAAACAAGCTGCGGAGTCTACCAAAAACTGCGCAGGCCGGGACTTGCGCGAGGATAAATATGACTGAAATCACTACGATGCTGGAGCTCATCAAGCGTGGGTCCGACGAGCTTCTGGTTGAAAGCGAACTGGTTGAGAAGCTGAAGAGCGGGCGTCCCTTGCGTGTGAAAGCCGGCTTCGACCCCACGGCGCCCGACCTTCACCTCGGCCATACGGTCCTGATCAACAAACTGCGGCATTTCCAGGATCTGGGGCATCAGGTGCTCTTCCTGATCGGCGACTTCACCGGAATGATCGGGGATCCTTCTGGCAAGAACACCACTCGCCCCCCGCTGACCCGCGAGCAGGTTCTCGAGAACGCGAAGACCTACCAGGAGCAGGTGTTCAAGATCCTTGACCCCGAGCGTACCGAGGTATGTTTCAATTCCAGCTGGATGGAGGCTCTGGGGGCTTCCGGCATGATCCGCCTCGCCGCGCAGCACACCGTTGCGCGCATGCTGGAGCGTGATGATTTCTCCAAGCGCTACACCGCTCAGCAACCCATTGCCATTCACGAGTTCCTGTACCCGCTCTGTCAGGGGTATGACTCGGTCGCGATGAAGGCGGACGTGGAGCTTGGCGGCACCGATCAACGTTTCAATCTTCTCGTTGGTCGTGAATTGCAGAAGCACTACGGCCAGGCGCCCCAGTGCGTCCTGACCATGCCGCTGCTGGAAGGCCTTGATGGTGTGAACAAGATGTCCAAGTCGCTGGGCAACTACATCGGGATCTACGAGCCGCCGAGCGAGATCTTCGGGAAGGTCATGTCGATCTCCGATGAACTCATGTGGCGCTACTACACGCTTCTCTCGTTTCGGCCGACTGCCGAGATCGAAGGTCTTCGTCAGTCGATCGCCGAAGGCCGTAATCCGCGTGATGTAAAAGTCTTGCTAGCCCAGGAGCTGGTTGCCCGTTTTCATGGAGCGCCGGCGGCGGTAGCGGCGCTCGAGGACTTCGAGGCGCGGTTTCAGAGAAATGCGATTCCCGATGAACTGCCGGAATTTTTGCTGCCCGCTGGTGAAGCGGGGCTCGCGATTGCGGGCGTTCTCAAGCAGGCCGGCCTTACCGCTAGCACGTCCGAGTCCCTTCGCATGATTGATCAGGGTGGGGTGCGGCTGAATGGCGAGAAGCTCTCGGATAAGGGTTTGCTGCTGCGCGCCGGCGAGACGGTGGTGCTTCAGGTGGGCAAGCGCAAGTTTGCGCGAGTCAGCATTATTTAATTTTCCCTAATGTGTTGACGGAGTCTGATAGTTCTTTATAATGCGCGCTCTCTTGCTGCGGCGCCGGATGTTTTGGGCGGGTAGCGAGGGGGTGGCAAGATCGGCGGTTTGGTTGTAGCGAACACGCCGCAAGCTGAGCGAAGTTTTGAAATAAATCTTCTGCGATGCTTGACAGGGTTTTGGATCTCTGTATAATGCGCACCTCTTCGCTGCTGTTGCAGCGGTTCTTTAAAAAGATG
>JAEUNU010000036.1 GCA_016789125.1 Zoogloea sp. | reverse complement strand
AGAACGGGTCCGGCGCAGCGCCGCCATCGAGCCCGAACAATGCGTCCACCGACGACTCGCGGCCCGCCCCCAGGCCCAGCGCGTCCACCCGGGCGGGGGGCGGCGCGGGCGGCGGCGGTGCAAAGGGATCGTGGGCGGCTTCGGCCGGCGCCACCACCGGCGCAGGCCGGGCCGAGGCGAGGAAGACCGCAAAGGGGTCGTCACCCGCCGCCGGAGGCGGTGTCGACGGTGGCCCCGCCGGCGCGGCGAAGGGGTCGGCGAACAGCGGCGAGGCCGATGGCGCACCGCCGAAGAGGCCGAGGGGGTCGGCCCCACTCGCCACCACGGTGGGCGTCGAGAACACCGGCGCGGCGTGGTCGAACTCTGCCTCGAGCACATAGCCCCCGATCGCGAGCCGCTCGCCGCCGGTGAGCACCACCCGGTTGCTCTTGCCCACCGGCCGATCATTGACGGACGACGGGTTGGCACCCATGTCGACGAACACGAAGTTCGCCCCGTCGAACTCGATGCGCGCCTGCACGCGGGAAATGTGCCGCTCCGGGTCGGGCAGGGCCAGCTCGTTGCCCTCCTCCCGGCCGATCGCTCCGCCCCGGCTGTCGAAGTCGTAGGCCAGCGGCCGGGCCGGCGGAGCACCATTGAAGCTGATGACGGAAATGCGCATGGCAGTCTCGGCGGAGATTCAGTTTCAGGGCATGACGGACAAGATCGATCTTACCAGCCACCGGTGCTCAGACCACCGGTGGAGCGAGGAGCCGGGTGCCCGCCTGGGCCGCCCGGGCGGCGAAATCCCAGCGGGCCTGCAACCCGACCCGGTGCTGGGCCTCGCTGGTCAGGGTGGTCTGGAGGTCGAAGCCGCGGCACCAGCGGCCGCCCGCGAGCCAGCGTTCACGATGGGCGTCCCACTGCTGGCGGGCCCGGGTCAGGTCCGGCAGGCACACCATGATGGGGAAGTCCTGCTCGAGCGGGTCGGCCGCTGGCAGCGCCCTGCGCTCGCCCTCGACGGACAGGCCGGTGAGCTGCTCCCAGGCCTGGGCGGCCGCAGCGGCCAGCACGGGGTCGGGATCGGCCATCCAGGCCAGCACCGCCTCGATCGCCGCCGGCTGGCCGAGGCGCGCGGCGAGGGCCGTGCGCTGGGGCACCGGCCGGCCGGCAAAAAGGGCCAGCGCGGCGTGCTGTTCGTCGGCGGGGCAGAGGGCGGCGTACCAGCCCAGCCCGGTTTCGTCGCCCTCCGCCGCGAGTTTCCGGGCCACATCGAGCACCCAGGGCTCGCCGCGCCACACCGCCAGGTCGAGCGCGGCCTGCCGCAGGGCCGTGGATGGCCCCCGCAGGGCCTCGCCAAAGGGCAGTGGTGCGGGGCCGTCGGAGGCCCGCAGCGCCCGCCAGGCCAGCGGGGCAATAGCGGGGCTGGCGTCGAGCAGCAGCCCGGCCAGGCGGGGCGAGCGGGCATCGAGCAGGCGGTGGCAGCCGAGGGCCAGGGCCGCCGCCGCCGCGTGGGCCGGGCTGCCGTGGGCCAGGGCCGCCTGAAGGGTGGCCGCGGTATGCGTGGCCGGCGCTGTGGCCAGCGCGTCGGCGAAGCCTTCCAGCACCGGCCCGCGGGCGGCGGCGAAGGCTTCAAGCACCTTGCGGGCGTTGCCGGGCAGCGCGCTGCGCAGGAGGGCCCAGGCAGCGGCAAAGGCCTCGTCGCGCTGGTCGCCGTGCAGGAAGGCATCGAGCATCGGGGCCAGTTCTTCGCCGGCCACCAGCAGGCCCTGGAGATGGGCCTCGATGCGCTCCTGCAGGTAGGTGAGGTCCGGCAGCGTGATGTCGGGGGAACGCAGCGAGGCCCGCCGCCGTTGCCACAGGTAGGCGAGCTCCTCGGCGTGAAGCGCGATCCGCTCGGGCATGAAGCGGTGCCGGCGGACGAGCGGCGCGATGGCGACCATTGGGCGGCCCTAGTTGATCGAGACGCTGCCCGCCTTGATGCGCTGAAGGCCGGTGGCGCGGATCAGCACGTCCTCGCCCTTCAGCACCGCCTTGCCGTCGGCCCGCAGGTCGAGGGTCGCGTCGCCGCACTTGAGGGTGAGCACCTCGGTGGCTTCAAGGGTCAGCCGGGCCGGCGCGGCTGGCGCCGTGTAACTGGCGATGCGCCCCAGCACCACGCCGGGGCTGGCGGCGGCCGGGGCCAGCACCAGCACGGCGTCGCCGACTTCGAGGGGCTTGCCTTCGAGCCACAGGCAGCGCCAGGGCTCGTGGCCGTCGACCTGCACGCGCAGCCAGCCGTCGCCGTCGATGGCGAGCAGGCGGCCGCGCAGCAGCCCGGCGGGCCCGGAGGCCTTGTCGGCGGCGGCGTGGAGGGTTTCGACCAGATTGAGACGATTGGCGCTCATGGGAGCCAGCCTTTCGCGGGGCTCACCCGCAGATGTTCTTCTTGTTGTGCCACAGGGGGTCGCCCAGGCGGCAGACGTTCTTGCCGTCCAGCATCACGTTGAAGGAGTACATCAGGAACTCGCATTCCTGCTTGAAGGTGCCGCTGATGACGCCGCCCACCGAACCGGCCTCGTCACCTGCGCTCATCATGTATTTGGCGCCCTTCACCATCACCATGCTGCCGTCGGCCTTGACCGTGGAGGTGCCGCTGGTGGTGTCGGAAGCCTTGCCGATGTTCGGGTAGGGGATGGGAATGGGCGTGGCCGGGGGCGCGGGCGTCTTGCACACGTCGGGGAAGACCATGCTCATGCCGCCGCTGGTCTTGTGGGCGAAGCCCTGGATGTTATGGACTGTGCACGGCATGGCAGCCTCCGTCAGCGTGGCGCTTCGAGCAGGGCGGCGGCGCGGTCGCCCCCGTCGGATGAAGCATAGACCAGGCAGGGCCCGGGCCGATAGCCGCCGGCCAGGCCGTGGGCCGCCAGGCAGGCCAGCAGCGGCCCGTGGGCCGCGCCGAGATCGCCGCAGCACTCGGCGGGGTGCTCCATCTGCATGGCCTGGGCAAAGTGGCCGGCATTCCTCACCCGGGCCACGCCGAACTCCCGGGCCCAGTAGCGTTCGCCGTTGAAGGAGGCGTAGGTGCAGGCGATCGGCGCGGCGGGCGGGGCCTCGGCCAGCAGCCGGCCGACGGCGCCGGCGAGGCCCTCGCCGAGGTAGGGCACGTCGGAATGCAGATGGCCGGGCTCGTGCCCGATGGCGCAGCCCGCCAGCACCGCGAGGGGCGGCGCGGCGCGGCGGGCCGGGTCGCCCAGCAGCAGGAAGGCGGCCCCCTCGGCGGGCGAGAAGCCGTCGCCATTGACGCTGCTGCGCACCCGGCCCGCGCTTTCGAGAGTGTCGAGGAGCCAGGGCTCGATGAAGCTGTCGACACCGCCGACCAGCACGAAACCGGCGGCACCGGAGGCGATGCGCTCGCCGGCCTGGCACAGGGCCATCAGGCCTGCGGCCCGCCCGCGCGGCACCGCGACGCTGCGGGCCAGGTCGATGGGGGCGCCGCTCTGCCGTACCAGGCGCTGCATGAAACCCGCCGGATCGATGGGGCGCATCGCGTGGTGCTCGGGCAGGCCGAGCAGCAGCGGCACTTCGACCCCGTCGGGCAGGGCTTCGAGCACCTCCGACAGGGCGGCGTGGCCCATGCGGAGCAGCTGGGCCTCGCGCCGGGAGATGGGCGCCGCCTGCAGCGCTTCGGCCAGCGCGGGCAACACGCCGTCGGGCACCCGGCCGACCACGTGGGGCTCGCCCTGGCGGTTGTGCCAGGGGCCGTCGCGCAGGTTGGCGAGGCGCGCCCGGGCCGAGGCAGCGGTCTCGGCGAGGCTCGCGCCGATGGGGGTGATGCAGCCAGCGGCGCAGATGTCGAGGGCCATCATCGGCGGCTCAGGCCTGCTCCAGTTCTTCGAGGAGGATGTCGTCGTAGCCGCAGGCCTGCAGGTGGCGGGCGACGCGCTCGCTGACGATCATGCAGTCGGTGTCCTCGGCGGCGACGCACAGGTCGAAGGCGCCGAGGCGTGATGCGTCGACGACCAGCCGGGTGATCACGTCGATGCCCTCGCCGAGGGAGCTCACCGTGGATTTCTCCATGTCGGCGCAGGCAACGCAGCCGACGATGTTGAGCAGCAGGTAGTCGTGGATGATGCGCTTGCGCGCGTCGTCGCGCATCTCGACGGGCACCGCTTCGATGTTGTCGATGCCGGCGGCCAGCAGGTCGCGGTAGAAGGCCTGGGTGCCGATCCAGGCGGGCGACTCGAAGAAGGTAGGCAGTTGGGGGTTGGCTATTTCGGGGTCGAGGACGACCTTGAAGGGCGGCACGAAGCCCTCCTCGAGGCGGTGGCCGGTCTTGAGCAGGAAGAAGTGATGACTGTCCTGGAACAGGCCCGCCGGCTCCGGCAGCGCCCGACGGCCCGCCCGGGCGCTGCCCGCCGACAGCACGCCGCGGCTGCCCTGGGCTGGCGGCGCAGGGCTCATCCGGAAACCCGGCACCAGCGAGCCGCCCTTGCCGTCATGGAACACACCGACGCCGCGGGCCGGAAAGCGGCGGCTCATCCTGAAATATTTCATCCTGCGATCCTCATGACGCGGGCCGTCACAGGCCGCCCGCCTGGGCGCACTCGGCGGCGATGCGGGAGACGAAGATCCGGCACGCGTCGATGTCGTCCTCGAGCACGGACGAGGCCTTGTCCACGTAGCGCACCATGTTGTCCCGGGGCGGGTATTTGCCGGCCTGCTTCTTGCCCTTGCAGTCCTCGCAGGGCGGCTTCTTTTTGTAGTGCGAGAGCGCGTGCCGGTTGATCTTGTCGAGGTACTTCCGGACGCACTCCTTGTAGGGCATCTCGCCGACGCCGAAATCCTGGGAACCGCTGTGCTTGCCCTGGTGGAGCTGGATCTTCGCGTACTTCATCACCTTGAACATCAGCCGGCGGTTGCTGTTGATGTCGGCCAGCTTGGTGGCCCGGGTCTTCCACTCGGCCAGGCTGGAGGCGTAGGGCATCCACTTGCCGTTGTGGCGGTGGTCCACGTCGTAGCGGGTGTCGGCGTAGAGGATGTCGCCGGCCTTCAGCCATTTCGACACGGGATGGCTCTTGAGGGTGAGGTGGGGAATCAGGTGATGGGCCTGGGACGGCCAGCAGGACGACGAGAGCTCGGCCTCCTTGGCGGCCTTCTTCGGCTGCTTGCCGAGGCTGGTGCCCAGGCGGTCGGCGTCGCCTTCGAGGTTGGCCTTCCACTTTGTCTTAGGCGGCTTGAAGTCGCATTTGGCCTTTTTTTCGTCGGCCGCCAGCACGGCGACCAGCACCGCTTCACCGACCTGGGTCATGGATGCTCTCCCTCGGGCTCCCAGCGCACGGCCACCTGGCGCAGGCGGGTGAGCCGCTTGTCCACCGCCAGCGCAGCCCGCCACACCATTTGCAGGCGCCCCTGGTCGGGCTCGATCAGCACGGTGTCGAGCCGGGGCGCCGCGGCGATCGAGCGACCGTCGAAATCCCACTCCAGGCCGATGGCCGGACGCGGCAGGCGGAAGCGCAGCGGCGCGCCGGCCGTGCAGCCACTGATTTCCACCTCTTCACCACCGGCGAGATAGCCCGGCGCGACCAGGCCCGGTGGCGCCACGTTGAAGAAGCGCGGGTCGAAATCGAGGGGCAGATAAGGCGCACGCTGCGCCTGCCACGCCGCGTCGTAGGTGCCGGCCCAGCCGCGCCGGGGCTGCCAGGCGGGCGGGATCGGCGCGAGGCCGGCCGGGGCCGGGCGATCGGCGGGGCTGGCGATGAGCTGCTCCGGGTCTTCGATGTTGGGCAGCGGCCGGCCGGCGATGTCGCCCTCGTCGGCGCCCACCAGCCCGCGCCCCACCGGGTTGCGTGCTTCGACCTCCGGCACCCCGGCCGGCACATGCCCGCCGAAGGCCAGCTCCCAGACCAGGGGCATGCGCGCGAAGGGCTCGGGCCGGCTGATCACCCATTCGTCGCCCTCCCGCAGCCACTGGCGGTTGCCGAACACCCGCAGGCGACGCGCCACCGGGCCGACGCGCAGGCTCACGTCCATCGCCTCGACCGGCCCGCCGGCGGCAACGGCGCGGCCCTGCAGCAGCACGTCGGTCGCCGGCTTGAGGTGGGTGAGATCGGCCGCGGCGCGGAGGCTGGTGGCAGCCGGGTCGCCCCAATGCACGTCGCCGGCCAGGAAGCCCGCCTGGCGCGGGGCAAGCAGCGGGGCCCCGGACGAGAGATCGAAGCTGGCCTTGACCGCCGCGTAGGCACACTCCACCCCGGCCGGATCGGCCAGCACGACCAGCGCCGCGGACAAGGGGGTGGGATTGACGACCTGCAGCATGATGGGCGCCGGGGCTCAGTTTTCGGCGATCTTGGCGCCCTTTATCACCACGTCGCCGGAGGCCTTGATGCCGATCTTGCCGCTGCCGTTCACGGTGATGTCCTTGCCCTTGATCGTGATGGTGCCGTCCTTCTTCATCGTGATGGAGGCGTCGCCGGTCTTGAGCACCAGCTCGTCGCCGGCCTCGAGGTAGTATTTTTTGCCGACCTGGCTCTTTGAATCCTTGCCCACCGTGAGCGACTGGTTCTCGCCGATGCTGAGGGTGACGTTCTTGCCCACGTCCTCGCTCAGGTTGGCACCGATCTCGACGTTTTCGTCCTTGCCCACGCTGCGGCTGCGGTTGCCGCCGACATCGTGGGTCTCGTCGGCGCCAACGGCCAGGCTGCGGTTGGCCCCGACCGAGGTAGCCGCATTGGCGCCCACCGTCAGCGTGCGGTTGGCCCCGATGCGCACCGATTCGTTCTTGGTGACCGATTCGCTGCGGTCGTTGCCAACCGAGACGGTCTCATCGTTGCCGACGCTCTTGCTGCGGTCGTGCCCGACCGAGTGGCTCTCGTCGTTCTCGACCTCGATGTCCTGGTCTTTTTCGGCGTGAATCCACAGCTGCTCGGCGCCCTTCTTGTCCTCGAAGCGGATGGCGTTGGCGGTGTTGATGTTGCCGCCCTTGGTGGACCGGGTGAGGATGCCGCTCTGGGTCATGTTGGCGGGCAGGCTCCAGGGCGGCATCTGGTCGGCGTTGTACACCCGCCCGGTGATGATGGGCCGGTCCGGGTCGCCTTCGAGGAACTCGACGATGACCTCCTGGCCGATCCGCGGGATGGCGATCATGCCCCAGTTCTGCCCGGCCAGCGGGTGCGAGACGCGGATCCAGCACGAGCTGTTCTCATCCTTCTGGCCGTAGCGGTCCCAGTGGAACTGCACCTTCACGCGGCCGTACTTGTCGGTGTGGATCTCGTCGCCGGCCTTGCCCACCACGATCGCCGTCTGCGGGCCCTGGACGATGGGCTTGGGGGTGAGGCGCGGCGGCTGGTAGGTTTGTGCCGACGGGATCGCCTGCAGGCGCACGCTGAAGAGCTCGGTGTCGGCGAGCTCGGACTCGGGTGGGCTTTCTTCGAGCCGGTAGTCGGCGGCGGTAATGAGGTATTCCTGGTTCTGGTCGGCGCGCGGGTGACCGGTGAGCTTGAACAGCCCGCCGGTGGCGAGCCCGAGGGCGTTGGCTTCGCCGCTGAACTGGTCGAAGGGGTGGCGCATCTCCTCGACGCGGATGGCGGCGATCCGCTGGCCATCGCTGCGCTCGAGGTATTCGCCGGGGTAGTCGAAAACGTCGAGGCGGGCGGCGTGCTCGTGCTTGAGCGGGCGCGCCGGGGCGGCATCGGCCTGCAGGTCGGCGCGGGGTTTCTCGAAGTTGAAGTCGCGCTGGATGAAGCGGGTCGGCTGGATCTCGCTGCCATGGGTCCAGTCGCGCACGCCTTCTTCCTGGCGGGCCCGCACGGCCTCGGGCTCGACGAAGGGCAGGCTGGCGTAGCCCGCGGCGGCAGCGTGGGCCTGGGCGCCGTCGGCGATGACGAGGGTGTGCTTGCCGCCCTGGTGGCGGAAGAAGAAGTGGATGCCCTCCTGCTCCATCAGCCGGGCCAGGAAGTTGAAATCGGACTCGCGGTACTGCACGCAATACACCCACGGGGTGTATTGGCCACTGAGCTGGAACTCGAAGTCGGCGTAAGGGTGGTCGGCCAGCACCGCCTCGATGATCTGGCGGACGGTTTTATCCTGGAAGATCTTGCAGTCGCTGGTGCGGGTGAGCAGCCAGGTCCAGGGCCGCAGGATGACCAGGTACTGGTGGTAGCGCCCCTGCTGGCCCACCTGGTAGAAACCCGCCACCAGACCGTTGAATTCGCGCCGGCTGGCGCGGGGCGTGGTGACCTGCACCGACACGCTCTTGCCGAGGAGCTCGTCACCCTTGATGTCGGGCCGCCTGGACAGCACCGTGACCCGGTACTCGCCATTGCGCGACAACCCGTCGCTGCCCTCGAGGCGGTTGAAGAGCAGCGCCTCGCCCAGCGGCGAGACCAGCTTCACCAGCCTGGCGACCTTCAACGGGATCATGACAGCCTCCGCCCTCAGTGCATTCTTATTGGATCATAGCCCAAGCGGCCTGGGCGCGGCCCGTCAGACCGCCCGGCCGACGACGATCAGGCCATGAACGGGCTTGCCGCCTTCGGTGCGCAGCACCGCCGGGTCGATGCCGAGCACAGCAAGGCCGGCACCCGCAAGGCAAGCCTGCACGTAGGTCGCCGAGTGCGCATAGCGGCCGTGGGGGTTGAGCAGGTGGCCGTCCGGCGCGCGCTCGCCGGCGTCTTCGACCGAGAAGCCAAACAGGCCGCCCGGCCGCAAAACCCGACGGGCGCCCGCCGCGACAGCCTCGAGGGGACCGAAATAGCACAGGGTGTCGGCGGAGAGCACCACGTCCCAGGCGGCGGCCTCGTCGGGCATGGCGAGAAAGGCGCCCAGCTCGATGCGGTAGAGCTGGTCGTAGCAGCCCTTGCCCTCGGCCTTCTGGAGCATGCCCACCGACAGATCCACCCCGGTGAGGCGGGCTGCGTGGGGCTTGACCAGCGGCCCGCACAGGCCGGTGCCGCAGCCGGCGTCGAGGATGTGGAGCTGCCCGGCCGGCGGTGGCAGGTGGCGGCCCAGGGCGTCGACGACGAGCTGCGGGGCCTTGTAGGCCAGGCGCTGCTGGAGCTGCTCCTCGAAGCTGTCGGCGAAGCGGTCGAAGGTCTCGACGATGAAGGCGTCGTCGGCCCGCTCGGGCACGCCCTCGCCGGAGCAGGCGGCCAGCATGTGGCGGGCGACCGGGTCGTGGGGCTGCTCGCGCACCCACTGGCGGAAGACCTCCGCGGCCTCCCGGACCTGCCCGATGGCGTAATACGCCAGGCCGAGCAGCTTGTGGCCGTCGGGGTGGCTGGGCATCAGGGTGATGGAGCGGCAGTAATGCTCCACCGCCGCCTCGATGTTGTCCTGGGCGGCGTAGAGCATGCCCAGGTTGTTATAGGCGCGGAAGTGCGCGGGGTCGAGCTCGGTGGCGCGGCGGAACTCGGCTTCGGCCTCGGCCACCATCCCGGTGGCGCGGCACAGTACGCCCAGGTTGTTGTGGAAATCGGCCCGCTGCGGGTCGAGGGCCAGCGCTCGGGCGTAGCTGTCGGCGGCCTCCTCGACCCGGCCGAGGGCGGTGTAGACGTTGCCGAGGTTGCTGTGGAAGTCGGGGTAGCCGGGCTGCGCTTCGATTGCCCTGCCGATCAGCGCGACGGCCTCGTCGGACCGCCCCCGCTGGAAATGCAGCAGGCCGAGGAAGTGCAGCGCGTCGGGCTGCTCCGGCGCGACGGCCAGGATGCGCCGGTAGAGGGTTTCGGCGCCGTCGAGCTGCCGGCTGCGATGAAGCTCGATGGCGTAGCGGACAGCCTCGTCGAGGCTCATCTCGGCGGGCGCGGGCCGGTCGTTCGGCACGGTTTCTGGCATGGGTGGTTCCCGGTTGAAGGTCGATGCGGCCGACGCACTGGCGCCTGAGCAGGGTCAGGCCCGCAACGCCTCGACGAAAAGGCCCCGGTTGTCGGCGGTGTCCTCGGTGCCGAGGGGCCGGTATTGCGGTGTGCGGTTCCGGGCGGTGTCGAAGGCGCCGCTGCGATCGTTGAGCGATTCGAAGCCGACCGAGGTGCCGGTCACGTTGATGACGCTCGCCATCCTGTTGAGGGCGTTCGGCAGGCGCGTCATCAACGGGTCGGCGGTATCGCCGAACCAGCGGGTGCTCTCCGCCCTGCCCCTGCCTTGCTGGATCTCGGCGCGGGCCTTGCGCAGCATGCGGACGATCTCCGGCCCCAGGCCCTGTGCGATGAAACCCATGCCGAGTCCCTCCTCGTCGTAACCGTGAATGGCCTGCACCAGGCCTTTCAGTCGAAGCTGTAGGTGAAGTCGTTGCCGGCGACGCCGACCTGCACGCGCTCGATGGGCTGGCCTTCGAGCATGCGACGCAGGAACTCCTCGCTGATCCGCGGCAGCATGGTGTTGGTGAGGATCGCGTCGATCATGCGGCCGCCGCTTTCGAGCTCGGTGCAGCGGCTGGCGATGAGCTTCACCACCGCGTCGTCGTAGGTGAAGGGCACCCGGTGGTTGTCGCGGATGCGGCGCTGGATGCGGCCGAGCTGCAGGCGGGCGATGGCGCCGATCATCTCGTCGTTGAGCGGGTAGTAAGGGATCACCACCAGGCGGCCCAGTAGCGCCGGCGGGAATACCTTGAGCAGCGGCTCGCGCAGCGCGGTGGCCATGCCCTCGGCGTCGGGCATGAGGTCGGGGTCCTTGCACAGCTTGGTGATGAGCTCTGAGCCAGCGTTGGTGGTGAGCAGGATCAGGGTGTTCTTGAAGTTGATCACCCGCCCCTCGCCGTCCTCCATCCAGCCCTTGTCGAAGACCTGGAAGAAGATCTCGTGCACATCCGGGTGGGCCTTTTCGACCTCGTCGAGCAGCACCACGCTATAGGGCCGCCGCCGCACCGCCTCGGTGAGCACGCCGCCCTCGCCGTAGCCCACGTAGCCCGGCGGGGCGCCCTTGAGGGTGGAGACGGTGTGGGCCTCCTGGTACTCGCTCATGTTGATGGTGATGACGTTCTGCTCGCCGCCGTAGAGCGCCTCGGCCAGGGCCAGGGCGGTTTCGGTCTTGCCGACGCCGGAGGTGCCGGCCAGCATGAACACGCCGATCGGCTTGTTGGGGTTGTCGAGGCCGGCGCGGGAGGTCTGGATGCGCCGGGCGATCATCGCCATCGCGTGGTCCTGGCCGATGATGCGCTGGCCGAGGATGGCCGGCAGCTTGAGCACCGTCTCGATCTCGTTTCGGGCCATGCGGCCGACCGGGATGCCCGTCCAGTCGGCGACCACGCTGGCCACGGCCTGGTGGTCGACGGTGGGGAGGATCAGCGGGTGCTCGCCCTGCAGCGTGGCGAGTTCGGTCTGCACCACGTGGAGGCGGGCCAGCAGGGTCTCGCGGTCGGGGGGCGGCTCGGCGCTGGCCGGAGAGGTTTCGGAGGTGGGCACGGCAGGCGCTGCCTCGGGTGGCGTTTCAGGTGCTGGTTCAGGTGCCGTCTCGAGCTGGGCTTCAGGCGTAACGGGCGCCTCGACCTCGGAGGTGGGCGGCAGGTCGGCGGAATCGACCGGCTGCGGCTGGCTGCTGCCACGCAGCTTGCCGCGCAGGGCGAGGAGTTCGTCCACCAGCGACTTTTCGTGGTCCCAGCGGGCTTCGAGTTCGGCGAGGCGGGCCTGCTCGGCGGCCAGCGCGGTGCCGGCGGCGGCCTCGCGCTCGGCCACGTCGAGGCCGATGTCCTTTTCGCGGGTGATGATCTCGCGCTCGGTCTCGAGGGCGGCGATGCGCTTGCGGCAGTCGTCCACCTCGGCCGGCGTGGCGTGCAGGCTGACCGCTACCCGGGCACTGGCGGTGTCGAGCAGGCTGACCGCCTTGTCGGGCAGCTGGCGGGCCGGGATGTAGCGGTGGGACAGGCGTACCGCGGCGTCGAGGGCCTCGTCGAGGATCTGCACCTTGTGGTGGGCCTCCATGGTGCCGGCAACGCCGCGCATCATCAGGAGGGCCCGCGCCTCGCTGGGCTCCTCCACCTGGATCGACTGGAAGCGCCGGGTGAGGGCCGGGTCCTTCTCGATGTACTTCTTGTACTCGGCGAAGGTGGTGGCGCCGATGGTGCGCAGGGTGCCCCGGGCCAGCGCCGGCTTGAGCAGGTTGGCGGCATCGCCGGTGCCCGCCGCGCCGCCGGCCCCGACCAGGGTGTGGGTTTCGTCGATGAACAGGATGATCGGCTTCGGGCTGGCCTGGACTTCGTCGATCACCGAGCGCAGGCGCTGCTCGAACTCGCCCTTCATGCTGGCGCCGGCCTGCAGCAGGCCGACATCCAGCGCGCGCAGCTCGACGTCCTTGAGGCTGGGCGGCACGTCGCCGCGGGCGATGCGCTGGGCAAAGCCCTCGACCACCGCGGTCTTGCCGACGCCGGCCTCGCCGATCAGGATCGGGTTGTTCTGGCGCCGCCGCATGAGGATGTCCACCACCTGGCGGATCTCCTCGTCGCGGCCGACGATCGGGTCCATCTTGCCGGAGCGGGCCTGCTCGGTGAGGTCGGTGGTGAAGCGCTTGAGGGCTTCCTGCTTGCCCAGCTGGGCCGGCGGGATGGCGCCGCTGGCCTCGCCGGGCTGGGCCGCCGAGCCGTCGGCGGCGGCCAGAAACTCTTCGGGCGAGCCGGCCACGATCTTCGCGAACTCGTCGGTGAGGGTGTCGCCGCGGATGCGCTCGAACTCCCGCGAGATGGCCATCAGCGCGCCCCGCAGGCTGGGCGTCTTGAGCATGCCGATGAGCAGGTGGCCGGTGCGCACCTGGCTCTCGCGGAACATCAGCGAGCCATACACCCAGCCGCGCTCGACGGCGTGCTCGACGTGGTCCGACAGATCGGAGATGGACGTGGCGCCCCGCGGCAGGCGGTCGAGGGCGTTGGTGACGTCGCCCGCCAGCCGGCCGGCATCGAGCTCGAAGTGGCGGACGATGCGGTGCAGGTCGGAGTCGGGTGTCTGCAGGATCTGCTGGACCCAATGGACAAGCTCGACGTACGGGTTGCCGCGCAGCTTGCAGAACACCGTGGCGCCTTCGATGGCCTTGTAGCCGAGGCTGTTGAGTTTGCCGAAAAGTGCGACGCGGCTGATCTCGCTCATGATCGTGTCACCTGGAAGTTGCGGAGGGATTGGCGCGGGCGGCCCGGCGCAGGGCGCGGTCCACGTCGAGCACCAGATCGGTGGCCGGCGCGGCGCCTTGGCGGCGCCCCAGCCAGCTGGTGTAGCCGAGCCGCCCGCCCTGGCCGAGGCAGAGCGGCGGCACCGCCCGGCCGTGCAGCACGAGGCGGGCGTCCCAGCTGTATTCGAGCCCGGCGTAGTTGCGCACGCAGGCCTGCAGCTGGGCGATGCCGCGCCCTCCGGGCAGGAGCTGGGTGTACTGGGCCAGGTCGAGGGGCCCCAGGCACAGGCGGAACTTGTGCTGGCGGTCCCACACCCGGCGGCCCACCAGGGCGCTACGGCCGAGCACGTTGCCGGCCATCCCGAGGCGGGCGTGGTCACGCGGGCGCACCGCCATCCAGTGCCCGACGAACTGCTCGACGCTCACCGGCACCCGGAAGAAGCCTTCGACGAGCTGGCCGAGGCCCTCGGCGTTGCGCACCTGCCGGTTGAGGAGGCCCGCGTGGTGGAGCTTGGCAAAATCCGGCAAGGCGTCGCGCCCGCGCAGGCCCGGCAGGCCGATGCCGGCCAGCGCACCCACGTAGCGGCCGAAGCTGTCGTCACCCGGGCGGTCGAGGCTGGCGCAGGGCTGGGCCTGGGCCCAGGCGCGGTGGAAGAGGCCCAGGAAGCGGTGGTGGATGATGTCGGCGAAGCGCGCGAAACTCGGGTCGCCGGCCTGCAGCTGGCGCCCGTAGGCGTATTCGGTGAGATGCAGCGGCAGCGGGCCGTTGGGCCCGAACAGGCCGAAGAAGCGGACTTCGAGCCGCGGCGGCTGGCCGGCCGGGCCGGGCTTGAGCCCCGACAGGGTGGCCGGAGCGAAGCCCAGCGAGACATCCTGACCGAGGCGCAGGGGCTCTTCTGCCGGGCGCAGGGCAGTGCCGAAGCGCGGCGCGGCGGGGGCAGCGCATTCGATGCGGCGCAGGGCCTGGTGGAAATCCCACGCCCACGGCTCGCGGGCGATGGTGGCGAGCAGCGCGGCGAGCTCGGGCCCTACAGGATCGGTCGGAGTCCGCATCGCGCCGGCCAGTGCATGATTTCGCCCCGCGTGACGGAGCGCAGCACCGTCTCCGTGAAGCTGTTGAGGCTCACGTGCCGGGCCAGGAAGCGCTCCAGCACGCAGCCCATGAGAAAGGCGCTGCCGCCTTCGAAGAGCAGCTCATCCATCTCGAGAGTGATCTCGAGGCCGCGCCCGAAGCACAGCGGGCCGGGCATCGGCAGGCGGCTGATCACCGCCTCGCAGCGCACCGAGCGCAGGCCCTCGACCTGGCGCTGCATGCCCGCCTCGGCGGTGGTGGCGTAGAGGCCGAGCAGCTCGCGCAGGGCGGCGGCGCCTTCGCGGGCGTCGGTGTCGAGGAGCGACAGGTAGTTGAGCGAGAGCTGGCTGATGAACTTCCAGGCCTGAGCGCCCTCGGCAACCGCCGACCAGGGCCGTGACGGGCGCCGCACGCAGCGGATGGCCTCGACCGGGGCGGCGGCCTCCATCACGAAATCGCTGCGCCCGAAGCCGACCGGCATGATGATCGGCAGGTCGCGGTTGGTGCACCGGGCCAGCACCGAGAGCTGGCGCAGGTCGCTGCGGTAGGGCGCCTCGCGGGGGTCGACCAGGGACAGGAAGGCTTCGCTGCCGATGTAGCCGGTGCGCGGGCCCGTGCGCTGCTGGCGCTCGGAATGCAGCCGCGGCTCACGGCGCAGGGCGTAGAAGCCGTGGGGCGGCGGATCGGCGGCGTAGTGGTCGGCGTAGAAGGGCTGGAAAGCTTGCTCGCTCTGCACGCCGGTGCCGTAGCCGGTGACTTCGGTGAGGTCGTAGATCTCGAAATCCATCGGCCGGGTGCGGTCGGGCACCACGTGGAACTCATTGCCGCTGTCGGTGACCTGGATGCGGTCGATGCGCTTCTCGAAGAGGTTGATCGCCGGCGTGCAGTTGAGCAGGAAGTCGGCCGCGCCGACCACCGGCTCGAGGGCCGCGTCGCCGCGCCCGAAGAGGATCACCAGCTCCATCTCGGTGCCGGGGTTGGCCGCCACGGCCTCGGCCAGCCCGCCGATCTCGACGAAGAGATAGCGCTGGGGAAACGAGAAATATTCCTGCAGCAGGCGGTAGCCGCCGAAATTGCGGGCGCTCACCGGCAGCAGCGCCTCGGCGTCGTCGAAGGCCGGCAGGCCGATGTGCTCGCGCGGGATGAAGCGGAAGCTGGCCTTGCCGCGCTCGCCGGCCGCGTGCAGCACGCCGAGGGCCGAGGCGCCGATCAGCTCGAAGAGCTTGTAAGCGACTTCGTCGGCGCCGCCAAGGTGGAAGCACAGGCTGTCGATGCCGGTTTGCGCAAAGCCGAGGCCGGCGCTGCTGCGGAGGCGGATCCGCACGCCGCCCTTGCAGACGCCGCCAAGGGGCAGGCCGGCCAGCGGCAGATCGGGGGCGAACGAGAAATAGCCGGCTTCGACGACCTCCACCGGCCACAGCTTGAGGGCCCGCGCGGTACGGAACTCGCAGGCCGCGGCGTCGCCCTTGCCCGGCAGGCTGCGGATGGCGGTGCCGCGGGGCACGGGGCAGCCGGCGGCGAGGTTGGCGTCGGCCAGAACGGGCTGGAACTGCGCCACCAGCATGGCCGGCGTCGGCGCCAGATAGTGGGGGTAGAGCATCTCCAGCAGGCGCTGGGAGAAGCGGGGGAACTCGGCGTCGAGCTTGAGCTGGATGCGCGCGGCCAGGAAGGCCACCCCTTCGAGCAGGCGCTCGACATAGGGGTCGTGCACCTCGATGCCCTCCATGCCCAGGCGGCCGGCGATCTTGGGGAAGGCCTGGGCGAACTCGGCGCCCATCTCGCGGAGGTGGAGGAGCTCCTGGTTGTAGTGGCGGAGCAGGCGCGGGTCCATGGCGGGGGCTCAGGCGGCCAGCTCGGCCAGGGCGACCTGGCCGGTTTCGAGGTCGACCTCGGTGCGCAGCAGGAGCTCGAGGGGTACCGGCTGGGCCCACACCTGGGCCGAGATGCGCACGCTCACCACGTTGTGCCAGCCGAGCCCGTTGTCGGTGGCCATCGCCTCGACCAGCAGGGTGTTGGGCAGCACGCGCGGCTCGAAGCGCAGGATGGCGCTGCGGATGCCCTCCTCGAGGTCGTGCACGTCGAGGGTGGAGGCGGTCTCGCCGGCAAAGGCCGGCATGCCGTAGTTGAGCACCGAGCGCGCCACCTCGGGGTAGGCCGACAGGTCTTCGATGGCGTCCAGGCGGATGGCGTTCATCAGCGCGGCGAGATCACGCAACACGGCGGCGCGCAGCTGGCCTTTGGTGAGGACGCGAGCCTCACGGGGCTCGGTGAGCACCGTGGGGGCGTCGTCGGTGAGACGGTCGAGCAGCGAGGGCTGCAGGCGTTCGGTCGGGCTCGGGTCGGCCACGCGTCACTCCCCGTTGTCGGCCGCCGGGGCGATGAAGATCTCGCGCACGTCCATCAGCGGAAACTCGCCCACGTCGGTGGCCAGCACCCGCTGCCCGAGGCCGGTGAACACCCCCGCCGGCGCCTCGACCCATTCGGTGCGGCGGGACAGCCGGACCAGCGGGTCGGGATGCTGCTCGGAGCCCACGTAGCGGGTCGGGATCACGCCGACGCTCTCGCCGCCGTTGGTGAACATGAAGTGGGCCGGCATCCAGACGGTGTCCCGCAGGTCTTCGGGCTTGTCGATGACGACGCGGCTGAGGCGGGCAAAGGGCAGCCAGTAGTAACGCCCGTTGATGACCGCCTCGCACACCGGCCCGAGCCGCATGTCGGCATCGGCGATCCAGCTGAAGGCCTGGCCGTCGATGCTGCCGGCGCTCGCCGGGGCGGCCTCGAAGGCGCGCTGACGCAGGGCTTCGGCGGCGTCGGGGCGGCCCTGCCCGGCGGTCAGCAGCGCTTCGATGAGCAGCGCCAGCCAGTCGTCGGGCTGGCCGAAGAT
This sequence comes from Zoogloea sp., assembly GCA_016789125.1. Lineage (GTDB taxonomy): Bacteria > Pseudomonadota > Gammaproteobacteria > Burkholderiales > Rhodocyclaceae > Zoogloea. The sequence goes on along the minus strand of JAEUNU010000036.1, from coordinate 8,221 downwards.
GACCGGCGAGCGCCGCCCGGCAAACACGCCGGCCCGCAACGCCTCGCAGTGGAGTGTTTCCCGGTACATCTGGGCCATCGCGAGGGCCGAAGCGTCGAGCTCGGCGGCTACGTTGAGCTGGTTGAGTGAGCGCTCCCACTGCCCCTGCACGGCCAGCAGCTGGAAGAGGAAAATGCGCAGCGCGGCGTCGCCGGGGCTGGCCCGCACGGCGCTCTGGAGGCGCTGGAGGGCTTCATCGACACTCCCCTCCCGGATGGCACGTTCTGCGGCTTGGACTGGATTCATGGCGTCGACCCCGGGCTGGTTCAGCCTATGCGTTGGTGTTGATTTCGGTCTCGAAGGTGAGGGTGCCACGCCCGCCGCCGGTCTTGCCCTGGGGGACGTATTCGACCTTGACCTTCTGGAAGCTGAAGGCGAACTCTTCGGTCAGCACGGATGAATCCGCCCCTGCGCCGCCGCTCACCTGATGATGGGTGAGGCGCGCCTTCTCGATGGTGATCATGAAGTAATCGAGGGCGTCGGGGCCGCCCGACTTGCGGACGGTGAGGACGGCCTTCTTGACGAGTTCGTTGTTGCGCAGCGCCGACATCAGCGCGGTGCTGGCGCTGTCGACGCCCTTGACGATGCGCAGCTGGTCGAAGCTGGTGCGGGCCGTGGCGTTGCCGAAGGCATCGGAGGGGCTGCTCATCCCCCAAGACCAGGAGACGACGTCGATCTCGCCCGCGTGGCGCGTGTCGACGGACTCGCCCTTGATCGGCCCCTGCTTGGTGCCGTCGATCTTCAGAAACATGTCGCGCAGAGCCATGACGCGAGCCTTTCGGTGAGCCGGGACGCGGGGGCGGCCCGGAGTTCTCCAAAGTCCGGTTGCAGGCAGCGACACCCCCGGACGCCGAAGCGCACCGTAGGAGGCGCAGACCTGGCGGATGCGCCCCGGGCCGGCCGCCCGGGACGCACCGATACGACGGGTCAGGCCGCGGCGTTGCCGGCGATGTCCCAGGCTGCGATCTTCGCGCCACCTTCCTTGCCACCCTTGGCGCTCTGCGGCTGGTACTCGAACTTGAACTCGGCGAAGTTGAGCGTGACGTTCTCGGTGAGCCGATCTTCACCACCACTGCCACCGACGCTCACCGACGCCACGAGCACTTCCTTCATCGTGATCTTGATGTACTCGAGGGGGTCCTTGCCGGCCTTGCGCACGGTGAGGACGGCCTCGTCGTAGTGCTCACCGGTGCAGCAGCCGAGGATCAGGGCGTTGCTTGCCCCGTCCACGTACTTGGTGAAGGAGAGGTCATTGACGCTGACCTTGCCGCTTCCACCGCCACCGCCCATGTGGGTGGTGCCGCTTTGCGACATGCCCCAGCTCCAGGCGAGCACATCGATCTCGTCCTTGTGCTTCTTGTCCACCGATTCCCCGGTGATCGTCTTGATCTTCATGAACATGTCGACGGCCATTTTGGTCTCCTAGCGTTTGAACAACACATTGTCTGGCGGTCCGGGCATCCAGCCCAGAGCTGCACCACCGCTCACATTGCGATCCGCCCCGCTCCGGGGCCGTCCGCGACTCGGGTCGGACACGAACACTGCAGGCCGCTCCGCCCCAAACCCGAGAAGCGGCGGGGCGACCCAAACAGGTGTGGCTCAGGCGCTCTTCTGGGCCGGCAGCTTGGAGACGAGACGCAGCGATACCGTCAGGCCCTCGAGCTGGTAGTGGGGACGCAGGAAGAACTTGGAGGTGTAGTAGCCCGGGTTGCCCTCGACCTCCTCGACCACCACCTCGGCCGCCGCCAGCGGCCGGCGAGCCTTGGTCTGCTCGGTGGAGTGGGCCGGGTCGCCATCGACGTAGTTCATGATCCAGTTCTGCAGCCAGCGCTCCATGTCGCCGCGCTCCTTGAACGAGCCGATCTTGTCGCGGACGATGCATTTGAGGTAGTGGGCAAACCGGCAGCAGGCAAACAGGTAAGGCAGGCGCGCCGCCAGGTTGGCGTTGGCGGTGGCGTCGGGGTCGTCGTACTCGGCCGGCTTCTGCAGCGACTGGGCGCCAATGAAGGCGGCGAAGTCGGAGTTCTTGCGGTGGATCAGGGGCATGAAGCCGCTCTTGGCGAGCTCGGCCTCACGGCGGTCGCTGATGGCGATCTCGGTGGGGCATTTCATGTCGACCCCGCCGTCGTCGGTGGGGAAGCTATGCACCGGCAGGCCTTCGACGGCACCGCCCGATTCGACGCCACGGATCCGCGAGCACCAGCCGAACTCCTTGAACGAGCGGTTGATGTTCACCGCCATCGCGTAGGCCGCGTTGGCCCAGGTGTATTTGCGGTGGTCGGCGGCGCCGGTGTCTTCCTCGAAATCGAAGTCATCGACCGGGCTGGTCCGCGCGCCGTAGGGCAAGCGCGACAGGAAGCGCGGCATGGCGAGGCCGATGTAGCGGGCGTCGTCGGAGTCGCGCAGGGAGCGCCAGGCGGCGTATTCGGGGGTCGAGAAGATCTTGGTGAGGTCGCGCGGGTTGGCGAGCTCCTGCCAGGAATCCATCTGCATCACGGTGGGCGACACCCCGGAGATGAAGGGCGTGTGGGCCGCCGCCGACACCTTGGCCATCTCGCCCAGCAGTTCGGCGTCCTGGGGCGAGTGGTCGAAGTAGTAATCGCCCACCAGGCAACCGAAGGGCTCGCCGCCGAACTGGCCGTATTCTTCTTCGTAGACCTTCTTGAAGATCGGGCTCTGGTCCCAGGCGGTGCCCTTGAAACGCTTGAGGGTCTTGCCCAGGTCGGCCTTGGTGATGTTCATCACCCGGACTTTCAGGGTCTCGTCGGTCTCGGTGTTGTTGACGAGGTAGCTCAGGCCGCGCCAGGCGCCTTCGAGCTTCTGGAAGTCTTCGTGGTGGATGATCAGGTTGATCTGCTCGGAGAGCTTGCGGTCGAGCTCGGCGATGATCGCCTCGATCGACTTGAGCACGTCGGCATTGATCAGCTGGGTCTGGGCCAGCGCCTGCTGGGCCAGGGTCTGCACCGCCCGGCTGACCTCGTCGCGGGCCTCTTCGGACTTGGGCTTGAATTCCTTCTGGAGCAGGGAGGCAAAGTCGCCCCCCTCGACAGCCAGGCCGCTCAGGGCATCTGACTGGATTTGTTGGTCTGCCATTCGAACAACCTCCGCTGCATGCTTGCACCCCTGCCGGGGCACGGGAATCTATCTGCCTTGCTGCAAGAAACCGGGCGTTCGGGCCGTGTCAGCCGCCGCCCTGATCCTGAGGCTTGGGCGCGGCGGCCAGCGACTGCAGCAGGGCCGGGTCGTTGAGCACCTTGGCGATCAGTTCTTCGGCACCGCTCTTGCCGTCCATGTAGGTGATAAGGTTGGAGAGCTGCTGGCGGGCGGTGAGCAGCTTGTTGAGCGCATCCACCTTGCGGGCCACCGCGGCGGGGGAGAAATCATCCATCGACTCGAAGGTGAGCTCGACGTTGAGGTTGCCCTCGCCGGTGAGGGTGTTGGGCACCTGGAAGGCCACCCGAGGCTTCATCGCCTTCATGCGGCTGTCGAAGTTGTCCACGTCGATGTCGAGGAACTTGCGCTCGGCGACCGGGGCGGGCGCTTCGGCGGGCTTGCCGGAGAGGTCGGACAGCACCCCCATCACGAAGGGCAGCTGGACTTTTTTCTCGGCTCCGTAGAGTTCGACGTCGTATTCGATCTGGACCCGCGGTGCGCGGTTGCGCGCGATGAACTTCTGACTGCTCCCTGCCATTTTAGCCTCCGAGAAACCGATGGTTCTTGCGATGGTTTTGGGATCCCGGACCGACCACGCCCGGAACGAAGCCCTGCCTTATTCCTCCTCGTCCTTATGCAGTTTCTCGCCGACCACCGTCTCGGCCTGGGTGAGGCCGTCGGGGGCGAGATCCTGCATCAGTTCGAGGAAGGACATGTTCATCATCCTCTGCGCGCGCCGCAAGACCAGCTGGACCGGATTGGTGGGCTCGTGCCGTGAAAGATAATCGCATAAACGGCCCAGTGTCTGCATGACATCTTCGCGCGACCGGATCGCGCCGGGCACCGCCCCCGCCGCCGCCCGGCGGGGGCCACCCGGCGGGGCATCGGCGGGCGCGGCGCCAGCCTCGCCGTACGCCTCGCCTGCGGCTTCCGGCGAGGCCCCGCCGAGGGCCTTCGACACGCTGTAGAGGGCCGCCTGGAGCAGCTTGAGATCGGGCACGAAGGCCTCGCCCACCCTGTCGCCGAGAAGGCCGACGATGCGCCTGACACAGGCCAGCCCATCCGCCGCACACTGGGGCAGGCCGGGGTTTTCATCGATGGCGGCGGCGAGCAGGCCGGCCAGCTGGGCCTCGGTGAGCGCGGCCCCCTCGCTCGCGGCGGGCAGGCGCCCCTGAGCGATCTCGATGTCGCGGACACGCAGCTCGCCTCGGCTGCGTGAGCGCAGCACGAAGCTCGCCCGCAAGTCGCCCACCACGGCCTCGAGCGCCCCGAGGGGCACCAGCGCATTGAGGCGCATCGTGGGGTCGTCGTTGTCGTCGGCATCGAGTTCGGGATGGAGGCCGTCCCAGAAGGTGTCGAGCAGGCCCTCGACCAGCGCCAGGCCGCTGACGCCCCCCGCGAAGCCTTCGTTGTGCAGCAGCGCCCGGCACAGGTACACGGCCACCCGCAGATCCTTGCTGCGCGCCAGCAGGCCCTCGGCGAGGCGCTGGACCTCGCGCCAGTCGGCATTGGCGCCCTGGATGCGGATCGCCTCGCCGCCGTCGCGGCCGAACTCCTGGTCGGGCGTGGGCCGGGCGGCTTCCTCGAGTTTCAGGAAATCGGCGTCGTATTCCAGGTTGGGGCCACAGGGGCTGTCACTGAAAATCGGCTGCAGCCATTCTTCGATCGTCACATTACCCTCACACATGACATCCGACACACGCCCGACGGCCGAAAACCGCTCCGCCTGCGTTTCCAGTGTAGCCCCACCGGAGCGCAGGGCAAACCCCCAATGGCAGATCGCTTCGTCATGGCTGCTGCGGCCCCGCGGAGGGCGCACAGACCATCATCTCGCCGATCATCGTACCGACGCAGCCGTGGGCCGGCGCCACCCCCTGGAAGCGGTCGACGGCGGCCGGACCGACGCGGGTTTCGGTGATCACGCCCTTGCGCAGCTGGGCCGCCACGTTCTCGTTGGAGAAGCCGCTCTCGAGCTGCTCCTTGCGCACCTGATTGAGCAGCTCGGCCACCGCCGACTGCACCGAGGCGAAGGCCGACGAATCGAGGATCTCGACCCCATCGACCACCACCATGCGGATCGAGCCGGTCGGCGTGCCCGCCGGAAACACCAGGAAGCGGCGGATCGGCCCGGTCGGATCGTTGCCGGCCTGGAGGCGGGTATCCAGGTAGACGGGCACCGCCCCGGCTGGGTCGCCGCGCCGGTAGGGCTCGACGGCGATGGTCTGCAGGAGACTGTTCGCCACCGGCGTCCCGACATAGCCGAAACTGATCGAGATCGGGTCGCGGAGCGAGCCGAAGCTGTAGCTGGCGGCGGGGTCGCCCAGCCCGTCGGCGACCACGAAGATCGACGGGAGGATCGAATAGAGGGGGTTGGGCTTCCCATCCACACCGGTCGCGATGTTCCGGCCATCGCTCATGGCGGTGGCTGCGACGTGGGTCTGGATCTTGCCCCCGCCCCCGACGACCTCCCGGGCCATCAGCATCACCGTATCGGCGTCAATGCCCTGCGCCGCCACGCGGATCGTATCGGAAGCCACCACGACCGCGGTCTTGTCGGCCGATTGCTGGGTCGTGTCGGCCTGGGTGAAGGCGGCGAGCGGCCCCTCGATGCGGTTGGTCGTACCGCCGCCATGGGTCAGCGTACGCGCCTCCGGCCCCGCCTTCGAATAGACCGAGAAAAAGCCGGCGAGCCCGGCCACGCTGGATGCCACGCCGCCAGCCGGCGTGACCTCCACCGCGGCGTCGGCGCTCAGATCGATGGAACCCGCACCGGAGGCGCGGAGGCTGAGTGTCGCGTCCGGCCCGGTGGCGATCCGCGTGCCGACCTGCTGCGCAATGCTGGCCTCATGCACCGACAACTGCTGCGGCGTACCGAAGCTCGACTGGACCGACACGCAGGATTGGGGCAGGCTGCAATCGGCGGCCACCTGGGTGCGGACATCCTGCACCAGCGTCGTGCCCATCACTGCAGCAGACCGGATCTCCAGCAGGCCCTTGCCCAGGACGCTCAGATCGCCGAGCCTGACAGCGTTCCGGCTGTGGATGATCGAATCGGCGGCCGCAGGCCCCAGGTCGATACGCCCGCCCAGAGCAGCATTGAAAGCGTTGCCGGAGTTGGCCAGGACGATGGAATCGTCGGCCTGCAGGTCGAGCTTCAGGGTCGTTGCGCCGCCGATCTCCAACGCGCTGCCATCGTCCTGGGAAACCGACCCATGCACGGTGAAATCGCCAGCCCCCGCCAACGTGGTCTTGCCGAAACGTAGCGCCCCGGAGGTGGTGGTGAGGCTGGCCGCGGTACCGCTCACGGTCAGTTCATCCCCGGCAATCAGGGTCGTGGCGCCGGTGTTGACGAGCACGGCGTCGAGTCTTTCGCTGGCGCTCAACGCGGTCTGAGCGGCTATCACCGTGACCGGGCCGCCGAAGCTGTTGCCCGCTTCGGTCAGGCTCAGCGCCTGGCTGCCGGCGTCGAAGCGGCTCGTGCCGCCCATCTGCAGCGCCTCGCCCACCCGCTGGGATACCGTGCCACGCGCCGTGAAGCGGCCGTCACCCGCCACCCGGGTCGTGCCAAACACCAGCGCCGTCGAGTCGGTGACGAGGCTCGCCGCCGTGCCGCCCAGCGTGAGCGCCTGGCCGGCGGTGAGCGTCGTGGCGCCGGTGATGTCGAGCGCGACGTTGAGGCTGTCACTGCCGCGCAGCGCCGTTTCACCGGCCTTCAGCGTAACGAGGGCACCGAAGCTGTTGCCCGCTTCGGTCAGGCTCAGCGCCTGGCTGCCGGCGTCGAAGCGGCTCGTACCGCCCACCTGCAGCGCCTGGCCCGCCAGCTGGGATACCGGGCCACGCGCCGTGAAGCGGCCGTCGCCGGTCACCCGGGTCGCGTCAAACACCAACGCCGCCGAGTCGGTGACGAGGCTCGCCGCCATGCCGCCCAGCGTGAGCGCCTGGCCGGCGGTGAGCGTCGTGGCGCCGGTGTTGTCGAGCGCGACGTCGAGGCTGTCACTGCCGCGCAGCGCCGTGTCACCGGCCTTCAGCGTAACCAGGCCGCCGAAGCTGTTGCCGGCTTCGGTCAGGCTCAGCGCATCGGAGCCGGCGTCGAAGGCGCTCGCGCCGCCGACCTGCAGCGTCTGGCCCGCCCGCTGGGATACCGGGCCACGCGCCGTGAAGCGGCCGTCGCCGTTCACCCGGGTCGCGTCAAACACCAGCGCCGCCGAGTCGGTGACGAGGCTCGCCGCCGTGCCCCCCACCGTGAGCGCCTGGCCGGCGGTGAGCGTCGTGGCGCCGGTGTTGTCGAGCGCGACGTTGAGGCTGTCACTGCCGCGTAGCGCCGTGTCACCGGCCTTCAGCGTGACGAGGCCGCCGAAGCTGTTGCCGGCTTCGCTCAGGCTCAGCGCCTCGGAGCCGGCGTCGAAGGCGCTCGCGCCGCCGACCTGCAGCGCCTGGCCCGCCCGTTGGGACACCGGGCCACGCGCCGTGAAGCGGCCGTCGCCCACCACCCGCGTCGTGCCGAACACCAGCGCCGCCGAGTCGGTGACGAGGCTCGCCGCCGTGCCGCCCAGCGTGAGCGCCTGGCCGGCGGTGAGCGTCGTGGCGCCGGTGTTGTCGAGCGCGACGTTGAGGCTGTCACTGCCCCGCAGCGCCGTGTCACCGGCCTTCAGCGTAACGAGGCCGCCGAAGCTGTTGCCCGCTTCGGTCAGGCTCAGCGCCTGGCTGCCGGCGTCGAAGCGGCTCGTGCCGCCCACCTGCAGCGCCTCGCCCGCCAGCTGGGACACCGGGCCACGCGCCGTGAAGCGGCCGTCACCCGCCACCCGCATCGCGCCAAACACCAGCGCCGCGGAGTCGGTGACGAGCCTGTCCGCGCTGCCACCCAGCGTGAGCGCCTGGCCGGCGGTGAGCGTGGTGGCGCCGGTATCGAGGACCACGGACAGCGCGTTGGCGTCCCGGATCGTCGTATCGCCGGCGGTGACGTGCAGCGTGCCGGTAAAGTCGTTTCCGCCGCTGTCCGCCGTGATCGCCTGGCGGGTGGAGCTGGTGA